>JAHEYK010000003.1:1379-55521 GCA_023251625.1 Bacteroidota bacterium
CCTTTGAGCTCAGAAAGTTTGAGCGGAGGAATATTCACATTCAGGCAGATGCCTTTCGGCAGACCGTTTGCAAGGATATTTTTTGAAATGATCTTTGCTACTTCGGTAGCAGCAGTAAAATCTGCGTTGATGGAATAGTCCATTAAAGAAAATCCTACAGATGGAATTCCGTCTATAGCGCCTTCTACTGCGGCAGACATCGTTCCCGAATAGATCACATTCACAGAAATATTGGATCCATGATTAATTCCCGAAACAATAAGATCAGGTTTGTGTTTCATCAGTTTATCTGTTGCCATTTTAACACAATCTACCGGGGTTCCGGATAAACTGTATTCCTCTTTAACGTTGTGGTAATTGGTTTTATTGAGCCTGAGGGTAGCATTAATAGTGATGGCATGCCCCACTCCCGATTGGGGCTTATCAGGCGCAACGATCACCACATCGCCCAATTCCTTTACGGCTGCTACAAGAGCAGCAATGCCGGGAGAAGTGATTCCGTCATCATTAGTAACTAATATAAGCGGTCTTTTTTTCATACATTTTTCTGGTTACGAATTACGAATCCATTACGAATGTTACCAATCTGGGTTGTATTCATTCGTTAAATTCGTTACTGATTCGTAATTCGTAAGCAGGGCATTAAAATCTATAATTAATACTCACAAACAACCCTCTGCCGCGCGAGGCATATCCGCGTATCTCAGTATACTGTTCATTGAAAATATTTTCTACTCTGAGTAAGCCGGAAATATTGTCGTTGAACTTCACTCCCATGATGACATCAAATAAAGTATAGGACTGCACCGGTATTTTTCCAAAGGCACCATAAGGCCCGAGCCCGGAATCATATATAACATCGTTACGTTTAGAAACATATTTCATCACGCCTTTAAAAAAGACTCTTGAAGAAAGCATGTACGTAAGTGTGAAATTTGCAGTGACAGGTCTGCGGGTCAGACCGCTGGATTGCACCTTATCTGTCAGGAACGATCCGTTATTAAACAGCTGAACGTGGTTGCCCTCAGTCTTTACAGTATCTATCCACACGGAGGCAAAATCCTGCGTGCCTTTAAGATAAGAAAAATTACCCGACACAAGGAATTTATTTCCGATAGCGCCATGCGCTTCCAGCTCAATTCCTTCGGTAGTGATCGTTCCGAGGTTCAGATACGTATCACCGCGAAAATCATTTCTCATCCAGTTATTTCCAAGGGTATCCAACCCTATATTTTTATCCCAGAGATATACATACTCGATCACGTCCCGTATCACTGTTTTAAAATAGCTGATGCGCACTCCTGTTTTATCATTGATCTTCTGATAGAGGCCGAACTCTCTTGTCACTGAAGTTTCAGGACGAAGATTCACATTCCCTCTTGAGATAAATGACGACACATCGCGATCAGGTGAATGCAATTCATACAATGAAGGCGCATTATATCCCGTAGATATATTTGCATACAAAGTAGATGTTGCAGAAATTTTCACCATGGGATTGAACTGATAGGTAGTATAGCCGCCAAAGGTGTTATTGCTGTTATTTCTTGCCCCCATAGAAACAGAAAGTGCTTTTAATTTTTCTGAGATCAATGAGCCCTTCAACTCTGTCAAAATAAAAAAACTAGCGGTATGAGAAGCCTCGATAGAATCAAGATTTGATGAGGTCGCAAATCCGGAGTAATAAGCATAAACATCCTGGCTCATAAACTGATCGTTCAATGCTCCGCCAAGCACAGCGCTCCAGTTTTTTTGCTTGATCTGCAGTTGGAGTTCGTTGGAGTAAGTTTCTCCGGTATAAACTCCTCTTGAATAGCTATGATCATAATGACCTGCATTGTCTGTCCTGGAAGAATCATTGAGGAGAGTTCTAATGGTCGTGGAATGTCCCCCGTTGAACGCAATAATAAAACCACTGTCTAATTTGCAGGAAGCGCCATAAGAAAGCATCTTACGCTGAAAGTCAAGTGTGGAATTATCATCATCCTTAAACTCGCGAGAATCAATGTCGGCATGTGTTTGTGTGACCTTTTGAGTAACGCTCAGGTCCCACATGTTGCTCTTATACCCTACTCTACCTCCATAATCAAAACGTGTCATACCATCTTTGTCGTGAGGCATTCCTTTTCCATTCATGGTATCAACGGTAGCGTCAATACCATTACTATTAACATTGTTCAAATTCAGGTTGGCATACAAACCACTCTTGCATGTATAATTCATGCCGATATTTTGCCCGATAAGGGATGTTTGATCTCCAAAGGTACCGGCAGTTCCGGTGGCATTAAGGTTTAAACCTTGCTTTTGTTTTTTATTGGTAATTATATTAATAACACCTCCAATGGCTGAAGAACCATATAACGTGCTATGAGAGCCACGAACGATCTCGATATGATCGATCTCAGCGAGAGAAAGTTCAGAAAGATCCAGCGCACCTGTTGGCGTACTTGGGTCGGCTATGACCATTCCATCGATCATGACCACCGATTGGTTACTGTTGGCACCACGCATGAAGAGGCTTTGGTTTGCACCAAAATTTTGCTGCCCTCCGGCAACATAAATACCTTCTGCCATATTAAGCACTTCAGCAGGCGTGTTAGCGCCTGATCTTCTAATATCTTCAGCAGAAATGACAGAAATGCTCCTGCCAACCTGGTCGATTGTCTTTTCGGTTCTGGATCCGGTTACTACTACTTCATTAAGGTGTTTTGCGGTATCCTGTTCTGCCGACTGATCTACCTGGGGAGATTCCTGTACAGATGTATCCTGTTTAGCAGGAGAATCCTTCCATACCGAACGGTTGCGCATGCCATTAGTACGCTGCGCCTGAGAGATGCCGGCAAATAAAATAAGCGATACGCTTAGCAGATAGATCTTCTTCATAACGGGAATCTTGGTTTTGATGTTCAGCAAAGATAAAACACTTTGCGCGATGATGATGTTGTGTGTTTGCATTTTGTTGTTGTTTTGTTCCTGCCCCGGCTTTGTTCCACGCAAAGCAAAAGCAGAAGTTAGCATTTTGTTTTTTTATCGGAACAGGAGGAATAAAGAAGAGAAAAGAAAACAGCTAAAAAAATTTCTTCTCTCTATCTTCACTTTCTCCCGAAGTTCCGAATGAGGCAATGAGGTGGAATCATTGCTATTGCTCCGGCAGGTCTTCTGGCTTGTTCTGTTCCACACCTTCCCGTCAATAAAAGACAGTGGTATTTCGTGAAACAATTAATCGTCTTGTCCTCCCTAATCCCCACACCGAGGGACAAAGGAAAACCAAACTATTAACTAAAGAACTTACAGCAGCGGGAACTGCTCACGATTTGAACGTGATTCCCTTTTAATCCTAACATCTGATAATAACTATCAGAAATCAGGAACCATTGCAGGACGAAGGTACAATTAGAATGAGGGAGAAATGAATTGACTGATCTTTTTTATCCACAGACTTATCAAACGAATGAGATCACTTGAATATCCTATCAAAAAACATTTTCATTTCATTAAACGAAGCTGTATCAGCTGCTGCATTGTAGGCAATGGGTAGATTATATTTTTTGCCCTTTTCTGTTGCCTCCGGATTTGAAAATGCATGCGTAGCCCCTTCATATGATTTGAACGTATAAGAAGCTCCTATGGAATCCAGTTGGCTTCTGAACTTAGCTGCTTCTTCAGGCTTTACGAATTTATCGTCTGCACCATGACAAACCAATATATCAGCTTTCAATAAATTTTTATCAGCCGGCACTCCGAGCAGACTTCCATGGAAACTCACCACGCCTTTAAGATTTTCTCCTAATCGCGCGAAGTTCAAAACCATTCCTCCTCCGAAGCAATACCCGATGGCTGCTATATTATTGGTATCGGCAACTGCGTATGTTTTAATTTTGGCAAGTGCAGCATCAAATCTTTTTTTAGCCATCTGAGGATCTTTGTAAAACGGTCCGGCTAATTTTCCGGCATTATCCGGATCTTCTGCTGTTTTTCCATCTCCATACATATCTACCGCTATAGTGAGGTATCCAAGCGCAGCTAATTGTTTCGCTCTTCCTTTTGCATAATCGTTCAGCCCCCACCATTCGTGTACGATGAGCACCACCGGGCGTTTAGCTGCGGATGCTTCATTATAAGCCACAAAGCCATTCATGGTAATATTATCACCCGTGTAAGTAATATTCTCTTGTTTAACGGATATCCTTTCTGCTTCCATAGTTGATGTGGTTGTATTTGCATCGCAGGCAATCAATAAAAGCAATGTACATGCGCCAATAATTTGAATAACTTTCATAGGTTTAATGTTACCCAAAAATAGGTATTTCTGAACATGAAGGAACAGGCAAACAATCCACTACACGGAAAGACGCTCCAAATGATCCTGGAAGATCTGTTCGACCATTATGGCTGGGAAGCTTTGGCCAATCAGGTAAACATCAATTGCTTTAAGTCAAATCCAAGTATAAAATCATCACTCACTTTTTTACGCAAAACTCCCTGGGCCAGAAAAAAAGTGGAAGATCTCTACCTGGACCTATTCAATGAAAAATGATTTTTATCAGTTCTTCACCTCTCATATCCTGTATATTTGTCTAAACCAATCCAATCATTTTATCACAAATGGAAGAATTCATCACAAGCAATCTGGCAGTCTTCATCGACTTTCAGAATATTGCTTATACGGATAAAAAAGACCCTAAACAAATAGCCACACACACCAAGCAGGTAAAGGCCGAGATGCGCAGTGCGATTAACTACCTGAAAAGTCGTGGAAGGCTCATTGTAAAAAAAGCGTATGCCGACTGGGCCGGACAGTTTGCTACCTACCGCCAGCAGATGCTGGAGGATTCGATCGAATTAACGGAAGTGCCTTCTCAATACAGCGGAAAGAACTCTGCAGATATTAAACTATCGGTAGATGCGCTCGAAATTGCCTTGTCAAAAAACTACATTGATACGTTTGTGGTCATATCGGGCGACAGCGATTTTGCCCCGCTGATCTCGATGCTGCGCGAACATAATAAATATGTGATCGTGATCGGACGCAAAGGGAACTTAAGCGCCCTGCTCAAGGGCTATTGTGATGAGTTAAAGAATTTCTCAGATATCATTGTGGAAGAAGAAGAGGAAGTATCGGACGAGACAGATATCCGTTACGCATACAAACTGCTTAAAGAAGCCGCTAACTACTTCAACGAACGAGGAAAGCAAATAAATGCAGGTGGAATAAAAAACCACCTGGTACAGCTGGACTCTTCATTCAGCCAGACAAAATACGGCTTTAAGATGTGGAATGATTTTTTAAGACAGGCTGAAAAGGATAAGATCATTAAACTGGAACAGCACCCGAGAGATAAAAATGCTTTTTTTATTCTGCCCTACAGCATTACTACCAGGAAATAGCTATGGCTTTATCTTGAAGGTAATCTTTGTATTCAGGGTCGATTTTTCTTTCCCCTGATACTTCACAACAATTTTTTCGATGTAGAGATTATCTCCGGGCTTTACTTTACTGATCAGTATCTTTTGTTTTTTACTCAGTCTGTTTCCATAGGTTATTTCAGAGATCCCACGCCCATCAATAATTGTAAAAACATTGTAAGAAACAATTTTTCCGGTCTCTTTACCGGGAACAGAAAGTATATACAATGAATCTAATTTAATTATCTGATTTCCAGATAATTCATTTATACTACCTAAAGTAAATTTCCCATATACTATTTGAGAAGATGGTGAAGTTTTTTCTTTAGCGCCCTGACCATACATACTGCCACTTGCCATCACAGCAAGTGCAAAGACAATAAGAATGCGTTTCATTTTCTCTTATACGTTATTGGATAATTATTTTTTTGTTTATGATCGTATGACCACTTGTTACTCGTACCTGATAAACACCTTTTGCATATCCGGCCATGTTGATAAGAAGTTTTTTACTTCTATCTAAAGCCTCCATTATACGAAGTTCTTCTCCCATCATATTAAATATCTTCACCTCTGCCCTATCCATACCGTTGTTCAATTCCAACATAAAGGAACCGCTGGATGGGTTGGGATAAACAGAAACCACATAACTGTCATTCACCCCCGGAACAGCGGTTACGGTAGTATCAGCAATACGATTCACATTTGATTTAGATAAGTTAAGGTTGGAGGTCATTGGATCAGGGCCATGTTTGATAGAGACCACACAAGCCGATCCGGGATGATCCACTTCGATGTAATATCCGATCGTATCGGTGATCAAATAACATTTCGTATCGGTCCATGCATTATTTCCAAAACTAACCGAATCTACAGGGTGATAGACGCCTGTTCCTGTATCGCGCATGATCCGGTATTGAGTGATCGGAAACCCGATATAATCATTCCAGGTAAGGTTGTAACCGCAAGGAGATGCAGGCGTAACAGCCAGGTGAATGGTTCTGTGGAATGAACTTAAAGGGCTTTCATTTCCGCAAACATCCACGGTAGAGACTTTATACTTGTACGCAGTGATATTAGGATTTACCCCTATGGTAGAATCCACATATTGGCTCTGGCTGCTGTATTTAGTGTTTCCGATGTACGTGAACGTTGAAGCGATCTCTCTGTAAATTCTAAAGCTGTCAATAGTAGTTGAAACAGGTTTCTCCCAAACAATTACATTCATTTTGGAAGTGCTGTCTACTGTTACTGCACAGATATTCTGAGATATCAGCGTATCCACCGTAACAGCAAGCATAGAAGGCGTTCCGCTTCCGCAGGCATTAGTTGGAGTCACCATCACATTGCCTGTCAATGCAGAATCAGAATAGTTGACAAGGACCGCATTCGTATTATTACCCGAAGCAATAACTGCTCCTGTTGGCAGAACCCATATATACCCGGTTGCATGATTGACCGGGGTTACACTGTATGAAACACCGATTTGAACAGGACATATTGATATGGTTGATGCACCGGTAATTGCACCGGCAGGATCCGGTAAAGGGTTTACTGTCACGGCAAACGAATCGGTTGACAACCCGTTTCCACAGCCGTTGGTTCCGGTCACGGTTACAAATCCTGTATCAGCTGTTGCCGAATAATCTACAGTGATCGTATTTGTATTTAATCCACTTGCAATGGAAGCGCCCTGAGGAAGTGACCAGCTATAACCTGTTGCATTCGCAATTGCAGGAACCGTATAAACAACGCCCGATTGTGTTTGACAAACCGTTGCGCTGCCTGTGATCGTATTGGCAAGGCCCGGGAGCGGAGAAACTGTAACTGCAACAGACGAAGCAACTCCATCACCACATCCATTGATTCCATTCACTGAGATGGTCCCTGAAGCAGCTGTAGGAGAGATGCTCATTATTATATTGTTTGTGTTGGCACCTGAATTAAGAATAAATCCGGCAGGAAGAATCCAGTTGTATCCGGTAGTTGCATTAGGGATAGAACTGACAAATGCCGATATGGTTGCAGGGCTGCCTGCGCAAACGGTCGTATTTCCTGAATTAAAAAGTATGGCAGTAGCTGCAGATGGAAGTGGGTTTACAGTGACTGACTGCGTAGAAGCAGTTCCGCTTCCGCAAGTATTCACACCTTTAACACTTATATTTCCAGAAGCAGCAGCAATAGAATAAGCTACAGTGACTGTTCCTGTATTCGCAGATCCGACAATCGAAACTCCGGAGGGAAGTGTCCATGAATATGTATTTGCATACTGGAGTGAAGCAATACCATATACCACAGTATCACCGGGACAAACAGTCGTATTCCCTGAAATAATACCTGCAGGAACAGGAAGTGAATCGATACTAAAACCATACGCTGATGAAGAAGTGCCTACACCACATGAGTTTTGTCCCATCACATCAATTGTTCCATCAGTAGCAGAGTTTGAAAAGCTAACCGTTATTGAATTTGTATTGAGTCCTCCTGTAATAGATGCACCGGGAGGAAGCGTCCATGTATATGTACTTGCACCCGATATTGCACCGGTAGTAAATACAACTCCGGTGGCACTCTGGCAGGCACTTGTAGGGCCTGAAATCACGCCTGTGGCACCGGGTAAATTATTCATAGCTATTGCCTGATTATAGGTAGTACCATCTCCGCAAGAGTTATGGCCCGTCACAGAAATATTTCCTGCAACTGCACTGTTACTGAAGCTAACTGAAATGGTATTTGAAGTTGCAGCGCCAATAATGGTTCCGCCTGAAGGCACAGACCAGGAATAGGTAGTGGCCCCGGAAATAGGTGTAACAGAATAAGTAATACCCGTCTGGCCCTGACAGACTGTTGCAGGCCCGCTGATGGTTGTAGCTGTTCCCGGCAAGGCAGTAAGATTAATATAGCCTGACTTTCCATTAGAACTTGAACTAGGTATGTTGGATGTGATCGTTAATGAAACCGAATATATTCCCGGAGTTGAATAAGTGATCGGAGGAGGGTTGGTACCTATTGAAGTAGTGTAGGTACTGGGTGTTCCTCCCGGAAAACTCCAGGTCCAGTCAATGATCGTATTACCGCCTGAAAAAGAGAGATCAGAAAAACTTACGGTTGTATTGGTACCGCAGAAATTAGTTTGATTAGCAATAAAATCAGCCGTCATCGGACAATTATTTCTTTTAACGCTTACCTGGCTCACTGAAGCAGGACAAGGTGCATTGGAGATAGTCCATGCAAGACGAACCGAATCCAAAACAGCCATCGTGTTCAACTGAGAATTATAAGCTGATGGTGTTTGAATCGCCTGCGTAGAAGATCCGGACTTATATATAAAAGACCATCCGCCCGTTCCGATTCCACCAGAAGAAGGATCATTTCCTGCAAGATTTGTTGCTGATCCGCAAATAGTTATGTTTGAACCTGCATTTGCTACGGTTGGAGAGGGTGTTACAGTGATCGTATATGTGTTTTGAAATATATTATTATTGGTAGCGCCATCATCTACCTTAACAGTAATTACCGATGTACCCGATTGACCATTAACAGGTGTAGCAGAAACTGTGGCGGTTGAAGCAGGACTTGTATAGGTCACTGAAATATTTCCGTTAGGGATCAGTGCCGTGTTACTGGAGGTTGCTGTAACCACCAATGTTTGACTTTCTCCTCCTGAATTAATGCTTGTTACCGTATTAGTTAATGCGCCTGGGCTCTGACAAACCGCAGCCGGACTGGTGTTAGTGATGGTGAATGTTGGAGGGTAGTTCAGAGTAGTTGCTGAATTAGACCCATACGGATTGGTCAGGTAATTTGAAGTGCATCCGGTACCATTGCATTCATATACATATACATTATAACTGGTGTTGGATGATAATCCTGACACGACTACAGAACTTGCATTGCTATTCATTACAATTTTATTCCCGGCACCAAGATCAGGGGCCAGTGAATAGTTATTATCAAATGAATAACTCACTCCATCAGAAGGAAATATCTGAGGTGATGAGGATGGCTTCACAACAACAAGCCTGGTTGAGCCTCCCCCACCCGCAACCGTTAATGAAACAGTAAATGTTGTTTGAGTAGCTGCGGTAACAGAAACCGAAGAAGTTGCGATCGGCTGTCCCAGAAGCGCATTGATCGTGTTATTATAGATGTAATAATTTGCATTGCCGTTAGAGGCGACAATATCTGTTTTTCCATCCATTGAAAAATCATCGGCACTGAGGTAATAAGAAATCAATCCGGAACCGGCATAATCCGTTCTTCCAGGAAATGTAAATGCAGGCGAAGTTTGCTGAAATACTGAAATACTTCCTGAAAGTGCAGAACCACTTATAATATCATTTTTGTTATCCCCATCAAGATCGTTTACAACAATTCCATAGGTAGCACTATTAAGCGCAGCATAGTTGTATTGTGTAGAAAAATTAGCAGCTGTAATTGCACCTCCGACATTTTGGTTCCTGCAAACACGAACAAAACTTGTAGATAAGCCCGCACACACATCCGGTCTTCCGTCACTGTCAATATCACCGGCTGTCACACATAACACATTAGCCCCTGCCGCAAGCGGTACAGCAGTCATAAACGCCAAACTCCCGGTTGTACTATTGTTTTGAAAGAACACAACATTATTATTCGTTCTATCTGCAACAACTATATCAATTTTTCCATCCGCATTGAACTCTGCCACATCAAGAGAAGCAGCATCACTTAAAGCAGGAAGATCAAGGCGAGGGGCAAAACTGATCAACCCTTTCGAACTTGTATTCAGATAAACCGAAACAATTCCACCAGCGTGGCCAGCCACCAGATCGAGTTTACCGTCTTTATCAAAATCTGCAAGGCGCAAAGCACCGGGAGAAGCAGAGGATGGTATTTGGATTTTTGTTGCAAAGGAAACAGAACCCGAACTACTGAGGTTCCTGAAAATATCAATGGTTGAAATTCCTCCCGATCCATTACAGCCTACAAGCACATCGGGTTTATTATCACCGTCCAGATCGCCTGTTGTTATGTGGGTTGGACTTGTATTGGTAGCGTAATTGACAGCAGCAGCCCAGCCCAGCGCACCATTAGCACTTTGATTGAGCGATACCGAGAAGTTAGCACTTGAATTATCTACAACTAAAAGATCGGATTTTCCATCTCCATCTATATCTTTCGCTACAGTACCGTTTCTGACAGCACCGGTTGTATATGTACTGGCCGTAAAAGCTCCGGCATTGATCGTTCCTCCGCATTCAATGACCACAAACGGATTGCGTGAAGTTCCTGTAACAGAATTTACCTCTACCGATACAGGGACATAGTTTGCACAATAAGGAACAAGAACTACCAGTTGTGCCGTGTTTGCCGAAAGTACAATTGCTTTTGTAGCGCCAAAATAAACCGTATTGTTTGCTGCTACAGGATCAAAATTAGTTCCGGTAATAGTAACCTGTGTGCCTACCGTTCCGTAGGTTGGCGAAAAACTAACAGTAGGGACAGGCTGAGCAGTGGTTTGAACATCTCCCATGAGATAGGTAGACGTTAAATAATTATAATAGGTGCTCGTATAACCAAACTCAGCAATTACAAAATCATAATAAGTACCGGGCGTTAAACCGGTAACAGTTACCGAAGAGGGGCTACTCCACTGCACGGTATAATATTTATTTCCGATTGGCGCACCGGATTGAAAATTAGTATTGGGAGCATAGTATGTAAAATCAACAGGGAGATCAACCACCGCACCGGATTTTACCCAACCGCTTGTGCCGGTGAAAGAGGATGCAGCCGCAGTTGAATTAAAATTAGTCAGCGTTCCCTGAAACAAAGGAGCATAAAGTGAACCGTTTGACGCAACAGAAGAGGCGGCAAACCCTTCATTCAAACTCCAGGATGCAACCAGCCCTGCTTCGTTTCCCAGCATGGATTTATTCATATTGCTTCGGATGAATACGTAGGATTGGGCGATATTCCAAACCCTCACTTCATCTATATATCCGTTAAAATAGGTTCCTGCAGTGGGAGTAGTTCCAGTTCCAGGCTCTACCCCTATCATGAAATTATTTGCGTAGCTATAATCGATGGGATAATTGCCTCCGGCATCATCTGAAACTTTATTTGCACCATCTACATATACCGTAGAGTAGCGCCCGTCATAGGTCAACGCAAAATGATGCCAGCCCGGCAAAAGATAAGATGCATCATAACTAAGATAAGCTGTACTTCCGTTCCTCCTTATATCCGCATAAATATAATTTCCTGATGTAAACAATATGTATCCACCACCATAATAATTACCTGCCATCACTTGTGTACCAACAGAACTTGCCCAATTGGCCTTATATGCCCATGCTTCCACGGTAAGTGCGCTAGTTGGCTGAAGTGCTGCATTATATGGAACATTTACATAATCATCTACTCCATCAAAAGCAAGGGCCGTTTGAATTCTGGATTGGCGAACCCCTACTGCCCTGTATGGACCATTTCCGTTGGTCCAACTTGCCGTAACCTGATTGGTTTGCACACCTGAAAAAATAAGGTTGCTTGCAGCCGTTGTAGGTTCAACAGGCAATGTGTATTTGCTTCCTGTGAGAGAAGATCCTGCATAATTATTTGTTGCATTAAAAGTTCCCGCACCTCCGTTATATTCAACGACCCTTACATAATAGTTTGTATTGCTGGTAAGCCCGGTAACACGCACGGTATTGGAAGATCCCATATAGACCACATAGGAACTTCCGATAGGAGATCCGCTACCAAATGTGGAACTTGCTGAATAATTAGTACCCGATACAGGGGCATCTGCTGAAGTAGATGCGCGCATCGTAACGATCACATTGGACCCTGCCCCTGAAGTAGGCCTTACCCAATGTAAGGTCATTGCATTATCCGTAACATCGGTCATATAGGAGTATGTGCAATTTCCTGTTGGTTGTGTTGCAAGCGTGGTGAATCCCTTTTGCGGGTAGCCGACTTTATAATAATTCTGCTGGCCACTGAGTCCGTTATAAGTAAAACAGTTTGCCACATAATCAGTAGCAGGAGCGCAACCCGTTATATAGATCGAAGACCATGCTGAAATATGCACAACATAGGAATAAGGAGACGTACCTAATATGTCACCCGACCCAAAAGATAAATTAGCCGTGTAAGGCGTTCCATCCGTAGGCTGAGCGGTGTTAGTTGTAGATGACTGTTTTACCGTTGTCAGGTTATAAGCGCCATTGCCCAGTGTCCAGTAAATATTGGCTCCTGAAGGAGTAATACTTCCAACATTAAGATTTGTAACCTGTACTGTAGGAGGTGTTGTAAGTGTATAATGACTTCCGGTTTCATAACTGGTTGTCAGGTAATAAGGAGGAAATATATATGGCCAATTACTTGCGGTACTAAATTCGTAGATAACTACTGTATACTGAGTCCCAAGAGTTAATCCGTTTACAAAAAGTGATGTCCCTGTGCCCTTATAAACAACATAACTGTTATTTCCCAAATATGATCCTGCTCCGTAAGTGCCGCCACCCCCTGAATAGGTAGTTCCATCTGTTGGATGGGTAATGCCGCTGGAGGATGGCCTCACTACCACCAAACAAGAATTTCCGTTTCCTCTTGTCCATGAGATATTAAAATTTTGCTGGCTGATGCCAGAAAATGTGAGGTTATTTGGAGGAACTGTCGGATCCTGGGCAAAGCCGGTTACAAAAAATAAAGCAGAAACAATAAACAGAAAAATTTTTTTCATCGGTATAAATTTAGTGCACCTAAACAGAAAACCACTTACAGAAATTTGTAAATGGTTTTCTGAAAAGATATTCATTATGCTTCTTTTATTCTATAACTATTTTTCGGGTTGCTATATTATTTGAAGATGATATCTGAACATAGTAAACACCTTGGGGCTGTTTGCTCAAATCCACTGTGACCTTGTTCCGATATATGGATTGATTCATGGTCTTCACCTCTTCACCAAGCACATTGAACACTTTTATAGAAGGCGTGTTATTGGCCTGGTTCTTGAGATCGATGACAAACATTCCATGGGTCGGGTTCGGATAGATATTAAGAATGATATCATTTTTAATCTCCCCGACTGATTGTCCGGTAGTATCCCTGATCCTGTTGATATTTGATTTGGACAAGTTCAGATTTGATGTCATCGGATCCGGACCTTTTACAATGGACACCACACAACCGGTCGGATGATCAGTTTCGATCATATAGGCCACTGTGTCTGGATAATGACGGGTATCTGTCCAAGTGAGCGGACTACCGTATGCTACAGAGTCCCTCGCTTTCCAAGTTCCATTATTCAAAGAGTCAACCATAACACGATACTGCGTGATAGGGAATCCCAAATAATCATTCCAAGACAAGTTAAAACTGTTGGGCGGAGCCGCTACGCTAACCTGAAGATGGATGGTTTGATGCAAAGGACTAAACACGCTGATGTTTCCACATTTATCAAGTGCCCTGATCTCATATTTGTACGCCTGTACATTGGGATTCACACCGTTTGTATTATCTGTGAATGTGCTTAACGCAGCATAAGCCACACCGCCTACATAGGTGTATATCGTAGCAATATTTCTGTAAACTAAAAAGCTGTCGATATTGGTTACAACAGGTTTTTCCCATACGATCACATTCTTTTTAGAAGTACTGTCAACCGTGATCGCACAGATATTTATCGGAGTAACTGTAGAAACAACAGAAGTTGTACCCGAAGCCGTGCAGCCTTTGCTGTCAGTGACGGCAACCGTATAACCGCCGAGGGCAAGGCCAACAGCCGTTTGTGCTGTTTGCGATCCGGCAGACCACAGATAACTGAAAGGTGCATTGCCGCCCGTCATATTTGCAGTGGCTGTTCCATCGTTGTTTCCGCAAGTTGCACCTGTATTGGTTACAGAAGCCGAAAGTACTGCGGGCTGTGAGATATTATATGTTCTCACACTCAAACAGTTGGCTTTATCCTTGATCGTAACTATATATTGTCCGGCAGTCAATCCGGTTACATCTTGAGTGAATGCGCTGTTACTCCAGGTATACAGATAAGGAGATGTGCCTCCTGTTACTGTTTGATCAACAGCTCCGTTACTTCCACCAAAACAACTTACGTTTGTAATTACAGCGGTTACATTGGGAGCATTTGAGTTACTAAGACTTATTACACCCACATTCGTACAGCCTTTTGCATCTGTAACGGTTACCGTATAACTTCCTGCCGGAAGGCCGGTGGCAGTTTGGGTGGTTTGACTAGCAGCACCTGCATCCCATTGATATGTATAGGGGCTGGTACCTCCCGATGCAGAGGAAGCAGCGCTTCCATCGAGGTTTCCGCAGGTAGGAGCAACAGATGTATTTGTTGCTACCACGATTGCAGTTGGTTCTGACACAGAGGTATTGAATGTTGCCTTACAACTTCCGTTATCAGTTACAAGCACAGAATACGTCCCTGCTGCGAGGCCGGTCGGGTCTTCAACCGTTGAACCATTGGACCATGCATAGTTGTACGGTGGAGTTCCGCCGGCAACTGTAATATTTATAGAACCATTGGCACCTGTATTGCACGAAGCATTTGTCACAGATGTTAATGTAACCACAGCTGAATTTGCTTCACTCACACTTACATTGGTAGTGGATGTACAACCTTTTGAATCAGTCACCTGAGCATTATACATACCCAGCGCAAGTCCGACAGCAACAGAAGACGTATTTCCTGATGCCCATGAATAGGTAAAAGGAGCCGTGCCACCACTGGTAATAGTCACGGTAGCTGTTCCGTTAGATAATCCGCAACCGGCCGGAAATGTAGTACTTCCTAAAACAATAGGAGCCGGACTAGAAATGCTGACCGACTTTGTAGAAGAACATCCCAAAGCGTCCGTAACAGATACATTATATTGACCTGCCGATAAACCTGTAGCAGTTGTAGTAGTTTGTCCGTTCGTCCACATATATGTATAAGGCAACTGACCATTCGAAACAGAAATAGTTGCACTTGCATTGGTACTATTGATACACGTAGGCGGAACGGTTCCTGTTACAGCAATTGCAGGGCCACCTACTCCTGTAACATTTACAGATTTAGAATACGTAGCCGAATTTCCGCAGCCGTTGGTAATGATCACACTTGCCACATAAACTCCCTGAGAAGAAAATATGTGTGATACAGTTGGAGAGGAAGTAGTCAACTGCGGACTTCCATCACCAAAATTCCATTTATATGTTTTACCACCGAATCCGATAAAATCAACCGGAGCGCAGGTGGTAAACGGAGGCGGAGAAGTAGACATGTCTCCGCTTACCTGTAAATTACCTCCAACTGTTACAACCTGAGTGCCTGTTACACTATTGCCGCAACTATTCGTAAGCGTAAGAGAAACAGTATACGTTCCATTAGCAGCAAAAGCGTGTTTGATTATTGTAACTGGATATGTACCACCATCACCGCCAAGAATAACCATATGTTCTGTAGCAGTTCCGGTAACTCCATCACCAAAGTTCCAAAGATTGTTAGGGCAAGATCCCATGAAATAAAAAATAACCGCATCGCCCGCACAACCTACAGATGAGTTCCCGCCTCCCCCGTGATCACTCCCGGGGAATCCCCAGATAGGATCTTGGCTACCACCGGGCATATACAGGCTGGGGGTTGCGTTATTTTTAACTGTGTCAACCATGGTTACGGTTTTAGTTTGGCCACAACCATTCGTAGCAATAACACTTACTGTATAATTTCCTACTGTAGTGTACGTATGAGTAGCACCTGTTCCTGTAGTGGTATCCTTACCTCCATCACCAAAATTCCAGTAGTAGGTATAATTCAACTGTCCGTTCCTAGGAATAAATATGATTGGATCACCCGGACAGGATGCCTGCTGAATAGCTGCTATTCCAAGATCAGAGCTAACAGGGCTATTGTTACTGACAGAAACAACCGTATAGATTGTTCTATTTGTCCCGCAGCCGTTTGTGATCTTGCAAGAAACCGTATAGGTTCCGGTTGCAGTATACGAGTGAAGTGTGCTTTCACCGGAAGTAGAAGATGTGCTTCCGTCACCAAAATCCCAAAAGAAATTAGAGTACCCGTTTCTGTTAATTCTGAATGACACTATATCATTGGGGCATGATCCTGAATTCGGAGTCATCTCTATTGATATATCGCTTGGAATAGAGCCTGTGTTATCAATAATAGCCGTCGCATAAATAGTGGTGTCCTTTCCGCATGTATTAGTGATAAAGACCGAAACCGAATAGGTTCCCACTGCTGTATAAGTGTGTGTAGTATAGTCCTGAGAACTAGTTCCGGTATGCCCATCACCAAAGTTCCATTGATAGTTGCTGTATCCGTTGGGAGCACTGAAACCTGCTGGATCGCCTACACAAGAAGGATTGTTAATATATATCTGGAACCATGATTGCTGAGGAAATCCAACGTTGTTCATTACCTGAACAGTAGTATACAAAGTTGTATCGTTACCGCAGCCATTCGTTATCTGAACGGAAACAGTATAGGTACCAAGCGTACTACCGTAAAGATGATCCTGATTGGAATCCATGGATGATGTTACAGCAGGAGATCCATCACCAAAATTCCAAACGTAACTAGGGAAACCTCCCGGTGCTTGAAAACTACCGATGCTACTCGGGCATATAGGTGAATTTGACTGCAACGAAAACCAACTTTGATTGGGGAATCCTACATTGCTCATGATCTGTATAGTTCCAGACAATGTGGTATCCTTTCCGCAACCATTAGTAATTTTTACAGACACCGTATAGGTTGTAAGAGTACTACCGTAAAGATGTTGAGGATGATTATCTGATGTAGTAAATACAGGAGATCCATCGCCAAAATTCCACTCATAGGTGGTATAACCGCCCGGAGAATCAAAACCGGCATAGCTATTTGGGCAAGAAGGAGAATTAGCATTCAGCTTAAACCAACTTTGATTGGGGAAACCAACATTATTCATGATCTGCACGGTAGTATACACCGTAGTATCCTTCCCGCAACCATTGGTGATTTGTACCGAAGCCGTGTAAGTGGTTAGGGTACTGCCATACACATGATTATTATAACTGTCTGTCGTAGTGACAGCCGGAGAACCATCACCAAAATTCCAGAGATAAGATATGTTTCCACCCGGAGCATTGAAACCTACATTACTGTTAGGGCATGCAGGAGAATTAGCATTGAATTGCATATACGAAGACCAGGGCGCATTGTTTGTGATCTGTACAGTAGCATGAAGGATAGAATCATTGCCGCAAAGATTAGTGACCGTAAGTGTGGCGGTATACGTGCCGAGTGTGGAATAAGTGTGATTGTTGTTGCTATTGTTATTCGTAGTCTGTATAGGACTGCCGTCACCGAAGTCCCATTTATAAGTTGGATATCCACCCGGACCATTCAAATTCAGATTGCTGCCAGGGCATGCCGGAGAATTAATATCTAACTTAAACCAGCTCTGGTTAGGAAATGGCACATAAGATGCCACTTTCATCACATGAGAGAATACGCTGTCTTTATTACAGTAACTATGTATCTTACAGGTTACCGTATAATTTCCTACTCCGGGAAAAGTATGATTCACGCTGGAACTAGAAGAATCTTTCGGGCTTCCATCGCCAAAATCCCAAACGTATTTCGGAAAACCACCTGATCCAAAAACATACAAATTCACTTGCTGGCCCGGACATACTGAGCCGCCATTATTATCACTGATTCCCACACCACTTGTAAATCCTGTTCCACTGTTGCTGATAGAAATGGTCTGAGTATATGAAGCACTGTTGTTACATCCATTTTTTCCGATAAGAGTAATGCTGTAAGTGCCGGTTGCTGTATATGAATGAGTAGGGTTTGACTGATTGGAAGTATTTCCATCGCCAAAGCTCCAGGTATATGTTTTCAACGGGTTATTAGCGTAGAAACTCACCGGTTGTGTAGGGCATGCAGAAGGCCAGGGATTAAAATTGAACATGGCATTCGGAATAGCCGTATTATTTATAACGATCGTTCTTTTTATAGTTTGAGTACCGCAACCCGAATTTTCAACAAGTGTTACAGTATAAGATCCTGTAGCGGTATAGGTATGTGAGGTACAGTTTTGACCCGAAGCAGTTCCGCCATCACCAAAATCCCAACTCCAAGAACTAGCAGGCCACGAGCCACAAAAATTTATATTGTCTGTCGGGCAAGCTGTATCCGGTGCATTGATGTAAGCCCCATTCACCTGAATATTAGATCCATTGTTGTTGCTGCCAAGGAAGAACCATGTGTTATCGTATACATTCACACTGGGCATATAATTTCCAGATACAGAATAGGTGTGCGACACGGTTTGTGTTGGCACCGTCATAGTATACGTTGGAGAACCATCACCAAAACTCCAGGTAGAATAATATGTATTCGGATTAGTACTTGTGTTTGTGAATATAACTGTAAGAGGGCCACAGCCATTATTAATGTTCGTATTATAACATATTTGCGGACATTGCGCAAAAGTACTTGCGCTGAATCCGAAAAGGAATAAAATAATTGAAATAGAAGTAGTGTATATTTTTTTCATCGCGATGGGTTTAATCTCTCCCTGATTTAGGCTCGGGAAATACATATTGTTGTTTGTTTTTTATTGTACTACGAGAACATTTTATTTACAATTCCTGAATTTGAAATTAAAAGAAGAAAGAAAAAAGTAGTTGAAAATTTTTGCGGAAATGAAACTAAAGAGTAGTTTTTTATCATGACATAAATTGGTTCTTTAAATTGATTGGTTTCGGGGACGAATATAATAAGAAATATCCTGCAAATGATTATCTTTTTATTAAAGGTTTTTAGCCCTGATCGTGTACTGAAAAATTGACAAAAGGTTACAATATCCTATTAACAACTTAAGTAATATACCCCAGTATGACCTTTTTCAGTTATTAATCACAGGAAACCTTATAACTAACACGAATAAATTATGAAAAAGGTTGGGGTACCAGGCTATCAAAAACACATTTATTTGCATTTCAACATAAATAATAACTTTGGGGCAGTAATAAAATTGAGATGTTCAAATTCTTAGATCAATATAAGAGCTTACACAAGGCAGTTATTTATATAATAATTGCTGAGTTCTTTGTACAATTAATTGACTACTCCTACCTCACTATCCTTCTGGTATTCATGAATAAATCTGGATATACGGACTATAAGGCTGCAGATTTTTATGGATACAGATTTTTAAGTGTACTGCTTCTATCATTCAGCCTGGGTTTTTATATTAACGGAAGGAAGCTCAAACCTCTTTTTTATATTTCATCGATCTGCACACCAGTTCTCAGCTTCTTGCTCATCTATGCGGTTCAATATCACATGGATTATGCCATCTATACCCTCATGTTCATGCTTGGCATTTCGGTACTTGGGTTGGAAGTGGCCATACTTCCATTTATCCTTCGAAACGTAGATGAAGATAATCACACGGCCGCTATTTCCTTAAGCTATTCTACCATGAGCCTTAGCGGCTTTATAAGCGGAGTGCTTATTTGGAGTTTAAGCACAATAGACCACGTGTTCTTTGACGAAAAAACAATTTTAAAAATTATTTCCGTTATAAGTCTTGTAGGAATATATTTTGTCTACAACGCCAAAAAACAAGAGTTCTATGTTCCTATTCTCAGGCGGAGCCGTTACGATTTTCGGGATATAAAATGGTGGCTGGTGATCAAAGCTATGATCCCCACTACGTTGCTGGCCACCGGAGCCGGGCTGGTGGTTCCTTTCATGGGCCTTTTCTTTTTTAAGATCCACCATATAGAACCATACCAATATGCATTTATCAGTTTCTGGACCACGCTCATTGTTTTCAGCATGAATGTTTTTGTACCTAACATCAAAACTAAATTTGGGTCTAAAAAAACAATTGTTGTAAGTCAGGCTCTGGCTGTAGTGTGTTTGATCGGAATGTCACTTACCGAGTTTAACAGCACCTATGCCTATGCTGCCTGGATAGCAATTGCCTGCTTTGTTTTCAGGCAGCCACTTATGAATATTGCTATGCCCATCACCTCGGAGATCACCATGAAGTATGTTGGATTCAGGCACAGGGAAATAGTGAGCGCTCTCACGGCTGCCATCTGGTCGGGCAGCTGGTTTTTCAGCAGCAATATTTTCAGAGTGCTCCGGTCACATGAAGTGCCCTATGCGTATATCTTTTTTATCACAGCAGGGTTGTATCTGTTCAGTATATGCTGGTATTATTACCTGATATCTGCTTATGAGAATGCTCCTCCCGAGGTTTATAATCCTCCTCCAAGACCTAAAAAAGCCTGGGAAAAAGACAAAAAGTAACCAAGACTTTTACATCCTGACTACTTTTACAAAAAGAGAACTACTCAACAAGTTCTCTAGAAGTCGCGCACCTTTTTTCTCTTTTTGTCTCTTGCATGCGCTTGCATGCTTACAAAAAAATATACTGCAATGCATAAAAGCAGTGCGGGCAGAATTAACACTTCGGTACTCATGATTTTTGGTTTTATATTATTGGTGTTTATTAACGCACAATGATTCGCCTATACTCATATACACGCAGATACCTTATCAAGGGTTGGGTAAGCATGTAAAAAAAAGAAAAAGATGTAAAATCAGAGGGAAAAAGGCGAAAATAGCTATAGAATTACTTTTTATGACGTCTGGCAGAAATTTAACAGCCAATCGTACTACAACTCACAAAACCAAAAACCCTTTGTTTGCGATGAGGGCAGATCGCAGTCGTTGGTTGTGTTCAACACAAGCGGTTTATAAATTTTTTCACCAACAGAAATATTGATCGGGGTTTTAAAGATGGGACCATCAAAGCAAAAGGTGTGATACTCACCATTTTCTCCGCATGGATCTATGTTTTCAGGAAGGTTAGCAATAAATTTATCATCTATAATTCGCCCCACCCATTCCTCTCCTAAAAAAGCATCATTCGTGCAGCAGATAACCGTTTTGAATTTGAGTGAAATAAATTCTTCAAGAAGTGTCCGGGTATTATGTTTCCATAAGGGGAATACAGCTTGCATTCCGACTTTTGCCAGATTTTCTTCTCTATACTTTCTCAGGTCTTCTAAAAAAATATCTCCAAAAATAACATGTTCAATCCCTTGAGCTTTGAAATCCAGAAGTACATGCCGCATTTTTTTTTCATACTCAGCATTGGTGCCTTCGTTCACATATATTTTTTTTACAGGAAGCCCGAGTGACCTTGCCTGTATGTCCAGCAATTCTTCTCTAACACCATGCATGGAAATTCTCCTGAACTGCCCACTGATTGTTGTGAGAAGATATTTTACGTCAAAATCTTTTGCCTGTAAAATTTTATGATAGCATAGGGCGGAATCTTTTCCTCCGCTCCAACAAAATACAGCAGGCTTCATCAGGTTATTCGATCACTATCTTGCCGGTGTCAACCAGTGCCTCGCCATCAGTTACTTTATAGAAATATATTCCACTCACAAGATTTCCGCGATCAATTTTTGTTTCAAGTGTTTCAAGCTTTAGGCGCCTTACTTCTCTTCCAAAAACATCATACAATGTCAGTATCGGAGCTTGTAATTTGTGATTTGTAATTTGCACGCTAGTTGAAGTAACAAACGGATTCGGGTAAACCAAAACATTTTTTTCAGCGGCAGAAATGTTGTTCACAGCAACTGTTGCAGAATCATACACATAAAATTTATCAAAGCCGCCTTCCACTACTGATCCCGGATTTGCATCTGAAATGCTGATACTGATCTGCATGGTTGCAGTAACAGGGGCAAATGAAGATATTTTATAACTCTTATGCGCCCAAGTTCCGTTTCCGGCTGTATTATTCAATATGCGTTCTAAAAGAACGGTCGTGCTTCCGTTAGAAATATAAATTTCCATCGTATCGTTGGGAGACTTATTGTTCAACTTGGCATCGTAGAACCAGCGGGAATAACTGACCATAGGAGCAGAAAAAGAAGTTGGGTCAAACAGTGGCGAAGTAAGAATAGCATAACCCGGAGGATCAACATCATGATCAGAAGACGCACCACCCCCATTATCCGTTACAAATGCCTGGCCAGAGCAATCTGTCTGGTCATCTTTATCGGGATTTGCAATTGCATTTCCATTGGCACCGTCAATCGTTCCAATCGGCACTCCCCTCACCCATGCGTTCGAGCAGATTCCCGATGGGATCCACCCCCAATCAAAGCTGAAGTCATCGTAAATGCCTGCGTCAAGGCCAACGTTGATACCTGAAGACAATGAGTTAATATTCTGGTTGGAAAAACATTTAGTAATATATCCCCATTTACCAACAATGATATCGTACGTTCCGCTAAGCATACTGGGGATCGTAAAATTTCCGTTCGCATCAGTAAGGGTATCCCAAACCAATGAGCTGTCCTGCATATGAACGTTTGCACCCTTGATGCCGACAGACGTTGCATTATCAAACACATGGCCCGTATAGCTAAATGGCGGTGTTTGCGGACAAAGATTTACATTGAGGGTTGTCGTATTTCCTGATGTGACTGATACGGTGAATGTTTGCGAAACATAGGCTTGCTTTGAAACTATTACAGTATAGGTAGAGGCTGTTACCACTCCTACTCCGTATTTTCCATAAGCATCTGTCAGATCGGTAGCGGAATTAATATTTTGAACAGGAGGGTTCAGTAATTGAACTTTGGCTCCGGCAAGTGGGTTTCCGGTATTGCAATCCATCACAACCCCTTCCAGGAAACAAGCACGAACATAGGTTGGAGAACAAACGAACAAACCATTTTGCATATCAGACGCAACGATGGTGCCTGAAGGAAGAAAAGGGTAAACTCCCCAGCAGTTTGATTCGCCTGCGCCCGATGCTGTTGGAGCTGTGTCATAATTACCAACCTGAACCAAGTTACTTGGATGGCTGGCATCTACGATCGTAAATCCATCTTTGTACCAGGAAGTAACGGCATAATCCACACCGTTCTTCTGAATAATATGTGTGTTATGTACAACCGATTGACTACCCGGATTTGATTGTATCCTGTCCAGCTCCGTGATATTATTCAGATTGGTAATATCATACGATGCAAGAAAAGAATTGCTCACTTCATCTGTTGTGAAACATATTTTACTGTCTTTAGTAAGCCACGAATTATGCGTGAAAACGCTTGGCGTTTGAAAATCTGCCAGAGAAACTCCGGCCGCAGGGTTTTTCATATTTACGATCTCACAATCTCCCTGGTAAATATGACAAGCGTAAAGCGTATCTCCGCGAACGTATCCATCGTGTATATAACGATTATCATAACTGCCCAGGTAAACAGGGGACATCGGGCTGGTTGCAATATCCGCAACAACAGCTCCTTTGTTCCCAATGTTACTGCCATACAAATACACTTTCCCGTTGTCTATATGAAGTGCATGAATGCTGCCTAAAGTCTTTCCGCTGATGGTTGGCGCCCATGTGGCTACCGGCAGACTTGTACCCGGCAGGTTGGTCAGATCAACGATCTGCAGGCCGCCTCCTGCCTCGGTAGTTACGTAGGCATAATTGCCATTGGTCTTTATCTCACGCCAAACTGAATTCGAACCGGGTATCAATTTGATCTGAACAGGAGAAGCCGGGTTTGTGACGTTCACGATTGACATTCCATTTGCTGCACCCACCAACGCATATTCTTTCCCGTCCACCGGGCTTTTCCATCCGCAGATGTTGGCCAGGCCGGTATTGCCGTAGGAAAGAGTGCCGGCCAGTGTTACGTTAAGATTTTGAGAATTGGAATGGAGAGATAAAACAGCTATAAATAAAAGAAGAAGTAAATCTTTTTTCATAAAAATAATTTGGTGTTTCCAAAGGAAAGAAATACATAGCTAAATAGCAAGGAAACACAAAGAATTATTTATTCACCAAAACAGATAAATTGAAAAGAAAACAGGTTGTCGGTCACTTTTTGTACGCAGCGTATTCGGCAACCAACGCTTTTTCCACCTGGGCATTTACCTGCACAAGCGGAAGACGGACAAAAGGAGGGGCGATCTTCATCATAGTAAGCACGCACTTTACTCCGGCAGGGTTTCCATCTGCAAAGATCAAACGGGTGAATTCATCGAGTATGTAGTGCAGTTTACGCGCAGTATCATAATTGCCTTTAAGCGCTTGACGGGTCATTTCAGAAAACTCTTTAGGAAATGCGTTCGCAATGACCGAGATCACTCCATCGCCTCCTGAAGCAATGATAGGAAGCGTGATGAGGTCATCACCGGAGATCATGAGAAAATCTTTGGGCTTATGCTTGATGATCTGCATCATCTGGTCGATATTGCCCGATGCTTCTTTAACTGCAATTATATTTTTTACTTCTCTCGCAAGTTTTAATGTGGTCTCAGCCGTGATGTTTGAACTGGTCCTGCCCGGAACATTATAAACAATAACGGGAAGCGGGCTTGCTTCAGCCACCATTTTATAATGCTGAAAAATCCCTGCTTGATTGGGTTTATTGTAATATGGAGAAACAGAAAGAATCGCATCAACTCCTGCCAGATCAAAACTCTTGAGTGTATGTACGACTTCATGCGTGCTGTTACCTCCTATACCAACGACAACCGAAACTCTTTTCTTTACCACTTTCACGGTGTGCCTGACGATCGCAGATTTTTCTTCTGAGCTGAGCACAGGAGTTTCCCCGGTGGTTCCTAAAGCAACCACATACTCAACCCCGCCATTGATCACGTGATTAATTACGTTCTCAAGCGACTTGAAATCAATATCTCCATTCTTGTCAAAAGGGGTAACAAGAGCTACACCTGTTCCTTTAAATTTTTCTATACTACTCATCTACAGTTACTTGTTTATCGTGTTTTTTGTTAATAATGAAAAGGTAGGTATCAATGTTCTTTAAAAAATATTTCAGGCCCTTTCCATCAGCAGTTTCTATCATCAAATCAAAGATAGAATTATTTCGGTTACTCTTTTTTCCAACTTTAAATTTCGCCTTCGACATAGTTGAAATATACCGAAGCGGAAAAAGATCGTTCAAATTCAGGTCCAGCAGAATATCATAGTCGTCCTGAATAAAATTCTTCACATAAACATTCTTGGGGACATTGTACCAGGAAAGGTCTTTCTGGCAAAAAAAATCATATTCCAGTTTTGAATATGCCATGGTCGGAAGTACTTTCTGATCATAGAACCCTATCGCCTTCACCCGCTTTTTCATCTCCTTCAGATACACAATGTATTTTTTGACCAGATCAAAATTACTTCCCTGGGTAGCATCAAAAACGATCCCCACCGATCTCGCATCCTGCATATTCACAAACATCTTGGTACGATGCAATGATTTTACCTCTCCCGAAAGAAAATAATTTCCTGCCATGTTCTTTATGCTCTTAATAAAACTCATGAAGCCGATATTTCCCTGTCTTTAATTTTGACTGCAGGATTTCCCTGATAGATCGAATAGGATTCTAATGTATTCATAGCCACAGATCCTGCTGTCAGCACTGAATGAGATCTACAAACCGTCCCTCCACATACAATGGCCTTGGCTCCGATCCAAACTCCTTCTTCTAAAATTATTTTTTCTGTCATCAGGTCAAATGTGCTCTTTTTATAGTTATGATTTCCAGAGAGAAGAAATGCCCCTTGGGAAAGGCAGCAATGGTCGCCCATCGAAACATCTTCGAGATTATCGATCCATACGCCCTCACCTATCCAGCAATGATCGCCTATAGATAGTCGCCAGGGGTATTTGATGTTCACATGCGGTTTGATCACTACACCTTTGCCGATCTTTGCACCAAATAAACTCAACAAAAATATTTTGGCCGGAGAAAATGGAAAATAGGAAATGAGAAAAGTACGATTAACCACATACCATATCGCTCGTGCCAGGACGGAAGCCCCCGGCTTGTACCAATCATTATTATATTTTGAAAGATCCGTTTTCATATAGCAAAGTTATCACTTTAAAAACAATTGCCTGTTCTCCTCAACAGGCTCTTTGTTACTCCTATATGCTTCAGCAAAGTCAAAGGCTCCCTTTGAAACAGTCTCATATTCAGATGGAGACATTTTAGCGCAAGTTTCTATCACCGATACAAACTTATTTCTGTCAGAGAGTAAAATATCCCATCCGGCATTTTTATTTTCAAGACCTTTCCACATGGTTTTATCGCTGATCAGCACTGGAGTTCCCACACTCAAAGCTTGCAGAATCACATGCCCGAAATTTTCCCCCAGCGTTGGAAGGAACAAAAGGTCATATTGGGAAATAGTTTCCGACACTTGATTGCTTTCTAAACTTCCTTTATAATTCACCTTGATATTGCCAGGCAACATTCGAATGATCTGTTTGCATTCGCTCCAATAACGTTCATCATACACCGGCCCATAAAGATCATACTGAACATTGGATGTAACACTCTGCAAAACTTCCAGCGCATATTTAATATTCTTCTCCGGAGCTATTCTGGCCACATTCACAAGCTTGAGCAAATTCTCTTGCTTTGATCTGGATTTCCACTCTTTCATATCATGCTTCTCAGGCAGATTGGGAGCAATACATATTTTTGCATTTACTCCAAATTTTTTCTTTACTGAAATTGCTTCCTGTTCATTGGTAGCATGAAATAAAACACCACCAAACAGATTGAATT
Source organism: Bacteroidota bacterium (assembly GCA_023251625.1). Lineage (GTDB taxonomy): Bacteria > Bacteroidota > Bacteroidia > Palsa-948 > Palsa-948 > Palsa-948. Next base: position 28,435 of record JAHEYK010000003.1, read on the forward strand.
GCTTTGCAAAAAACAAGAACAAGCTCTTCTTGCTCCTTTTTATTGCTAGCGCACTGTCTGCAAGCATACCTCTTGAAGCCACTATCACCTTACTACCTGTCATTCCCATGAAATAACGAAGTGGCGTTAGTGTGAAATACTTCGAAAAAATTCCATTCAAATAAACGCGGTCATATTCTTCACTTTTCAGGAGAGAATAGATAGCCTGTTTTGATAATTTATTGGCTGAAAAATAATATACGCGGGTTCCATCACTCAATACATTCCACTGATCACTTTTAATGTTTGCATAGGGGGTTTCGGACATGTAATCCGTATTCCTGGCAACAACCGAAAATTCAAATTCATCTTTCAGGTGTGCGATCAGATTGGCACAAGATTGCACAGGTCCGCCCGATCGAGACCCTGGCAGATACCACTCAATAAATATGAGCACTCTGGGTTTTCTCATCGCAATTTTTTATTTAAAACCGATAATAAAGTATCCGCCCATTTAGAGGGTGTGATCTTATCCGACAATAAAGCACTTTTCTCCCCCATTGTAAACAATTTTTCATCCGGCATTGAGGCTATCGCTTTCAACGTCTTTTTCAGTTCATCTACACGGCCCGATGAAAATACGATTCCATTCTCTCCGTTTTTTACAAATGCACTGGCCGCCCCTACCTCATGGCTGCAAATAATAGGGAACCCGGCTGAAGCAAACTCATGAACTGCTACTCCCCATGGTTCAAAGTGACTTGGTAAAACATATACTCCTGTATCGCAAATAAATTTAGCCATATCCTTTGGCTGAACAAAACCAAAGTGTTTTATTTTGGGATGCACTATAGGTTTAATATCCCCGGTTCCGAGGCACCATAATTCCCAATCGTTTGGACTTTCCTTCTGGAACTCAGTAAAAGCCTGCCATAGGTCCTTAATGCCTTTAAATTCATAATACCTGCCCGTAAAGATAAATCGATGTGGGAATTTTTTCTTCTTCGCATACTTAAACTCCAGATATCGGGCATAAAAAAATTCATGATCACACGAATAACAACCCTGTAAAATGGCATTATCTGAAAATTTCAGGCGCCGGGCAAATTCCAACTGGGGATTACCCGGTATCCAGCAATGAGAAAAATTTTTATGAATGATCTTTTTACTCAGTAAAGAGCCTGCTATCTGCTTTAAACTGCCGGTCCACTTATTGTCAAAACCAACTATGACTGGAATATTTTTTTTTCTAAACTTCCCACAAACAGATAGATAGGACTTGTCCTTCCAGCCACTGGAATAGATCAAATCAGGCGAAATATTATTTGCCAAAATCGACAATCTTGCAGTATCAAATTCAGCTCTTTTATAAAATTGTATAGTGTTTGGAAAAGTAAATCGAAATGGAGCTTCCCTGTTTTGGGCCCAATGAACAACATGAATCTCAATATCTTTTTTTTTAGAAAAATTTTCCAGACAGGATAAAAAATAGGCAGACAGCTCAGTATACAAAAAAAGAACTTTCATTTTGTCGGGGCAATGTCAGGAGAAACAAGTCCTGTCTTTTTATCTGACAGACTGGTGATAAAATTTTTGTAAGCAATGTAATTATAATAATATATCCAAATAAAAAAAGGGAATCCATTAAGAAAATAATTTCCTTGCCGGAATAAATTCACAAGAATAATCACGATAATACTCCCGGATATGAGCCAATAATGATCAGGTATTTGCACATTAGCAATTTTCGAACGAATAACAAAACATCGGAAAGTAAGGAATAACATGAATCCTGTTCCTAAAATTCCCGTCTCCGAGATCAGACGCAGCAGCATAGAGCTTGCATCGGCTCCATTCTGGTTAAAGCCTGAAATTTTTTCATTCTTCATCAATGAGTATTTATCAAATGCAATAGAGTGCGAACCCAATCCGGTACCCAATAGCCAGTTGCGTGAAAAATTTTCCATAGCCACCCGGTAGTTATTGTATAGTATGATGGAGGATCCATGAGTCTGCCCAATCTGATATTTGCCAGTACTGAAAATAGAAATAGTACTATCATATCGTTCACGGAAATCTGTCACATTTTTATACATAAAATAAAAAGAGACAATCAACACAGGAACAAACACCAGTACATAGCGTATCAAACCAAAGTTAATGAATAGAAAAATAATTGCCAAAAAAAATGCCGCGTATGCAAGCCCTGAATAGGATAGAAGATATGCCCCTATAATAACTGCACTTTGAAAACGAGTCAGGTAATAAGGTTTCCGGCCGACCAAACTATATAACGCAACAAACATCCCTGCCGAGACAGTTGCCCCGAAATAAGTTGGTTCTCCGAAAATAGAATTGATGCAAATTCCGAAATCACCACGATCGTATACGCCCCATTTGTTAAGTATCCATCCGAAATCATAACCAGGTTTAAAGTGAAGTTTAAAAGAAATTAATTGACACCACCCGATCAGGCAAACTATATAACAGCCTTTCAGGTAAAGCTGAAAAAGTTTTTCAATATTATACTTTGATTCCAACACCACATAATAATAAAACAAGTAAGAAAAAAGTACTCCAAAAAAAACTTTAAAAAAAAATGCATATGTATTATATCCTAAAAATATGTTCAGTAATCCTGAAACAAAGAGCAGGCCAAAAACTACAGACAGATTTCCTGGAACTCCGTAGCGGTTAATAAAAACCGGCAATAAGAGTATAAAGATGAGATAGCCGATGTAAAATTCCGCCGGCTCCTTTATTAAGACAATGGAATTAACAAATATCGAAATGTAAATAAAAAAGACAATAATTTTATTTGCTTTTCCTTCAAACATCAGCAGAACTTAAATATTTTGAAAGTAGAGGTTTCGTTTCGACGGCGAGGTAAAATAATAACATGGGGACTGCAAAATAAAAATACCTGCCGGCATTATTCTCAAAATGAGCTAATATGCTCATGGCAAGCCCTTGGAAAAGAACACATAGGATAGCAAAAAGATAATTGCGATTAATACTTATTTTTTTTATTTTTTTGATAAACAATACACCCAGATAAATAAAAAACAGGTTGTTAACCAGTATTGTCTGTTTTAAAAACGGAAGTAAATCCAATTTCGGTTCTGTGAGCGCCTTAAGATATGAGTTAATTGACATTGCGTATTCGTACCTAGGTGAGTAAAGCCAGTTTTTTCGGATAAAGTAATAGGCCACAAATAGGATGCATGAAGCAACGAATATTTGTATAAAATATTTTCGTTTATCGAACAGATAATCCACTACGGTAATAACAATGTAAATGATCAGAATATATTCGCGTTGGATTACTGCCAGAATCAGAAAAAGATAAATAAGATTACTTTTCTTCAGATAATAAAAAAACGAAAGACCAAACAAAAGGATGGCGCATGAATCTGAAATAGGTTTAAGTGCAAAAAAAATAGTACCAAACCCTAAGAGGTAAATCAATCCAAAAAGAAAAGCATAAAGCTCATTATGGAAAAACCTCAGAACCAGTTTATGAATAAGAACACATGTCAATACCAAACAAATAAAATTAAAAAAAATAGCATTAAAAAAAACGTGCTGGTCCATCTGGGGGTAAATGGTCGTATACACGATCTTTGTATCATAATAAAAACCAATCTTGTTCATAAGAAAAATAAAAAAGCAGCTTATCAGTTTCAGATTATAGGGGGATTCGATCTTTGAAAAATCCCAGTCCTTGTATAGAATGGCATAAGAATAATAATCTGTAGCCCCGAAATCGGGAAAACAGAATTTATATGAGTAGTAAAACAGCGGGTAACTTAATAGAATATATGCAACACATATAACGCAATTCCTACTGGTAAGGGCTTTAAGGAGCATACTGTTTTAAAAGGTAAAAGTAATAAAATCTCTGTAGTTGTTTATTAAAGTATTATAATCCAAAAGCAGAATATGCATTATCCTTGCACTCAAGATCAAATTCTTTTCTACCTTTCCGTCATATGGCTTTTGATTTCAACATGATTGAAGGAATAAAATGCTATGCCCCTGAACTGGCATTGGATAACAGCGGTTATCATCCAGAAGCACTGGAGATCCTTGCACAAATGGAAGAAAGAAATTTCTGGTATCGTTCTCGAAATGAGATTCTTAAAAAATTATTCAAAAAACACATAGGTGAAAAGCATACCGATTTTCTGGAAATAGGCTGTGGAAATGGAGAGGTGCTGCGTGCATTGTCAGACCTAAAAAATATGTCCCTAACCGGGGCAGATATTTATTTATCTGGTATAAAGTTTGCCAAATCCAGACTTCCGAATGTCAAATTCGTTCAACTAGATGCGATTAATATACCATTTAAAAATGAGTTTGATGCTATCGGCTGTTTTGATGTCCTCGAACATATTGACGAAGATGTTAAAGTAATGCAGGAACTGGCTAAAGCACTGAAACAGAATGGGCTTTTATTCATTACCGTTCCGCAGTATCCTTTTCTTTGGAGTGAAATTGATGAAATAGACCGGCATAAAAGAAGATATACAAGAAAAGAAATTACAAAAAAAATCAAAGGAGTCGGACTGGAAATTATCGATATAAACTGTTTTACATTTTTACTTTTCCCTGTAATGATGTTATCCCGCTTTTTAAGAAAAAGAAAGCCAGGAAAACCCGCTTCCCCTGTAATAGTAAAAAAAGAAAATGAACCAGAATACCCTGAAATTGACATACCCGATTATCTGAACAACATCTTCCGAATTTTCATGCGAGCTGATGAGTGGCTAATTGGAAAAAATGTTAAACTTCCATTTGGGGGGTCTATCATTCTCATAGCTAGAAAAATATAATCACCCAGAGCGCTCCGGTCATTACTTCCTGAAAATCCCGATCAGCTCTCTTCCACCCTCTATTTCCTTGGTTGATTCAAATTCTTCAAACTGACGAAAAAAAGCCATTAGGGTTTCCCTGTTGAATCGGTGAATCTTATGGTTTTCCCCCGGATTTGCGGAATATTTTGCAATAAAGGCCACAACCCGATTGCTGCTTAAAGCCAGATTGCGGATCGGTTCAACGATGAGCAGGGTCTTTTTTGTTGAAGCAAGCAGTTTTCTTACAATAAACTCATGTTCAGGTATGAACTGGTATAAACTTGCCTGAATGATAATATAATCGGAAACCGGAACTTCATCTTTTAAAAGATCAAACTCGAAGATCTGGATATTGTTTTTTTGCCCATGTTTCACGAATGAAGAGTTAATATCTAATCCTGTATACTTTACATTTTTTATCTTCAAATAGTTCTTGAAAAGATAAGCATCGCCGGCGCAAACTTCAGTTACAGTGGCATAGTCAGGAATCAGATCAGCAATGGATTTATAGCGTGCTTCAAAATAGTTTCCGTAGAGAATCTTCATCAAACGGTGATAGATTGCAGGATGCCAGTATACAGGACTTGTCATTAAAAATATAAATACATTAGGAAACTACTTCAACATGCTTTGTTGGCGTAACCTTTTTTTAAATCTTATAAGTTCCATAAAATATTCTATGGTATCGCTTACTACTTTTACAGTTGTAGCCTTGTCAGATCTTCGGATAAAAAGGCCATCCACTTCTTTGATACTATACTTATTATAATGAGCTATCACCATTACTTCCGTATCAAAGAACCATTTTTTATTAACTAACTTATCCGAAAGTTCATTCAGGCGCTGTCGGTTGAAAAATTTAAATCCTGTCTCAGTATCCATACTGGGAGTTCCGATATATTTCCTAATCAGGAATTTATAACCCAAACTGAGAATATGTCTTATAATAAAGGAAGGAGATGGGGCAATTGCATAATGTCTTCGGATGGTAACCACATCAGCGCCTTTCTCCAACTCAGCCAAGACTTTAATAAGATAAACACAAGATACCTCAAGATCAATATCCAGGAACCCGACATATCTACCAGCAGCCATTTTAACGCCATGCATGAATGTACCTCCCCGGCCAACATTGACCTCGTGAAAAATATATTTCACATTGGGAAAGCTCTCGGCAATATTCAAGATAATATCTCTGGTCTTATCCTTACTGCAATCATCTACAAAAATCATCTCGAATTTATAATCTGTATGTTTCAATAGTTCATGAATAGCAACAATGCTTTGCTTCAGGTGTTTTTCCTCCTGGTAACAGGGAATAATAATAGATAAGTCGAATTTATTTTCAAAAGCTCCCTGGTTCATACTAGAGATATTTACAAAGATTCATTTTTAATACCAAAAAAATCATAGATTGAATCAACAACAAATTTCACCTGCTCTAATGTGAGGCTGAAATACAAAGGTAAACGCAGAAGGCAATCTGTATAATGGTCGCTGTTTAATAAAGGCGGTCCCTTATACTTTGACTGGTAATAAGGGCTCTTATGCAAAGACAAATAATGAAATGTTGCATGAATACCACGATTCTTTAAAAATGCAATTAAGGAAGTCCGCTCCATAGTATCTTTACATATCAGATAGAACAAATGTCCGTTTTCCGTGGCGTAAGCTGGAATAACTTGAAGTTGAATTTTATTTTTTTCAAAAAGAGGTTTCAGCGAAGCATGGTAATATCTCCAGATGGTTTTTCTTTTTTCCTGGATCAACTCAATGTTTTCCAATTGAGCATAAAGAAACGCAGCAGATATATCTGAAGAAAGAAAAGAAGATCCAACGTCAACCCATCCGTATTTATCCACTTCGCCCTTAAAAAAAGCTGAGCGGTTTGTCCCTTTTTCCCAAATGATCTCTGCCCTATTTGTAAAGCTTTTATCATTGATAACAAGCAATCCTCCTTCTCCACAGGTTATATTTTTTGATTCATGAAATGAAAAAGTCGCCATATGACCCAAACTTCCCAGAGGTTTTCCATCGAAAAATGAATCTATAGCATGAGCAGCATCTTCTACAACCAAAAGATCATACTTTGAAGCAATGGATAGTATTTTTTTCATATCACACGCTACGCCTGCGTAATGCACCGGAACAATAACACGGGTCTTGTTGGTTATTAAACTTTCGAGAGAATCCGCATTAATATTGGGAGAATTCTTCTCGCTGTCTGCAAATACAATTTTCGCGCCACGCAACAAAAATGGGTTGGCAGTTGAAACAAACGTATACGATGGCATAATGACCTCATCGTCCGCTTTCAAGTTGCAAAGAATAGAAGCAAGTTCGAGTGCATCTGTGCATGAAGAGGTCAAGAGAGTTTTTGTAAACCCATATTTGGATTCAAAAAACTGCTGGCATTTTTGGGTATAAACTCCGTTACCAGAAATGTGTCCAGACTTTACCGCCTGCTCTATATACTGCAATTCATTTCCTACAGGAGAAGAATAATTAAAGGGAATTGTATTTTTTTGTTTTTTTAGTGTGTCCATTGCATACGAATAACCTTAACGATTTTTATTTGCAAAGTGAAATTGTTTTTATCAAGTTATCCATGATCTCATCTATCAAAAAATTATTTCGGACGTACCCAATTGCATTTTGCTTGAATTCATTCAGATCATGGTTATTCATATTAATAACTTCAATCATTGCGTTCTTTAGTTCACTTGCTTTACCGGGATTAATCAGCCAGCCAGTATTTGGACCTACAAGTATGTTCACGGCACCCACATTTGTAGCAATTACAGAAAGTCCTGCTGACATTGCTTCGAGAATTACATTTGGCATACCTTCAGCATAGCTGGGACAAACGAGTACATCGCAATTTGAGATGATTTCTATCAATTTTGATCGTTCAGTTATTTCTCCCCAATATTTCACCTGAGGCAAGCTTAATCTGTGCCTTTTTTCAATATTGCCTACAAAATGAAACTCAAATGTATAGTTTTTATAAATATTCTTCAAAGTTAAATTAATTTCCTGAATACCCTTTCGCCTTTCATATCTGCCAACAAAAAGAAATTTTTTGGTGGTTTCTGTTTCCCTGATTCCTGAAGCAACCCATTCCCTCTCAATTCCAGCAGGAGATTCAATGATCTTTTTCCGATCAATGCCCAGCTTCTGCACCAACTCTGTGATAATGCCTCCATACGAAAAAACAAAGTCCGCATTCTGAATGTTGAACAAAACAGGTTTGCGGAGCAAAAGGACCTGCTCCAGTTTTGATCTTAACGAAGGCGCTTTCTGGAACATTTCATAGCCATGAAAATTAACACCCACAGGAGGGCATTTAAATCCTTTGCGCTTTTCATCGATCAGTTTCCAGGCAGTAAATCCCTTCGCATAAATAAAATCTACATCACGATTGACTGAAAACAACTTAAATATTCTTTCTGAATAATCAAAAGATTCTCGAATATAATGCCCCGGAGTGGCTCCACATGAAGGAAAATTAATGACGAAGGAGCGGATGTGTTTTTTCTCCTCTTCTGTAAAAAACTCTAGTTTAGAAATATCATACTTGCTTTGATTTGTATGATACAAGTCAACAAATATTTTATTCTTCGCAAAATATTTGGCAAGGTTAAAAGAATGCTTTTGCATGCCTCCAATCACGTAGGGATAAATACCATCAGTTAGAAGAGCAATTCTCATTTATGAGGATAAATATGATTATACATTGTTTCATACGTGTGCGTGTAGTTTTCTTTAAAAAAAATATTCTTTGCAATTCCGGCAACCCGTTCTTTCTCATTCGGCCCGGGCCGTTGAATGTCCCTCGCATCAAATGAGCCGGCAAGATAACCGCAGTCGTGAGTTACAACAAAATCCGAATAATCACCCAAGCCAGAAGAAATAATCACTTTCAAGCCTACAGCAAGATACTCAGCGAATTTAACGGGAGAAGCAACTGAATTTGTAACAGAGCTCTCCCTGATAAGCAAACCGTAATCACAAGAGTTAAGAATGTCCGCAACCTCAGCCTCAGTCACCCATTTGGCCGTAGTTCTTTCAGGATATTTTTTCAGCACAGACATGTTGTCAGGAATAGCTTTAATCAACATTAACACCTTTGCATTTTCAAGACCTTCCAGGAGATAACACAAAAAATCATCTATCAATTTCAAAGATTGCCAGCCAGCTGATGAGCCTGAATAAACAAAGACAATATCTTCTGGAGAATATCCCAAAGATGACCTGAGCGCATCCCTCTGTTGTCGTGTTTTGTTGTATTCAAAATACACTGAATTGAGAGTACAAGGTATAACAACATGTTCGTTCATGTGATAATTGAATTTTTGTTTCCAATATTCAACTAGTTTATTTGAAACAGCAATCCTAAAATCAGAATGAATTACTACATTTTTTTCAATTTGAAAAATATTTTTGTTGAGTTGAGCACTTTTAGCCACATCATATTCGTTCAACTCGGCATAGTAGGCTCCCCTGGCATCAAAGCAGACTTTATGAATGAATCCGATTTTTTTTAATCCCATAGCGAGTGATGCAGCAAAAGGCCCTCTTGCAATAACTGATTGCTTTCCGATGAATAAAAAAAGAAAAAACAATAAAAAATAATTCCACTTCCAGTTTTGAGGCATGGGGAACATGGGCAGGACAATGGCAGAGGGCAATACTGAACGAATTCTTTTTTTATTAGCAGAAAAATCCCTGACAGAGATCAATGATATAAGCCTAATATCTGCATTAAGATCGGTATTTAAAAATCTACAAACATCGATAACCTGACTCGAATAAATCCCGGATGGAGCATCGTTATAGGTAAGGTAAACCATCAAAAAAACAGTTTCAATAAAATATTTACAATCCGTTCTGTTGCTTTGCCATCCCACAGAGGAGGGATAGCTCCCTTTTTAAATCTCCCCTCCTCTATCTCTTTGATTTTAGCTTCCAGTACAGATAATTCAAATGGCACCAATTCGTTAGTGCCAATGGATACCGTGGAAGGCCTTTCGGTATTCGGACGGAGTGTGAGGCATGGCACTTGAAGAAATGTGCTTTCTTCCTGAATACCGCCACTATCCGTTAAAATAAATTTGCTGTATTTGATCAGTTTTTGAAATGAAAAATAATCGAGAGGTTCTGTAAGTATCAGGTTTTTGTTACTCAAAAGGTCTTTATATAAATCAAATTCAGAAAGTTTTTTAACTGTGCGGGGATGGATGGGGAAAACAATTTTATATTTTTTCGAGACATTATTTATCAGCGTGATTAGTTTCAAAAGGCCTTCCTTTGAGTCCACAGTTGCAGGACGATGCATGGTCATTAAAACGAATTTTCTCTGTTCTATCTGCAATCTAGTCAATACATCCGAAGATTCTATCTGAGAAGAAAAAGCCACCATTGTATCGATCATGGTATTCCCAACAAAAAATATATTCTCTTGTACCTTACCTTCTCTGATAAGATTGTCTATCCCGCTTTGTTCTGTTACAAAACAATATTCTGCAATATCATCTGTAATAATCCGGTTACTTTCTTCAGGCATAGAATTATCGAAACTTCTCAAACCGCTTTCTACGTGAGCCACTTTAATGTTCATCTTTTTTGCTGTCAGTGCTGCCACAGCCGTAGAATTCACATCGCCTACAACTAACACCAGTTCTGGATTATATTCCCCAAATATGTTCTCCATGCCCTTCTTTATCTGATCCATTTGAGTTACTGAATGATCTGTATCGGGATTCAAAAAAACATCAGGTATAATACCAAATTGCTCAAAAAATATTTTAGACATTTTATCGTCATAGTGCTGTCCGGTGTGAACGATCTTAAATTCTATCCTGTCATTATATTTGCTCAACACCCTTGAAAACTGAGTGATTTTGATAAAGTTGGGGCGTGTGCCAACTATTATTACTATTCGTTTCATAAGCAAATCCTTTTCATCAAGCTTATTGATTAATTATTATCATATTAATTCGATCAAATTATTGGTTATTTCAGAAAATGAAAAAGCAGAAACATCAAAGTTATAATTATAGGCCAACATATTTTTATTATCAATTATTTTTTGCATGCCTGTTTTTATCTCATTGGGTAAAATGTGAATTCCTAATTTATTTTTAAAAATAAATTCGGATGTGTTTCCATGATTACCAACATACAAAAAAGGCGTATTCGTTGCTATTACTTCAAAAATTTTAGTCGACAAATAGTTAATTGCATAATCAGGATACATCAATAATACATAGTCATAATTTTTAAACTTTGCAAAAAGGAGTTTAGTGTCTAATGGAGAGTGGTAGGAAACTATATTTCCTAGTCTATACGATTCAAAAATGGCGCGATACTTTGTGGAATCTGTATAAAAATCTAATTGCACCTTACCAATATTGTTTTTAAATACTTCACACAATAATTCAATAGATTTATCAAGATGATCATATATAGATCCATAGAAAATTAGACGCAATTTCTCATTGGGTAATTTTTTTTCACAAGAAATTTCATCAGGGTCAAAAGCATGAGGAAGGAGTATTATTTTTTGAGCGCAAGTAGGATATTCATTTTGCAAATGCTGTTTCATAACTTCAGCAGGAACAGTGACATAATCAGACATGGCAATTACAGTGGATTCCTTTTTTTTCTCAAAAGTTTTTTTTGAGGCTGACAAGAAGGGATAACCATATCCATGACCCCATGTCCAGGGATCACGAAGATCTGAGATCAGCCTTAATGAAGGAAAATACTTTTTAAGCTTTGTAGAAAAATAATTAAGGTTAAAAGGCGCCCCCGAACAAATAACCGTCACAATATCATGTTCTTTAATTATTTTTCTTGCATTGTATAACAATTCTTTTTGCCAAAATACAGCCTTGTCATAAATAGTACCCTTACTAAAGAAAGGCAATATTTTCAACCAAAACAAATATTGTATTTTTTGAAATAGATTGACTGGTTTTGTTTGAAGTACAGAAGGATATCGTGGGGCAAGTGGGATGATTATAATATTTTCATTATTCGAAACATCTGAATTCCATAAAGAATATTCATTAAATGGATTCCTAGAACAAATTACATAGACTGTAAAACCATTGCGGACCAGGTATTTAGCAAACTTTGCCCATCTTCTGCCCGCAATACCCGGATAAGGTGGAAAAACATATGTGATAAGCAAAATATTTTTTTTATTGATACTCATGCTCCCTTCATCTCAATAATTTAAAATGATTTAATTGAATATAATTTCTCTTTTAATATCTCCTGGGAGGGAAAATTAACCAATACCGCTTTATGTATACCATGAAATACAAATAAACTACCTGCCGCAACAGCCGAAGCGCCTTTCAATACCGCTTTCCCAAAATCTGTTACTGAAGAGGCACCTCCACAAACTATCACAGGAACTTGAACTGCATTTGCTATCTTTTCTATCAAGTTCAGGTCATAGCCCATATACGTTCCATCGCGGTCAATAGAATTAATAAAAAGTTCGCCGGCCCCGCTTTGCTCCATTTCTACTGCAAAGTTTACAGGATCATAACCTGTATTTTTTGAACCGTTGTGACTATATACACGATGCTTTCCAAATAAATTGATCCTGACATCAATAGAAATTACAATGCTTTGGTTCCCAAACATAGAGGCAGCAGAGGAAATTAATTTTCGATCATTCACCGCCGCTGAATTGATCGCCACTTTTTCGACACCAAGATTAAAAAGCTTCCTGATATCTTCCAGCGAAGTAATGCCTCCCCCGTAAGTAAGCGGCATAAAACACTCTCCTGCTAATTCCGCAATGAGTGTAAAATCCGGAGGCCTGTTGTTGGGTGTTGCCGAGATATCAAAAACCGCAATTTCATCTACCTCTTTATCATTAAAAAGTTTGACTGTATTCAATGGGTCACCAACATAGATTGGCTTTTTAAATTTCACGGTCTTAACAAGTCCGCCATTTTGTACAAGAAGTACCGGTATAACTCTTATTCTTGTCATAGTAGAATTCTAAAGCCTGACAAAATTTTCAATAAGCTTCATGCCGAATTTATGACTCTTTTCCGGGTGAAACTGCACACCGTATATGTTTTCTTTTTCTATTGCACAGGCAAAATCATAGCCATAATGTGCAGTCAGCAAAACATCTCCAGGATCTTCGCATTCTAAATGATACGAATGCACAAAATAAAATCTTGGATCCGGATACATATTCAAAAGCAGTTTACTTTCTTTTCTGAAGAATACATTGCCCCAGCCCATATGAGGTATTTTCAATAAATCGCTATTAGGGAATTTAAATTTTACGCAAGCAGCATCTATCCAACCAAGACCCTGCAGCTTTCCTTCTTCACTACTTTTTCCCATCAATTGAAGTCCAACACATATACCAAGGACAGGGATTTTACTATCACACACCTGGCTGATCAAAGTTTCTTTGCACCCAGATTCATTGAGTTTAGAAACACAATAATCAAAGGACCCAATACCAGGCAAGATAAGTTTACGCGCAGACTTAATTACAGAAATATCTTTTGTAATAATAGATTCGGCACCTACTTTCTTAAGCATATTTTTGATAGAAGATAAATTTCCTACTCCGTAGTCAACAATTGCTATCATATACACAACTATTAATTCAGCGTTTATATAGAGGGCGGAAAATCTTTAATATATGAAAATAAAAAGAAAAATATTTTTTTTCAGAAAAGAATTCATCATGTTTGCGTATCGGCTGATGCAATATCTGCTCAAATTCGTTTTCTGCCAATCCTAATTTTTTAATCACATATTCTTTTTCATTTTTTAGGGTCTCAGGGTTATACATATTCTTACTCAATTCATCTAAAGCTTCATTTCTTGTAATTTGTCTGGAACAAATCAGATTTGATAGATGTGCTTTTCTTTTATCTATTTCAAATTTTTCAGGAAGAATATATTGCTGATAAAACCGGGTGAAAAGAGATTCATAATGCTTTCCACCATAATCTCTCCAGTCCAATTTCTGTGCTAAAATATTTTTAACCTCTTTTTGATTGTAGTCTATGTAGTTCAGCAAACGCACTGATTCGGTCTTTAAAAAAAAGAAATTGAATATTTTTTTAACAAAACCCATCCTAGGGAAAGTCTTTAATTTAACCGTTCCAAATCTTTTATGAATACTTTTAATATTCGACCAGTCTGATTTATCCCATGTCCAGCCTCTGGGCATAATAGCTTCTGTCACATAATTAAATCCGCTGATGATGTATTTAATATGGTGCTTACGCGCAAGGAGATGAAGCGAAGCTAATATTGCATGGTCTGTGATCGCTTCAATATCTACTACGGAGGCTTTTAAATAGGCGACCTGCAAGTCCTTGAATTCTTCCCAATTAATGACATAAGTTACCATATCGAAATTCAGTTTTTGCAAAATATTTTGAATATTCTGAACGGCCAATTCCGAATTCCAGCCATTATCAAAATGTACTACAAGCGGTCTCAATCCATATTCCTTGCATAGATATGCCACATAGGAACTGTCAGTTCCTCCGCTTACGCCAAGCAGACAATTATATTTATCATTTTTACCACTCAGCTTTATTCGTTCAATAATACTCAGCAATTGCTTCTTTTTTTCTTCCCCGGTTGGCATTGTTTTAACAAGCGCATCATAATTAGTACAATACTCACATATACCATGCTCATTAAATTGAATATAAGGATCGTCCTTTGTATCCAAAATACAACGCGTACAAACACGATAACTGGTATTTATTATCTTTTCGGGGAACAACTCCAGTCTATTACTATTCATCCTAAAACTATGTTTAACATAGTCCAGGAAAACCAACGGAGACATCCGCTTTTCAAAGGGTGAACCGGAAAATTTTTCCCATATTAATTTGAGATCTCCTTCATATTTAATAAAATCGGAAAGTGTTTTGTATACCCAAGGGCCATACCCCTTCACATATTGCTTATACTCCTCCTGAACATTCTCAGACCACACACTGTAATTAGCCGTAAGATGACTGGTAATGGAAGTAGGAGACAATATTCTGAGGTAAACAGAATTACGCTTATCGCTCCAAATGATTTTTTTATGCCTGTAATATTTTTCCCAGTACAAATTATGATCGAGCGCAAGCAGTGAAGCAGAAGTATTCACTCCTTTATCTTCTTTAATGCGCTGGATCTCAGCAATAGCGTGTTCAAATTTATGAATAACGGTATTAGCAAGCCATTCTCTTTTATTCAGGCTTATTTTACCAGTTACAATATCATAAAACGCGTGATAACTGTCCGCATAACAGTCAAAGTCAAGCTGCGAAACACGGGTAAGCACAGTAGGTGAAATAAGATCATCGTCATCCAAACGAATAATGTAATCCGGTTTTATCTTTAAAGACTTCAGATAATCAATAGCAAAAAGGAATTTTTCTTGCTTGGAAATAGCTGGAGTTTTAACAAACTTTAATTTCCCATCTGTTTTATCTTCCTCTCCTATCAACAAAGCTTCCCAACTATCATAAGTCTGGCTTTTCATTGCCTTCAAGAAAAGCTCAAAGAGGGATCTTCGCAATGGAGAAAGTAAATCAGAAGGAGTAAGGGCTATTATAAATAAAAATGATTTTCGATTCATAATTACTTGGAGACAGGTATGTCTTTTATAGCACTCGTTATATATGATTCAAGAGATATGGCAGGGCCCCAGCAGAGCACCTTCTTAGCCTTGGAAATATCTGCAAAAGTTATCTCCGCCTCCCCTTCCCTTTTTGAAATAAATTCATATTTATCAGATATCATTTTTGCCACATCCAGAATGCTGTGTGTGGAACTGTGACCAACATTAAAAACATCATTTAGTTTTTCAGGATACACAGCCGCACAGTAATTCGCTTCTGCAACATCATACACATGGATAAAATCCCGTTTTTGGGTTCCATCACCAGTGATCAAAAGCGGTTTACCTTCTTTCCATTTATTCAGAAAGATGCCAACAACACTGCTGTATGCATTAAATGAGTTCTTTGGATTAAAACTTCTTGGTCCATAAGGATTAAAATATCGGAGTGTTACATAATTCAACGGGTATCTCGTTGCGATCAGTTCCAGATATTTTTCAAACTCATATTTTTGAAAGGCATAAGGATTCATGCAATTTATCTCAGCAGTTTCATCTGTAGGTATCTTTGCAGGATTACCATAAATCGCGCTCGATCCGCTGTAAACAAAACGCGGATAATGATTTTCTTTCACCATTAGTTCTATCAGGTGAACTCCTTCTAAAAGATTCGCTCTTACATGTTCAGAGATCAGGTCAAAACTGGGCTGTATTCGCGGAAGAGCAGCCAGATGAAAAACATAATCAAATTCTTTTAATGAGCTAACATCGCTGCAGTTCTTCTTTTCAAACTTAAAACGAGGATTGTTGAACTGATGCCGGATGTTATCTTCACTTCCCGTTGAAAAATTATCTATCCCGTGAATTTGCCAATCGGTCCTGGCAATAAGATGATCTAAAAGATTTGACCCGATAAATCCTGCTACACCGGTTATAAGTACCCTTTTCATCAAAAAATAGTCGTTTTAGCGTATAGCCAAAGTTACTATTTCTGAGGGAAAGAAGAGGAGTTTTTTACATAATCTTCTATCTCCTGAAGCGAAAAAGCAAATGCAAAAGGGAATTTTGTTCCGAGATATTCTTTGAATATGATGGAATCATTGATGCCAAGTATAGGAAATTTGCCATGGAAAATAATAAGTACCTGCGTATTTGTGTATTCACCTAGATAACAGGTTCCTGAATGCTGCGTGATGAGCAATCTGCTGTTACAGCACTTCTCAATTATTTTTGCATTATCATCCGTAATAATAACTTCCACATTATCATATGGCTGAAGTGGCATACTGAAAGCGGGATGGCCTAGTATGTATACTTTATCAAAATGAAGCTTTACTTTACTGATAATTTCATCCCAGTTCCATGGCTCTCCATTATTGGGCGTAGATGCAGCGCCCTTGCTGCGTGGGAAAATAACTACAGAATTCTCTTTCTTTGTTTGATATATCTTTTCATAATTCGTGGTTTTCATAAATCCCTTTAACATCCAGGAGCGATGAATGAACCAATAGTAATAGGGGTCGCCTACATTAAAAAAAGGCAAGAAGGAATTTTTTGCTTCTTTCTCAAACTTATCAATCTCAAGCTGAACATCAGCCGGAGGCACTGTTTCATTGGATCTTGGAGAAACTTCTCTGAAAAAATCACGTAAGCCGTAATATTTATAAATGATACTTTCCCCATTCTCATCTACCAAAAAAGGTTTATGCAACAACATCCCGCAATAATAAATCTTGACGCCTTTTGAGTGTAAATAAGAAAGAAAAGGAAGGTTATGTCCTAAAAAATTTCCAAACTCGCCCTTAAACGGGCCGTAATAACAACGTTTGAATAATAACGCAAAAAATAATTTCAGGGATGCCATCGCATATCCTCTTCGTATCTTTAAAAAGTATTTCCACCTTTTTAAACCAGCATATTGATGAACGTTGGCAAATTTTATATTATCCGAAAATTCTGCATCCCCGCAGATAAGATCAGCTCGCGTTCCGTAGTGCTTGGTGAGAATTTCTCGATAACGCTCCTTACTCATTTCAATATTATTTCCTTCCAATAAATTTATTAATTGAATACTTAATGTAATAACTCAACTGCATCAGGGATATGCCTGAAACAAGCACATAAGCGAATATCGTATGGAAACCATTAGGAACGATACGATAAAACAAACGAGACCAATGCTGATATGCAATCTTTTCAAATGAAAATGCATCATATTCTTTCATTGCACGATTATGACTGATAAGTTTCTCAAGCCAACTTCTTGCCTCATTTATTGTCTGGGGAGAAGGTGGAACACTTAAAAGGCCCATGATAAACTGATGCAGTTTTAACTCATGCTCGCTAAAAGTAATGCCCATATCCGTCAACATAATCCGGTGCATAGTGGCGTATCTGTCCTTTGACTCATGGCTATGCTGGATCGTAATATTCTGCTCACCACGTCTGTAAAAATATAACGATTGTTTGAGGTTTGAAAAGGTGACATAATTTTTAGCATCATACCAATATTTCCAATCCTGTCCAACATGAAATGATTCATCGTAAAACAAATTATGTTCAAGTATCTTATCTTTTCTCATGAGGACTGTTCCGTGCTGCATAGTGCTTCCCCATATAAGTCCTGCTTTTATTTCTTTATCTTCCGTATTACGCCCCCACACAGCATCTTCTGATCCAAACAGCTTCATGGGTGTACCGCAAATATCAACATTGGGATTCTGTTCTAAAAAGTCATATAATTTTTCGAGTCTTTCTAAATGCGAAATATCGTCCGCGTCCATTCTTGCTATGTATTTACCCTGGGAAATACGCAAACCTTTATTCAAAGAGGCAGCAAGTTTGAGGTTTTTTTCATTCCGCAATATTTTAATTCGCCTATCCTTATAATTTTCAACGACCGAAAGTGTCTTATCCGTTGAAGCATCATCGACAATAATAAATTCGAAATCTTTAAACGTCTGATTCAAAATAGAATCAATCGCTTCTCCTATATACTTTTCAGCATTATAAGCAGACATCACTACCGAAATCGCAGGTGAACTCATGTTTTTATCTGCCAAGCAAATGTTTTATTTTTCTTTTTGCCTTGAATTCAACCCAGGAGGAAGGTTGAGAATTTTTCTTCATCACATTGAGCCATAATAACTCTTTATGCGACAAGTCAAATAGTTGGAATTTTATTTTCTGAAGAATAGTCTTACCGGCGATAAAATCATTTTTTGAGTACACGTTGTTTTTCCATTTCAATAAAAAATATACGATCATCCTTTCAGCCATATAAGGATCAATATTTTCGGAAGGTATTACAAACTCATATTTTTTATTTACAGGAAATAGTTCACCTACTAATTCCTGATATTCTTTTAATCCTGCTTTTCGTGAAAGAGAATGAAGTATACATGCCATATCATTCACGAAATTTTCACTGCCTTGGGATGTTTTTGCTTCTTCATGAATACGGAAGGATGCAGCTACCTGTGGACTTACAAAAATGCTTTTTTCACCATAGATAAACATCAGCTTGAGCCACCATTCATAATCCATGGAATAATGCAGAATAGAATTAAGCACCCCTATCTTCTTCACAGCATCCGCAGTAAAAAAAGTAGCCGGTTGTGATATGGCAGGGTCACAAAAACACTGAATGCGATTTGCAGGGTCATTCTGCTGTTTAAACTTTTGTTTCTTATTGCCTGTCAGATAATTCAACCCAAAACAGAAAATTTTCTTATCCGGATTAGCAATGTACGCTTCTGCTATCTTAAACAATGCGCCCTCTTCGAGCAGATCATCGCTGTTGATCCAGTTGAACAGATCACCCGTAACATGTTTTAAACCTTTATTGATCGCATCGCTCTGGCCTTTATCCTTTTCACTTACCCAATAACTAAGATCCTTTTCATATTTTTTAATGATCTCAACCGAATTATCTGTACTTCCTCCGTCAATGATGATGTATTCAAGATTTGGATACTTTTGGTTGATGATGGAAAGGATAGTTTCTTCAAGATATTTACCCTGATTGAAAGAAGGGGTTACTATAGATATTTTAGGATAATCCATCTCTCACAAATTTACCCATAAATCCGATATGAAATTAGTCTTTGCCACAAACAACAAACACAAGATCGAAGAGGTACAGCATCTCCTAAAGGGTAATTTCAAATTATTGAGTTTACAGGATATAAACTGTAACGAGGAATTAGATGAAACAGGAAATACGCTCGAAGCTAATGCAACGCAAAAAGCAAGGTATATTCATGAGAAATATAAAGTGAATTGTTTTGCTGATGACACCGGGCTTGAAATTGATGCACTGAATGGAAAGCCGGGAGTTTATTCAGCCCGCTATGCTGGTGAAGAACGAAGCGCTGAAAAGAACATAGAAAAAGTTCTTGCAGAAATGAAAGGAATTGAAAATAGAAATGCTAAATTTAAAACAACTATATCATTGATAATCAATAATAAAGAAAACTTATTTGAAGGAATAATAAATGGTCATATATCTACTGAAAATCAAGGAAATAATGGTTTCGGATATGACCCAATTTTTATACCTCACCCCCAACCGCTCTCCCCAAGGAGAGGGGAGAGATCATTTGCAGAAATGTCAATGGAAGAGAAAAACAAAATAAGCCATCGCGGAATTGCTGTAAACAAACTAGTGGAGTTCCTCAATAAACTAAAAACTTAGGAAAGCGCTTCCTCAATAGCATTCCCATAAAGTTCCTTTTCCGAAATACCCGCATACCGTGATTGCTGAGGAAGCAGGCTACGTTCTGTCATTCCGGGAATACTGTTCACTTCGAGTAAAAAAAGTTTTCCGGCTTTAATAATATAATCGATCCGGATCATTCCCTTGCAGCCAAGCGATTTATATATATACTCGCTCAGGTTCTTACATTCTGCTTCTATGCCAATCGGGATCCTCGCCGGGGTGATCTCCTCTGTGGCCTTATCAATATATTTGGCATGAAAGTCAAATATCTCGGTCTTGAAAACTATTTCTGTAATTGCCAGTGCTTTAATCTTACCCTTATACCTGACAACTCCGCATGTAATTTCAGTCCCTTCAATGAATTCTTCTATAATAACTTCTTCCCCCTCCTTCAACCCTTTTTGAACTGCCGGCATTAATTCATCCTTGCCCTTCACCTTAGAAGCTCCCAGACTTGATCCGCCTTCGTTGGGCTTTACAAAACAAGGCAATGAAATTTGTGCCAGTATATGGTCTACGGTTGCTTTATCATTTTTACTGACCACAATAGATTGGGCTGTGTTAACACCAAGTTTACTCAGCACAGCAACCGTAAATGACTTACTGAATGTCAATGCCGACTGAACCACCCCGCTGGAAGTATAAGGCATGCCAAGCATATCAAAATAGCCCTGCAGCTTTCCATCCTCTCCCGGTGTGCCATGGAGGGCCATGAATGCACAATCAAATTTTATCTTCTTTCCGGCCGCAGTTGCAGAGAAGTCATTTTTATCTATACTATATTCTTTTCCATCCTGAGAGAGTATCCATTTATCTTTTGTCAGAATCACCTTATAGCAATTATATTTTGCCGGATCCAGGTGCTTCATCACCTGATCAGCGCTCTGAAGTGATATAACGGCTTCGCCAGAATACCCGCCGGTCACAACCGCAATGTTTTTCTTCATGGAATATTGGTAGTTATTTGTCGTTGACAGAAGTAAATGTAGGTTCTTTAAATCTGCTCAAAGAGAGATAATTCATACATTTGTTAATATAGCATTGTTAATTTCTGCCGGAAGAAATGAAAGACCTTATTCTCTTTTTGAAGACCAAACGGTTCCGCAATCATTTTATGCTTTCCATCCTGATCGGAGGGCTTATCTTGTGGCTTTCTTTCAGGTCCCTGAGCATTTATACCCACCACGGAGAAACCATTATGGTTCCGGATTTTACCAATGTAAAAACAGGTGACCTGGACAAATTCATTACTGACAAAAACCTGCGCTACGAGGTGATAGACTCAGTTTTCGACCAAAAGTCAGCAATAGGTGTTGTGATCAAACAGGACCCTGAAAAAAAATCTTCTGTCAAGCAAAATAGAACCATCTACCTGACCGTTAGCGCAAAGCTGCCTCCGCTGATCAAAATGCCGAATCTGGTAGATGCATCGATGCGTCAGGCACAGGCAATGCTTGATTCCTATGGCCTCAAAACTGGAAAAAGAGATTATCGCCCGGACCCATGCGTGAACTGTGTTTTGGCACAAATGATGAAAGGAAAAAAGATCGAACCGGGAACCATGATAGCCAAAGGAAGCGTTATTGATCTTGTTCTGGGAAAAGGCGAAGGGGATGAGAAAATAAATATTCCCTGCCTTGCAGGAAATACACATAAAGAAGCAAACGAAAAAATTGCCGAGAGCGGGTTCAGCGAAGGCGCAGTGATATGCAGTGATTGCAAAACCAGTGCAGATAAAGAAAATGCAAAAGTGTATAAGCAAAATCCATCATGCAGCGCTGATAATTTAATGAATCCGGGAACGGCTATTGATCTTTACCTGAGTGTAAAAGCCCATGTTGCATCGCCTTCTGACACCACTAACGATGAATAAGAAAGTATCGGATACAAAATATCAAACAGCAAGATGGGTCTTCGTATTCTACATCTTCTTTCTATCATCTTACATCTTGCATGGCCAGGAGTTTCTTACAAGTTTCAGATCAAACCCTGTTCTGATCCAAAAATTTGCTGAGATAAAGAACAACACGCTAAAGAAACAACCTCCGGTTGTAAATACCGTTACTCTCCCCTTCTTTGATGATTTTTCAAAAGAAAATATCTATCCCGATGCAGCGCTTTGGCTTGACAGCAATGTGTTCATCAACCGCGATTACCCAATTGCACCGCCTACAATAGGAGTTGCCACTTTTGACGGAGTGAGCAAATCAGGCTGTCCTTATGATACTTCAGCGTTCAACAACCCGGGATTATCCTATCCAGCCGATGTTTTAACTTCTCGCCCAATAGATCTTTCAGGCCTTCCGGCAGATTCCACCGTTGTGCTTTCTTTTTTCTGGCAAGCCAAAGGAAGGGGCAATGATCCGGAGCAAGATGATTCATTGCTTTTGGATTACAGGGATCCGACCAGCAAAGCGTGGATCAATATATGGTACATGACCGGATACAACCCAACTCCTTCAGATACTGAATTTCGCCTTGTGATGAAACCCATCGCCAATCCTATTTTTCTGAAAGACTCGTTTCAGTTCCGCTTCCGGAATTATGCAACCACATCTGGAAACGATGATCACTGGCATATTGATTATGTTCTGCTCGACAAGTTCCGGAACATGGGCGATTCTATTTTCAGCGATGTGGCTTTTGTATATAACTCCCGGCCTCTTCTAAGTAAATATTATGCAATGCCCTGGGAACAATATACTGCAGCGGATATGGCAGCAAACCTTAGTTTGTCTATTCGAAATAATGATTCGGTTTTGAAAAATACTGCTTATGTGGATACTATCTATAATTCTTCAGGAGGAATAGAAGCTTCTTCCGGCACACCCGTGTCGGCCAATATTGATCCATATCCCGGTTTAGCACAGCCGGGCAATGTACCCTACGTAGTTGAATCTCTGAATGGATATACATTCCCTGGCCCGCTTACACAAAGAACAACATTTGATCTTGAATGTGTTTTAAACACATCGCCCGATAAGAACAGAAACAATGATACGCTGCGCTTCAAACAAAATTTCTCAAACTACTACGCTTATGATGACGGAACAGCAGAAGGCGGCTATGGATTAAATTATTATGGAGGGGAGATCGCTTATAAATTCACACTAAACAAGGCTGATATTCTTTATGCGGTGCAAATGCTTTTTGACTGGTTCCCACCTAAAGTAACCACACGTGAGTTCAGGATCAGAATTTGGGCGGATAACGGAGGGATTCCGGGAAATGTTATTTATACTGACAGTCTTGTTTCTCCAAAGTATCAATACCAATTTCACAGTGATTGGGGAAACCTCACTAACACGTTCTATCCATACATGCTTACCTCACCTGTTTCGTTAAACGGGACGTTCTATGTGGGCTGGGTTCAAAATACCGTTGACCTGCTGAACATTGGCCTCGATAAAAACACCAACTCGAACAGTAATATGTTCTATGAAGTTGGAGCCGGCTGGCACAATTCACAATTAAAAGGCTCCTGGATGATACGCCCTGTGTTTGGAGATACTGCCGGGCTGATGGGAGTACACGAATTGGCAACTACCGAATCTGCTTTCGACATTTTCCCTAATCCTTCTTCTGGAAAGTTCAACATCCGGAGTAAAGTGGCAGATGGCAGATGGCAGATGGCAGATGTTTACAATCTGTTTGGGGAGAAAATCTATTCACTTACTAACACACCCCCCTATTCACTTATTGACCTAAGTGACAAACCAAATGGAGTTTACTTCCTCAGAATAACCGACGAAAAGGGAGTTGCACATTCCCAGAAGCTGGTCATAGCTAAATAGCACTTTAATTACCCTTGGATGGAGGCATCAGGTTAGGATCCACCTTGTCTTCGCTTTCTTTATCCTCTTTAAATTCAAGATGGCCGAATTTCCAGGTGAAATTAAAACCAAAAGATCTGTAAGGCAGCTGGCGTTCGTTTGATATGGCAAAGTTTGTTCCGGCCTGTTCAGTTTTTTGGTCAATGTATTCATTCAGAAAGTTTGTAGCAGTGATCGCAATGCTTGCCTGTTTATGGAATAACTGTTTACGGAAGGCAAAGTTATACGTGGTGAATGAGGGTACTGTTCCCTGCGCATTGATCCGTGAAGAATTAAAATTCCCGAACAACTCTATAACCAGTGTTTTACTCATCTGGTAAGCAGCATTCAAATTGGTGCGGTACATAAAACCATGCACATCGCCTCCGGAAGGAAGTCCTGTGGTGATGTATCGTTCAAAAAGTGAAATATTGGAACGCAGACTTAGCTTTTTAGTAAGAGGTATGTTTACAAAAAGACTCCATCCGATATTATCTTCTTTGCCAATATTATCACGCGATGTAATCGAAACATCATAATAAGTAACATTACCTACCGTATAAGCGGAATAATACCGTGTATAGGGCTGAATATCGTTCCTGTTGCCCCGGTAAAAAAGTGTTGAATTAATATTTACCTTATTGGCAAAGCTCTTGTTAAAGCCAATTTCAATTTTATCTCCCGTTTCTGTTTTCAGGTCCGGTTTTCCGGTAGTTATGTTTTTAGGATCAGATAGATCAAGGAATGGGTTCAGGTCTTCGTAATCGGGCCTTTCAATGCGATGGGTATAGCTGAGCTTAAGCGTTTGCCTGTTCTCAAACGTATGCGATAGCACCACGGAAGGGACGAGCGTATTATAGGATGGGATATTCAAATTACCTGAATTTGAAAAATTTGCTTTCGCTACTGTATATTCATCACGGCATCCCATTTTAATATCCAGCGCATCAAACAGTTTAAATGTACTTGAGAGATAACACGCATAAACCGTTCTGTCGAATGTTGAAGTATTGGATCGTGTATCAGAGTAGTCATAATTTCCGGAACCTATATTCAGCAAATACACATCCGACACAGCCTTGGTATGATAAAGCTCTGCTTTCGCACCGGCCTCTATCGTTGCATCTTCGCCGACAGGCTGTACATAGTTTATAGAAAAATTATTTTCATTTTCAAGGCCCGGGTTGTTTCCGTAAGAACTGCTTGTCAGTGTGTCATCCGAATATATCTTATATTGAGAATAGCTGTTTCCATAGGAGGATGTATACAGGAGTTCCAGTTCCTGATCTTCCTTATCAAATTTCTTTGTATAGCCCAACTCGCAATCCAGCGCACCTTCATGGAATGTATTTATTGTATTTATAACATCTGCATAACTAGCAAACACATTGCCGGATGCATCTACGGATGCTCCTTGCCTGGTGTTGTAACCCGAATTGTTATGACCGGCATAATCATAGCCTATCGACCCTGAAATATTATTTTTAGGATTTATATCCCAATCAAAACCAATACCGGCTTCATATCCCTGCCTGCTGAAATCGCTTGAACCCTTTTGATCCAGCACAGAAGAAGAAGTGTCATCCTGCGAAGTTCGATGATTATTATTCAGTGTAGTAGAAAGCAGTTGAGCATTCCCGCTAAAAAAAGCATTCACACCAAAATGTCCTTTACGTACATTCAGGTTAAATGAGCCGTTCTCAAGGCGTGTGCCTCCGGATAAAGAAAGATTGCCATTTACTCCCTGGGCCGAACTTTTTTTCAATAGAATATTGATAATGCCTCCGGTTCCTTCCGCATCGTATTTTGCACCCGGACTGGTGATCACTTCGACACTTTCGATCATGCTGGCAGGAATGGATTGCAGCACTTCCGCCACATTCTTGCCGAAAAGCACAGAAGGTTTTCCATTTATCAAAAAGCGGATGCTGGAACTGCCTTGTAATTCCACGTTTCCATTTACGTCTACCGATACTTCAGGGATTTTTTTCAGAATATCAGCCGCTACACCTGTTTGAGAGGTGATATCCTGATCTGCATGATAAACCATCTTGTCAATTTTATTTTCAATAAGTGCTTTTTCAGACGTAACAGTTACTTCTTTTAAAGTGGTTTGCTTGTTGGCCAATTTAATATCACCCAGGGAAAGTTCTGAATTTTCTTTACTCACAATAATATTGTTCTTAGCTCCGGTTTTGTAGCCAATAAAAAAGATCTGGACCTTGTAAGTACCATCTGCCACATTTGATATTTTAAAAACACCTTTCACGTCAGCGGTAGCGCCATTCACAATTTTTCCTTCCGCCTCTGTGAGCAGGCTGATCGAGGCATATTCTATAGGCTGGCCTGAAATGGAGTCGATGATTCGTCCGCTGATCTTCCCTCTTGCTTTTGCTTCAAGTTCCTGCGCATGCAAGGTGAATGCTGATAGGACAAAAGCAAAAAGTAAAAAACAGGCTTGTTTCATAAGACGGGTAAATTTATTCATCAAATCTGTAGAAATGCTGAAGTTGTGAATATATTCTTCAGTAATCTTTTTAGATTATTTTTGCACTCCTTTTCTGCTCAGGTGGTGGAACTGGTATACCTGCCTGCGCAGGCAGGCACGCAGGACTTAAAAGTAAAACGCATGTTTTATGTGTATGCCATAAGTAGCAGAGTCAAATCTTACATTTATGTAGGATTAACTGATAATTTAGAAAGGCGACTGAAACAGCATTTTGATGGAAGAAGTAAAACAACAAGACCCTATCGACCCTTTGAATTGATTTATTCTGAAACAAAAGAGACACGTATAGCAGCAAGAGAAAGAGAAAAATATTTTAAGACAAGTAAAGGAAAAGATTATTTAAGAACAATATCCAAATGAATAGCTCAGGTGGTGGAACTGGTATACACGCAGGACTTAAAATCCTGTGGGCCTAAAAGCCCGTACGGGTTCGATTCCCGTCCTGAGCACAAATTTTGTTGTACTTTATGAAACGCATCATCGATTACAGAAAGCTTTTCGGCATTACCAAGAACGAAGATCTTGCCCAATTAAAAAGCATTTACCGGAATTTAATGAAAGAATGGCACCCGGATAAATTCCAGGAA
>JAHEYK010000079.1:0-9861 GCA_023251625.1 Bacteroidota bacterium
GATCTCTGGATGCAATAAAATTTCCTCATATATTTTTTTCAATTCAGCTAATGGCTTATAGGTGTTCGAATAAGCCTGTAGGTAGCCTACATATTTTTTTGTTTTATACCGGTGCTGAAGAAATTTTATGCCCTCATCGATCTGAGAATGCAAGGGCAGATTAGGGTCGCAGTATGAAGGGTTGAAGCTGTCATTGTTGCAATATGTACATCCACCAAAACCCTTGGTGCCATCTCGGTTCGGGCAGGTAAAACCTACATCAAGTGCAACTTTTTGCACACGGTCTCCATACACTCTTTTGGAATAATTAGGGTAAGCGTTAAATCTACGGCTGTGATGCCAGGGAAAGTCCGTTTGCCTGCCTGTTATCTGTAATGCTTCTTGCAAAATCACGAATTTATAAACACTCAAAAGTACTTAAATAAAACCCAAATTTCATTTTCCGGTATTTAATGAAATTGAAATGCAATTTTCAGCAGATATTGATGTTAATTTTTGTTAAAAAATCCCGTTGTATTCAAACGGATGCTATCTTTGAAGTGCTTTATGCGAGTACTATTACTTACATTTTTCTTAGGTTTGTTGTCGTTGCTACCGTACCGCCTTTGCGCTGCAGATGCACAAGGTACTACTGCCAATTTTCCTTCTCTAAAAACATGCGACAGCCCTGATAGGATCTCCGATAACTCTCAAAATTCAATTGATTTTTTTGATGATGAGATCTCCGACAAAGACGATGATGATGAGAACAGTTCTATCAGAAAAAAACTTTCTTTTGGAAAGACAACTTTCAAGATCACACCCTTTGTTTCTAACAGCCTTTCTGCTAATTTCTTTAAAAAAATATTCTTTACAAAATACCTGTTAAAATCCTCCCTCTCAGGATTGATCTCTCTCAGGGTCTTACGGCTCTGATCTCTGTTCGTTAATGCAGCGAGATTTCTAATCGCCATTAACCATCTCCAAGTAAACACGCTTCTTAATTTTCTAAGGTGTAAATGTAAATATGCATGTACGGCAATATCATTCAATAAAAAACTGACTGACGATCAACAACTAATCGTTTTGAAACTATTTACACGTTATGAATAAAAACAAGTTATTGGTTATCCTCGCTATAACAGCTAATTTTACTGCATGCACCACCAAGCAGGAGAATAAGGCTGAAGAAGGGAAATTCATAATTACAAGCCCGGTTGTGATGGATACATCCTTTGCCAAGGAATATGTGGCTCAAATACAATCGCTACAGAATGTTGAAATACATGCTATGGTAAAAGGATATCTGGAATCCATAAATGTTGATGAAGGACAGCAAGTCAAAGCAGGGCAGGTTCTTTTCAATATCAGGCCTATTGAATTTCAATCTGAATTATTAAAAGCAAAAGCAGAAGCCAAAGAGACAGAACTTGAGTTGCAAAATGTAAGAACACTGGCAGAGAAGAATATTGTTTCACAAACAGAACTGGCAGTGGCAATAGCAAAGTTGGACCAGAAAAAAGCAGAAGTAGCACTTGCTGAACTAAATCTTTCCTATACCGAGATCAAAGCTCCGTTTGATGGAATCATTGACAGGATCCGGTTTAAAGCAGGAAGCCGTATCGATGAAGGAACTTTGCTAACCACCATTTCTAATAATAAAGATGTATTTGCTTACTTTAATTTTTCAGAGAACGAGTACCTCCATTACAAGGAACAAACGAAGAATGGCGAAAAAGAATCCGCAAATCTACTGCTGGCAAATGGACAACTGCATAAATATCCGGGTACCGTAGAGACTGTAGAAAGTGAATTTGATAACAATACTGGCAATATTTCATTCAGGGCAAAATTTCCTAATCCGGATTTATTGTTGAAACACGGAGAAACAGGGAAAGTGCAGTTAGTTGTTCGGTTGAAAAATGCACTCATCATTCCCCAGAAAGCCACCTATGAGATCCAGGATAAGATCTTTGTTTACGTAATAGATCAAAACAATGTGGTCAGATCACGGGCTATTACAATCAAGCAACGATTACCCAACCTGTATATAATAGATTCAGGCATTACAGAAAAAGACAAAATACTGTTGGAGGGACTTCAATCTGCTAAGGAGGATGATAAAATTGAGGCGGAATATGTTGACGCAAAAAATGTGATCAATAATTTACAGCTAATAAAGAAAGTAAAAAAAATATAGCACTCGTTATGTTCAGTAAATTCATACACAAGCCGGTTCTGTCCATAGTAATATCTCTCATTATTGTCTTCCTGGGAGCGATTGCCATGTTTCAATTGCCGGTTACACAATATCCTTCCATTTCTCCTCCCAAAGTAAATGTTTTGGCGGATTATCCCGGAGCAAATGGCGAGCTTTTAATCAAATCCGTTATTATTCCTCTTGAAAGAGCTTTGAATGGTATACCGGGTTTGAAATATATTGATTCGGATGCCGGAAATGATGGAGAAGGACTAATATCGTTAGTTTTTGAATTGGGAACTGACCCCAACATTGCAGCAGTGAATGTGCAAAATCGCGTTGCTGCAGTGGTGAATAAACTCCCTCCAATTGTTGTTCGTGAAGGGGTTAAGATCACACGAGAAGAGTCAAATATGTTAATGTACATTAACCTGTACAGTAATGACCCCAATCTTGACATTAATTTCCTCTACAACTTTGCTGATATAAATTTGCTGTCAGAATTAAAGCGCGTGGATGGTGTGGGCTTTGCCGATATCCTTGGGGACCGGGATTACGCGATGAGGGTTTGGCTAAAGCCAGATAGGATGCAGGCGTATAAAGTTTCCTCTGATGAGGTAATGGAATCTTTGAACGAACAAAGCCTGGAAGCCTCTCCCGGCAGGTTAGGAGAAAGTTCCGGAAAAGAATCCCAGGCTTTTGAATATGTTTTAAAATATTCTGGAAGATTCACCACGAAAGAGCAATACGAGAACATAGTTATTCGTTGTAATCCTAATGGAGAGTTGCTCCGTTTAAAAGATATTGCTGATATTGAATTTGGCAGCTATTATTATGATATTTATTCAAAATTAAATGGCAAACCTTCTGCTGCTATTGTTATCAAACAGTCTTATGGAAGTAATGCCAACCAGGTTATCGAGAAAGTAAAAAAGAAACTGGAAGAGATCAAAGCGAATTCTTTTCCCAAGGGCATGAACTATTCCTTTGGATATGATGTTTCAAAATTCCTGGATGCTTCTATCGAAAAAGTGATCCACACACTTCTCGAAGCCTTTTTGCTGGTAGCTCTCGTAGTTTTCATCTTTCTTGCTGACTGGCGTTCTACACTGATTCCGATCATAGCGGTGCCCATTTCGCTCATAGGAGCTTTCTTTTTCCTGCAGTTGTTAGGCATATCCCTTAACCTCATCACATTATTTGCTCTTGTACTTGCCATTGGTATTGTAGTAGATAACGCCATTGTAGTGGTGGAAGCAGTACATGCAAAAATGGAGGAACACCCGGATATAAGCGTAGTGGAAGCTACTGAAATGGCCATGCATGAAATCGGAGGAGCTATCATTGCTATTACGCTCGTTATGGCTTCCGTATTTATACCCATCTCATTCATGTCCGGCCCGGTGGGAATTTTTTACCGGCAGTTTTCAGTGACCATGGCTACCTCCATTATATTATCCGGAATTGTAGCTTTAACCCTTACCCCTGCGTTGTGCGCCTTATTGTTGAAAAATATTCACGGAGTAGAAAAAAGAAAAACCTGGTTAAACAGGTTTCTAGTTCGCTTTAACAATTGGTTCAATCGTTTGTCAGGAAAATATAAAATCGTAGTAGGTGCAATTGTGAACCGCAAGGCGGTTACCTTTTTAATTCTTATCATTTTTTGTTTGGGATCATGGGGCCTTAGCAAGATGACCCCATCCGGCTTTATCCCAAACGAGGACCAGTCTTTATTTTATGCCATCATCCTGACACCCCCGGGCTCAACCCTGGAACGTACAGATGAAGTGGCGGTAGAACTTCAGAAGGTAGCAACAACTATTCCGGAGGTAAAATCAGTTTCTACCATGGCCGGATATGAAATTCTGACAGAAGGTACAGGTTCCAATTCAGCCAGCTGCCTGATCAATCTTATCGACTGGAATGAACGAAAACGTTCAACCGTAGAAGTAATGAAAGAGCTGGAAGAGAAAGCTAAAAACATCAAGGGAGCAAACATTGAATTTTTTCCTCCTCCTTCTGTTCCGGGCTATGGTGCTGCGGGTGGCTTTGAGTGCCGATTGGAAGATAAGGCAGGAAGTGGAGATTATAAATTGATGGAAAATGTCAGTAACAAATTCGTAAAGGAATTGAACAAGCAGCCTGAGCTATCCAATTCTTTCTCCCTTTATAGTGCAAGCTTCCCTCAATATATGTTGAATGTGGATTATGATAAAGCAAAACAAAAAGGAGTGAATGTTGATGAAGCGCTGAACAATCTTTCTACACTAATTGGCAGTGACTACGAAACAAGTTTCATAAAATACGACCGGCCGTACAAAGTGATGGTACAGGCTCTGCCTAAATACCGGTCACAACCGGACGATCTTTTAAAACTATACGTAAAGAATGATTCAGGAGAGATGGTTCCTTACACTGCCTTCATGAAGATCGATAAAGTATTCGGGCTCTCGGAGATCACACGACATAATCTCTACAATTCTTCAGAGATAAGCGGGGGTGCAGCCCCGGGCTACAGCAGCGAGACCGCTCTTAAAATAGTGGAGAAAATTGCCAAAGAAAAATTACCGAAAGGCTTTGGTATCGAATGGGCCGGCATATCCATTGACGAATCTCGCCAAGGCAACCAGGCCATTTATATTTTTCTTATCGCGCTCGTCTTTGTTTACCTCGTATTGTCGGGCCAATACGAAAGTTTTGTGCTTCCCCTTCCAATTATTTTCTCACTGCCGATCGGAATTTTTGGAGCATTTCTTTTCCTGAAGATACTAGGACTTGAAAATAACATCTATGCTCAGATCGCCATGGTGATGCTGATCGGCATTCTGGGCAAGAATGCTGTACTTATTGTTGAATTTGCTGTGCAACGGCACCGTGCCGGAAAAACTGCCATGCAGGCAGCCATTGACGGTGCAGCCGCTCGTTTGCGCCCAATATTAATGACCTCTTTCGCATTCATTGCGGGGCTGATCCCATTGGTAGTGGCAACTGGACCTGGGGCCATTGGAAACAGAACGATCGGAACTGCTGCTGTGGGAGGAATGCTCATCGGGACAATATTTGGAGTACTCGTTGTACCGGGGCTCTATTATATTTTCGCGACTATCTCAGAAAAACATATTCTTGTTGAGAACGAAGAAGATAACCCGTTAACTGACGAATTAGATGAGGAATAGTATGAATACATACAAAAAATACTCTGTTTTTTTTCTTGCGGCCCTTCTCACTTGCGCAGGTTGTAAAATTTTTGATCCGGTCAAAAGCAAGGCGCCTGCAGTTCCTCCAACTTATTCTTCTTCTACCGACACCACCAATTCAGGGAAAATAAAATGGAAAGATTTTTTTGGGGACCCCAACCTGCTTAGTCTGATCGACACCGCTATTAATAATAACCTCGACCTCAAAATTGCATTAGAGGATATAATCATTGCACAGAACGAAGTGCTCTTCAGAAAAGACATGCTCCTGCCAGGAGTTGGTGTAGGAATTAAAGCAGGCCAGGAAAAAATAGGGCACTATACCAGTCAGGGTGCGGGTGATGCATCCGCTGATATTACTCCGGGACAAAAAGTACCGGAACACCTGAACGATTTTGCTTTCGGCCTTGATGCAAGCTGGGAAGTGGATGTCTGGAAAAAGCTTCGTAATTCCCGGAAGGCCGCTTTCACAAGGTATCTTGGAAGTATGGAAGGCAAAAATTTCGTGATCACCAACCTTGTTGCCGATATCGTAAATGATTATTATGAATTGCTGTCTCTTGATAATCAGCTGGATGTGATCCGCGAAACCATTAAACTTCAACTGAATGCACTTGAGATAATGAAGGTACAGAAAGAAGCTTCGGTGGTCAGCGAGCTGGCTGTGAAAAAATTTGAAGCGGAGGTGCTCAGTTCCCAGGCTATGGAATTCGATTTGCTGCAACAGATAAAAGAAGCAGAGAATAAGATCAATTTTTTACTGGGGAGATTTCCTCAAACGATCACAAGAGATAAATCCTCTTTAATGTCCGGGGCACCTCAACAAATGAAAGCGGGCATTCCTTCTCAGCTCCTTGCCAACCGTCCTGACATAAAACAAGCCGAGCTGGAATTATTTGCAACAGCATGCGATGTAAAATCAGCGCAGGCTGAGTTTTATCCTTCACTGAACATTACAGGCGGCATTGGTTTTGATGCTTTCAAAACTGCTTATCTTCTTACTACCCCTGAATCATTCATGTATTCGCTGACAGGAAATCTCGCGGCTCCGCTGATAAACAGAAACGCAATCAGGGCTCAATTCAATAAAGCAAAAGCATACCAGGTGGAAGCCATGTATAACTACCAGAAAGCCATCCTGAATGGCTTTACCGAGATATCGAACGAACTATCAAAGATCGACAACCTTCGTAAATTATATGACCTAAAAAACAAAGAAGTCGAAACACTTGCAAAGTCCGTGGATATTTCAAATGAACTTTTCAAATCAGCTCGGGCAGATTATTTTGAAGTATTGATGACCCAGCGCGATGCGTTATCAGCTAAACTGGAGTTGGTAGATGTCAAAAAACGTCAATTTAATTCTGTGACGAATCTATACAAAGAATTGGGTGGGGGCTGGCGATGATAATATTCCTGATGAATTACCTCCTTTCTGTTAAAAATAAGTATATCATTCGTGGGGATAAAAAAGTAGTTGGGTTATTTATTGATTAAGTATCTTCCCGCCATATTTGCATTCTGACACCATGCGTTTAGCGGCACTCCGAAAAAATATTTTTCTCCTGATCAGCCTAAGTATTCTTCTTACATACCCTTCTAGCGTCATATTACATGCACAGGCAACTGCCCCGCACGATAGCAGCAAACAGATCAAAGATTCTGCTCTCGTCAGTCAAAATAAAAAAGTTCCCCAAAAAGATCTTGGCGATGTGTTTAAAAAAATATTCAGGGTGAAGCCCAGTTTTGAGGATACACTCATAAAAAAAGATGGGGTATTTTATTTTCTCGTGCTTCCGGGCGTCAGTTATTCGATATTAACAGGTTTTAAGGCGCTGGCCGCAACAAGCCTTTCTTTTAACTTAGGAAAAACAGATAGCGCAAATACATCCACCGTACTGGGGCTTGCTGAATACGGGCAGAACGGGCAGCTGATAACATCGGTTATTTCAAGTATCTGGAGTAGAAAAAATAAGATCAACTTTTTGGGAGATTGGCGCTACTACGATTACGCATCTTATACCTACGGCATGGGCGGGCATTCTTCAAAAGGTAATTCTGATCTCATCTTTTACGATTACCTTAGGATCAGTCAGCTGGCCGTCACGCAGATCATCCCTGAGTTCATGGCAGGCATCGGTTATAATTTTGACTACCACTGGCATATTCGTGACGGCTCCGGAACACCTCAAAATGATTACACGCAATACGGACGAACAGAAAA
The DNA here is from genome assembly GCA_023251625.1 of Bacteroidota bacterium. Taxonomy (GTDB): domain Bacteria; phylum Bacteroidota; class Bacteroidia; order Palsa-948; family Palsa-948; genus Palsa-948. The sequence goes on from JAHEYK010000079.1 coordinate 7,601, forward strand.
ATCAAACTCATCGGGTTTATCTCTCAATATTTTATCTGATACCAGAAGAAATCCCAATAATCCTCAAAGAGGCCATTTAACAAATCTGGCTTTCCGTCAGAACATCACCTTCCTGGGAAGTGATAAGAACTGGCAATCTATGTTCCTGGATTACAGAAGATATTTCAGGATACCGGCACGATCCAGAAACGTATTGGCTATTTGGAATTATTATTGGTTCACTCTAGATGGGATACCTCCCTATTTTGATCTGCCAAGCACGGGATGGGATACATATTCCAACTCCGGCCGGCAATTCATCCAGAGCAGATACCGCAGCACGAACATGATGTACCTCGAAACTGAATACCGCTTTATGATCACAAACAATGGCTTACTGGGAGGGCTTGTATTTGCCAATCTCCAGTCGTTTTCAGAATGGAGAACTAATAAATTCGAAACCATTGCTCCGGGTGCGGGCATAGGCATACGGATCAAAGCCAATAAACACGCTGATACCAACCTCGTCCTTTCATACGGAGTAGGCATTAATGGTGCCAGGGGTTTTCTTTTTAACTTAGGTGAAACATTTTAATGCGTATATGAGCAGGGCCGTTTTAATAATCATACTTTCTCATTTATGCTTTTCAGAAGTTGTTTTCTCCCAGAAAAATGACGATTCACAGGTATGGGAAAATATTTACCTGGAAAAGAACATTACCCAGCGATTGCTCATTCACTTAAATGAAGAAGGAAGGCTGACAGAAAACTGTACTTCCCCAAACTATATTTATGGCGATCTGGGATTGACCTATAACGTCAACAAGCATTTGCATCTGTCAGCTGCCTACGTACCGATCGCAAAAAAGACCTACACAAGCTATGTGAGCTTTCGTCAACAGTTCTATGTAAATTTTGTATTAAAATATAAATTTCACCATTTTGTCATTTACGACCGTCAGATGTTTCAGAACCAATACAACGATATTGACCGCTCTGCCAACTGGGATGTTCCGGACTACTATTTAAGGAATAAAGTCACTATTAAATACAAGAACAATAGTCGTTTCGTACCTTACATAGCGGAGGAAGTATACTTTCAACTTGATTACTTTCATCGAAACGGAAGAGAAGTTGACCGAATGCGTTATTTTGCAGGTACGTTTTATGAATTAAATGCTGTGGATGCGTTGGAGTTCTATTATCTGATCGAACCGCACTTTCATATCTATAATCCCTTTATCAATTGGATCATGGGCGTTGGCTACAGCCATTCATTTTATTAGAGGGAACTAGGGTCGGTAAACAGGTACCTTACCCAAATGGGCGGGCACCGGAGTTTTAACGATCGTTTTGCCTAAAAAATCTTCTATCCTTTTAAAATTGCGCTGATCTTTTTCTGTAATGAAGGTGATGGCCATGCCTGTACTTTGCGCACGCGCTGTGCGGCCAATACGATGCACATAATCTTCCGAATCATTAGGAACATCATAATTAATTACCAGGTCAATTCCCTCAATGTCAATTCCACGTGCAAGGATATCCGTAGCCACAAGCACCTGGGTCTTTCGTGCCGTAAAATCCCGAAGCACTTCCTCTCTCTCCTTTTGATCAAGGTCCGAATGAATTGCTTTTACACTTAGCTTTAACCTTGACAGATCTTTCTCTAAATTTTTTACATTACTTTTTGTAGATGAAAAGATAAGCACGCTTTGTAAATTTTTACCTTTCAGAAGATCAAGGATCAAAGCATTTTTTTGGTTATCATAAACCATGTAAGCAGTTTGTAAAATTCCTTCAGCCGGTTTCGAAATGGCAATACTGATCTGCTGGGGATTCACCAGGATTTTATTTGCCAGCGTTCGTATTCTGGGCGGCATCGTTGCCGAAAAAAGCAACGTTTGCCTTTTTGCAGGGATATATTTAATGATACGCATGATATCCTCATTGAACCCCATGTCGAGCATTCGGTCTGCCTCATCCAAGATTAAATGCTTGAGCTTGTCAAACTTTACGTAACCCATATTGAGGTGCGACATCAATCTTCCGGGAGTGGCAATAATGATATTTGCCCCTGTAGTGAGCGCAGTTTTTTCTCGTTCAAAAGAACTACCGTCATTACCCCCATAAATAGCAATGGAGCTCACTCCCGTAAAATATGCAAAACCTTCGAGGGCACGGTCAATCTGCAGGGCAAGTTCACGGGTTGGCGAAACAATGAGTGTATCTACATGGGGAGATGGGTGGACTGCTAACTTACTTAAGATAGGTAATAAAAATGC
>JAHEYK010000079.1:9961-12922 GCA_023251625.1 Bacteroidota bacterium
CCCAGGCCAAACTTTTTCATTATTTCATACTCGGCATTTATCAAAAGCCCCGCATTCATGACCTCAAATTTATTCCTGAAAAAATTGTTTGTCCTGACAACGGGCATAACAGCAATAGCAAAATCACCTGAATCGTTACCTGCAATACTATACTTATATCTCCACAAAAAATCTTCGAAGGAAGTACTGACAGGTGCAGGGCTCACATCTGAAAATCGTTTGTTGTAAATGCTTGTGATCAACTCAATATCCATTTTTTTGCTCAATCCCACTTTGACATTCACATTACCAAATCCAAGAGTATGAACTGTTCCCAACAGGATGGTATCTCGGGTATAATTAGCCATATCAAGTTCCAGCATGACATGTCCCTTATCTGTAGTGATCGGTGATTCGGTTTGGTGCGGCCGGTCGGGACTTAAGTCGCGCAATGTTTTATTATTCAAAGACTGAGCAAAAAAAGAAGTGAAATTTGCTAACAAGAAAATAATAACTAATAATTGCTTCATAACACAAGAATGTTTACGTGAAATTAGGAATAATTTAGATATGTCTAAACTATTAATTAAATTAATTGAAAAAAAATTGATGAAATAATGGAGGAAAAAACCAGCTTTCGGCTCTATGTCTGGATAACACCTACATTAAATTTCTTTTTAATGGGTGCATGATCTGCCATTTCAATCCCCATGGCGATCCATTTGCGTGTGTCGGCAGGGTTTATCACTGCATCTACCCATAAGCGGGAGGCTGCATAATACGGAGAGGTTTGTGAGTCGTATCTGTCCTTAATTTTATTGAAAAGCTCTGCTTCCTTTTCAGGAGTGATCTTCTCCCCTTTTGCTTTGAGCGATGCAACTTCTATCTGTACGAGTACTTTGGCAGCTTGTTCACCACCCATCACCGCAATTTTTGCGGTAGGCCATGCAACTATTAGGCGAGGATCGTATGCTTTTCCGCACATGGCATAGTTTCCTGCTCCGTATGAATTGCCGATGATGATCGTAAACTTTGGAACCACAGAATTCGCAACGGCATTCACCATTTTAGCTCCGTCCTTTATGATCCCCCCATGTTCGGAGCGGGAACCTACCATAAACCCGGTAACATCCTGCAAAAATACCAGCGGGATTTTTTTCTGATTGCAGTTCATAATGAAACGGGTAGCTTTATCAGCACTGTCCGAATAAATTACTCCCCCAAACTGCATTTCGCCTTTTTTGCTCTTTACCACTTTGCGCTGGTTGGCAACAATGCCTACTGCCCATCCGTCAATGCGTGCATAACCGCACACAATACTCATGCCGTAACCTTCCTTGTATTCCTCAAATGCAGAATCATCTACCAATCTTTCGATCACATCCTTCATATCATACTGCTTACCTGCTGCAACCGGTACAATTCCCAAAAGCTCTTTAGAATCCTTTTTAGGCTGCTTCGCCTCTACCCTGCTGAAACCGGCCTCTTTATAGCTGCCTATCTTATCGAAAATATTTTTTATCCTGTCCAGGCAATCTTTATCGTCTTTGCATTTATAATCTGTTACACCTGAAATTTCACAATGGGTAGTTGCACCTCCTAAAGTTTCGTTATCAATGGTTTCCCCAATGGCTGCTTTCACCAGATAAGATCCTGCCAAAAAAATACTTCCTGTTTTATCTACAATCATCGCCTCATCGCTCATAATGGGTAAATACGCACCACCTGCAACACAAGATCCCATCACAGCTGCGATCTGGGTAATTCCCATGGATGACATGATCGCATTATTACGGAAAATCCTGCCGAAATGCTCCTTATCCGGGAATATTTCATCTTGCTTGGGAAGAAAAACTCCCGCGCTGTCCACCAGATAAATGATCGGTAAACGATTTTCCATCGCTATTTCCTGCGCACGTAAATTCTTTTTTCCGGTGATAGGAAACCAGGCTCCTGCTTTTACCGTTGCATCATTAGCAACTACAATACATTGCTTGCCTCTCACATATCCAATCACAATAACTGTTCCGCCGGCAGGACATCCTCCGTCTTCTTCATACATTCCATCTCCTGTAAAAGCACCGAGTTCTACCTGGGGTTTGTCCTTATCCAATAAATATTCCAAACGTTCACGCGCAGAAAGTTTACCCTGCTCGTGCTGCTTGTCAATTTTTGCTTTACCCCCTCCCAAATAAATTTTCTCCAGCTTCTTCTCCATAGTGGAGATGAGCTGTTTCATCTGGTCTTCGTTTTTGTTGAATTCTATATCCATCTAACTACGAATTTAAGCGGGCAAATATACGAATTACTCGCCGGAACGTGCTACTGGATATATCCAGAGTTAATATATTTACCACATGAAAATCTACATTGACACTTCTGTAGTAGGTGGGTTTTATGACGCAGAATTTGAAGAGGCAACTAAACTTTTGTTCAAAAAAGTTGAAAGAGGAGAAATAACACTTATTGTTTCCGACCTGCTCCGTGCAGAACTTTCACTAGGTCCATTACATGTAAGGCACCATCTGGATAAATATTCCGGAAAACAAATTCAGCATGTTGAACTTACAGACAAAGCGTCTGAATTAGCGGAACAATATATGACTGAAAAAGTAGTTGGAAGGACGAGCAAGGCAGATTGCCAGCATATAGCTATAGCAACTATAAGTGGTGCTGATGCTCTGGCAAGCTGGAATTTTAAACATATTGTAAATCTCAAGAGAATAATTGGATATAATTCAGTAAATTTGAAAATGGGATACTCAAGCATTGAGATCAGAACACCCAAGGAATTGTAAAATGAAACGCAAAATAAAAATAAAAAAACAATATAGTACTGTAAAAGTCTTGCGTAAGATAAGAGAGCGTATTAGCAAAAAAATCATGAACATGACTTTTGCCGAGGAAAAAGCCTATCTGAAGAAATTATTGGCCGATGATACTTCTATTGCTGCCGAGCCTGAAATTCCTTACGGTAAAAAG
>JAHEYK010000080.1 GCA_023251625.1 Bacteroidota bacterium
GTTATTTGATTCATCGCTTTGCACGATCTCTCCGATCATACTCGACCCCGGGGCAGGGGCCACCTCTTATTTATGGTCTAACGGAAGCACTTCACAAACCATTAGTGTAGATGCTGCAGGGCAATTTTGGGTGGTAGCTCTTTTCGGAAATTGCCTGTCGAGTGATTCTTCTACCATCACCGGAGATGGAACAGGAGGCAGCCTGTACGTTCCAAATGCATTTACTCCTAATGAGGATAACCTCAACGAAATATTCCTTGCAAAAGGCACAGGTATTTCTTCTTTTGACATGACTATTTTTGACCGCTGGGGAAACCTGATCTTTGAATCAGATGACATCAATAAAGGCTGGAACGGAAAAATACAAGGCGGACATTACCCTTTGAAACAAGATGGGGAAGAAGTAGCACAGCAAGATGTGTATGTAGTTACGATTGACTACACCACGCAATGTTTCCCTCTTAAGACTCAGAAAAAAATGGGAACTGTAAGTATTGTCCGCTAAAAGACGGACTCTCGCAAAGCGGAGTGAAGTAATTTGATTGGGAATAGGAAGCTGCGCTTAACTGCTTTTACTATTTTTTCTCTTTGGCTGCATTGATCCGCTGCAGTTCTTCTACATCAATTTTATCTTTCTGGCGTTATTGTTCGATAAACCAATCTGTTTTCTTGAAGTGAATATTCATATCCTTTGCCTTATCTTGAAGCTCCTTCGCAAAAACATGTTTAAGATATTCTGTGATATGTTGCAAATGCTGTACAGGACTAAATGCAGCCATTTCTTTCGCATCCGCCTTATTCATCTCCTCAAATGAATTAAAAAAACGAATCTCCTGCTTTTGATAATCAGCAGAAGGTCCGTTTACTTTGTTTTTATCCTCATCTTTTTCGCTCATTAGAGCAAAGATAATGGATTATGATTGAGGTTCGACCCCGAAGGGGTCGCATATCTGTAGAAAATATTTGTTCTATTAACATACGACCCCTTCGGGGTCGAACAACATTCATCAATAGAGAGTGAGAGATGAGTTGAAATCGCTTAGAACTATAAATAGACAAGGCGTGGTTGCAAGCTGCGACTAATTAAGTTTAAAAGAAAGTGGGAGAATAAATTTTGAGTTGACTGGTTTCCCTTCAAAAATTGCTGGTTTCCAATTTGACATCATTTTTCCAACACGTAAAGATTCTCCTACTAATTGGGAATTCCCTTTGATAACAAATAAATCCTTAACCTTCCCTTCTTTAGTTATAATAAATGACAAAAATACTTTTCCTTGTATTCCATTGTCCCTGGCATATTCTGGGTAAAGAAGATTTTTTTGTATGAACTGATACATTTTTGCATCTCCGCCATTGAATTCTGCATGTTTCAAGTTCTCTCCTTCGCCATACATCGTATCATTCCCTTGTACAATATAAGCAAGAAGCAGTTTTTTTTCTATATTATATTTTTCATAGCAAAGGTATTTTGTATAGGAGCATGCACTTATGATGACATAATAGTTGTAGTTTTTATTAAAAACATTTTGATTCAATGAATCATAATAAATCGTATCTATTTTACCACAATATTTCCAAAATTCCTTTCTTGCTTCTGTGTCTAACATTAATGCTGCGGTATCTAAATCAGTACAAAAGCCTTTGAAGTTATTTAATTTCTTTCTGGTCATTGCCCTGTTATAATAAGTGTCTGGATGACGATATAGCCGAATCGAAAGTGTATATAACGAATCAGCAAGTGGGTAGTTCTTTTCACTAAAAGCTTTTGCTCCTTCGTTGTAATACTCTAAAGATGGATCGATTATTTTCTTTTGCGCATAAAGAGTATAACTATAAGAGAGCAAAACAAATAACAGAAATATTTTAAAATGACTCATTGAGTATACCATTTAGTTATTCGCAAACACCTTCTTCATCGGCAAAGCAATATCAAGCACTTCCAGCATATTTTTTACGTAGTGGAAGGTAAGGCCTTTGAGAAATTCTTTATTTATTTCTTCAATGTCTTTGCGGTTCTCTTCGCAGAGGATGATCTCTTTGATGTCGGCACGTTTGGCGGCAAGGATTTTTTCTTTAATGCCTCCAACAGGCAGCACTCTTCCGCGTAAAGTAATTTCGCCTGTCATAGCCAGGAATTTTTTCACTTTCTTGCCGGTAAAAGCAGAGGCAAGGGCCGTGAGCATGGCAATTCCGGCAGAGGGGCCGTCCTTGGGCGTTGCGCCTTCGGGTACGTGTATATGAATGTTCTTATTGGCAAATACATCCGCTTGTATTCCAAGCGAGTCGGCATGAGATTTTAAATATTCGAGCGCAATCACTGCAGATTCTTTCATCACATCACCCAGGCTTCCGGTGAGGGTGAGTTTTCCTTTTCCGGCACTTAAACTTGTCTCGATGAATAAAATATCTCCACCAACAGGCGTCCATGCCAATCCGATCACCACTCCGGGAACTCCGGCATCCTGGTAATGTTCTTTCGGATGCGCAGGGCCGAGGATGGTTGTCAAATTATCTTCTGTAACAGCCAATCCCCCTTTATCCCCCTTTACAAGGGGGAGAGCGCCCATTGCAATTTTCTTTGCAATATGGCGAGCTATCTGTGCGATCTTTTTCTCCAACAAACGAACTCCTGATTCACGAGTGTAGTTCTCAATTATTTTTTCAATTACCTTATCACTAAATAGTACATTCCCTTTAATCATTTTCTCCTTCCCCTTCTGGGAAGGCTGGGATGGGGCCGCTATTCCATTTTCTTCCAGTTGTTTTGGAATAAGATAACGTTTTGCGATCTCTATTTTCTCTTCTACAGAATAACCGGTCATTTCAATGATCTCCATTCTGTCGCGCAATGCGGGTTGAATGGTGCTCAGCGAGTTTGCCGTGGCGATGAACATCACTTTAGAAAGATCATAATCCACTTCAATGAAATTATCATGAAAAGAATTGTTTTGCTCAGGATCCAATACTTCCAACAGGGCAGAGGATGGGTCTCCATGATAATCGCTGCCCACTTTATCAATTTCATCCAACATAAAAACCGGATTGGATGATTTTGCTTTCTGAATTCCTTTGATCACACGCCCGGGCATAGCGCCAATATAGGTTCTGCGGTGGCCGCGGATTTCCGCTTCGTCTTTTAATCCACCCAATGAAACCCGTACATATTTCCTTCCAAGAGCAGAGGCAATTGATTTTCCCAAAGAAGTCTTTCCAACTCCGGGAGGGCCCACCAGGCAAAGGATCGGGGAGCCATGTCTTCCGCCTTTTTTAAGTTCCATGGCGCTCTTCAGCTTAAGCACAGCAAGATGTTCAAGAATCCTTTCTTTGATCTTCTCCATTCCATAATGATCCTGATCCAGGATCTTTTGGGCCTTCTTCAGATCAAAAATATCAGCTGTGTATTCGCTCCAGGGCAGGTCAACGAGTGTTTCCAGGTAATTCGTCTGCACGGAATATTCAGCAGCATTCGGATTGATACGTTCAAGCTTCTTAATTTCTTTTTCAAAAATTGCCGCAACTTCCTTGGGCCATTTTTTATCCTTGGCTTTCTTTTTAAGTTCTTCGATCTGCTGCTCAAATGAATTGCCGCCCAGTTCATCCTGGATGGTCTTCATCTGCTGGTGCAGGAAATATTCGCGTTGTTGCTTGTCAATGTCCACTTTCACCTTGCTCTGTATCTGATTCTTAAGTTCCAGCATCTGCAGTTCTTTGCTCAGATGCCCGAGCAAGTTGGTGGCGCGGTCTTTCAGGTTGGGGACTTCCAGAAGTTTCTGTTTTTCCGTAACTGGAATATTGGCGTTTGAAGAAATAAAATTAATTAGGAAAGAAGGGCTGTCAATGTTCTTCATCGCAAAGGATGCTTCGGATGGAATATGAGGAGAGCCTTTGATGATCTGCTGCGCGATATCTTTCAGAGAACCAACCAGGGCATCAAATTCTTTATCGTTGGTATCGGGTTTTGCTTCTTTGAACTCACCGATCTTTGCTTTCAGGTAAGGTTCGGTTTGTGTAATTTCTTTCAGCTCAAAACGTCTTTTGCCTTGAATGATCACCGTGGTGTTACCATCGGGCATACGGAACATTTTCAGTATGAAAGCAATCGTGCCTATCTTATTCAACTCATCGCCGGTTGGATCTTCGGTCTTATCATTTTTCTGTGCCAGCACGCCAATGGTCTTGTCGCCTTTGTAAGCATCTTTTATCAGGGTAATGGATTTATCACGCCCCACCGTGATCGGGATTACGACTCCCGGAAACAAAACGGTGTTCCTCAACGGAAGAATAGGCAGCGTATCCGGAAATTTTTCCGAGTTGATCTGCTCTTCGTCTTCTGTACTTAGAAGAGGTATAAGTTCTGCATCGTCTTCAATGATCGGATTCAGGTGCAGGTTTTCGTTGTCGAATGGGTTCATATAAAAATCTAAAAATTTATGTTCATATTTTAAATCTTCGAAAAACGAATCAGTACGAAAAATACGAAAGAGAGGCAAAAGTCAGGCTGTTATTTCGTATTGTTCGTATACTTTCGTTTTTCGCTGATTAGAGTCAAGGATAATGCCAGTGAAGGTACGAAGACATACTGTCACATATATCTTGATCAGGGGCAATTAATTGCAGTAAATCGTGGCTATTTGGCTTATTTCCTGTTTTTTTCTGTCATTTCAAACACCTTAGAAAGGATCTCTTTCTCGACCTCGTTGAACTTTTTATTTCGTCTTTCATACACACGGTCGGCAGTACCAAAGGCATCGTTGAGCTTATAGGTGGTGAACCCGCCTGAACCTCCCCATGAAAAATCAGCTATGAAGTTACGGGGGAATCCTGCACCGAAAATATTCGCGCTTACACCCACTACCGTTCCGGTATTGAACATGGTGTTGATGCCGCACTTGCTGTGATCGGCCATAATAAGCCCGCAGAATGTTAAACCGGTTGTTTCAAATTTTTCATCGTGATAATTCCAGAGGCGGACAGGAGCATAATTATTTTTAAGGTTTGAATTATTGCTGTCTGCCCCGATGTTGCACCATTCTCCGATCACGGAGTTACCCAGGAATCCATCATGCGCTTTGTTTGAATACCCGAAGATGACAGAGTTGTTCACTTCACCACCTACTTTTGACTCGGGGCCAACCGTAGTGGGCCCGTAAATTTTTGCTCCCATTTTTATTTGGGAATTCTCTCCCAAAGAAAATGGCCCCCGGATAATACTTCCTTCCATTACTTCCGCATCTTTGCCGATGTAAATAGGCCCGGCACTTGCATTCAGGATAGCACATTCCACTTTAGCGCCTTTCTCTAAAAAAATATTCTTAGGGTTAATCACCTGGTTGGTCTTGCTGATCTTCTGTGATTTTTTTCCCTTGGTTAAAATTTCAAAATCTCCTTCGATGGCTTTTCCATTCTTCTGAAATATATCCCAGAGATGTTTGATGTAAAGAGAGAATGCTTTTGTTTCCTTTCTGTTCTTATAATTTGAAATATCAGCGGTAGGAGAATTGACAGCTACCAGTGTATCGTCACTGAACAAAGCTTCGCCGGGTTTAAGGGACAGGATATCCTTTACCAGCTTCGGGTTAGGGCAGACAGATCCATTGATGAGCAGATTTTGTTTTGCAGAAACAAGCGGGAATTTTCGGCTGAGATAATCTTCTGTAAGAGTAGAGGTCTTTGCCTTTAAATATTTTTCCCATTTTTCACGGATGGTGAGAATTCCAACACGTATCTCGCAAACAGGACGGGTGAATGTGAGTGGGAGTAGGTTCTCGCGGGAATCATCAAATAAAATGTAGTTCATATTGGTTATTGGTTCGTTAGTTTTTTAGTTTGGGTTGATTAGTTATTTGTTTTGGTTAAGAACGTGTTTCGGCTTTTCAGATTTACTATACCTGATAACCGTTAAACCCAAACCACTAAACTAACAAACTATAAACTAACATGATACTTTACAAGTTCATCTATTGGGCTTTGAATTATTTTACTGATAGTCACTTCCTTTTCTTTTGCAACACTGAATAAAATATTTTTGAAGTTTTCTGCCACTGAGCCTACGAATCCTACGGGTATATATTTGTAATTCTCATATTTACAAATTGTCCGTTCGAAGAAGATAAGAAAGCAGTTTCTCACTAAGTTGTATAAGAATGGGTCTTGGATATGTTCATGCACAAATTTTGCAAAAGAGGCAAGGAATCTGTTCGGGTATTTCTGATTGTACACTGCGTCAAATATTTTATCTTTTGTCAAACGATACTCTTTCAAAAATGTTGCATGAAGTTTTCCGGGAAGTTCATTATTTAAAAATGCTTTAATGAACTCCATGCCTATATGAGCACCACTGCCTTCATCACCTAAAATATAAGTTAAACCGCCTTTATTTTCAACGATCTTCTTTCCATCGTAATAGCATGAATTCGATCCTGTGCCGAGGATGCATGCAATGCCTGCTTTGTTTCCACAAAGCGCACGGGCAGAAGCCAGGATATCGTGATTGACAGTGATCTTTGATTTAGGAAAAACCTTTCTTATTGCTGTTTCAACTATTTTGATTCGTTCTTTACTGGAACAGCTGGTTCCGTAAAAAAATACTTTTGATCTCTGATTTTTGATCTCTGCCTTTACTTTCTTTGGGAATTTCTTGTTGATCTCATCTGTCATTTCCTTACTCGCCCAGAAAAGAGGGCTCAGGCCTTTGGTGGAAAAGGAGGAAACTTTTCCGTCTTTGTCAATAAATTTCCAGTCTGCTTTTGTCGCACCACTATCTGCAATGAGCATCATGGCACAAAAGTATGAAAAGGGGAGGTAGGTATGGAGGCAAAGCAGAGCTATTTCCTTGCATCCTTCATCGTAAGCACATAGTTGAGGATCAATGCCTGTTCTGCTGCGCTTAGATTTGCTTTTTTAGCCATCGGAGGTACGATCTTTCTCCAGCCTGTTTCATCCATCGAATAAAGAGGTTTAAGAGCATGGCAGGTGCCGCATTTTCCGTTATAAAGTGCTTTTGCGGAACTAAGATTAGCAACAGAACAATCGTTCCAGAATACCTTTCCGCGTGCAACATCTGCATCAGAGAATTCAGGGGCCGGAGCAACTTTTGCTTTAGGCGTACAACAGTAGATCGCTATTGCAAACAAGGGGAGAAAGATCAGTTTTTTCATATTTGCAAATTTACAGCAAAATACTTTATCTCCTGAAATAATTAAAAGCTGAATCCCAATAATAAACGTACCTCTAATTTTTCCCGGGCATTCAGAACAAGGTTGTTCGGAGCATCCTCTGTTTTACGCAGGTTAGTCCACTGGGGCAGAACGTTTAGAATGATAAAATATTTATCCGCTGCATAAAAGAAGGTAGGCCCGCCATATAGGGCTGAAAAATTCCAATTTCCATCTTCAATTTCATTGCTATTTCTTAGTTCCAATCCCAAACCTATATTGGGTTTGAGCATGTGCATATACGCAAGGTCTATTTCGGGTTCGTCTTCTGTGAACATTTCTGTTGTTCCATTCTTAATATCATTGACCATTGCATATTCATTCACGAAGTTGAGGGCAAAAATATTTTTATCGGTCCGTTTGTCGAAAATAAGCTTGTTCTCTATCTCAAATTTATTGGCACTAATTCCAAATTCGGCATACAACGCAAAACCAAAAGGATCGGTAGAGGCATTCATGAGATTCCATTTCCATTCGCTTGAGATCGAAACTTCAGAAGAGGTAAATATCCCGCTTATGGAAGTATCTGCAATTCCTCCAAGCGTATCCTTGTTGGCACCAAATGCACTGTTCGAAGTATTAAAATACAGCGCAGTTTGAAGTTTATCTGTTAATCCTACTTCAAATTCAAGGCGCGTATCCAGCGCATTGTAATAATATTGCCTGCCTGTACGAAATGTTGACCAGGCTTCAAGATCCCTGGAGCCTTTTGCCAGGGTATTGGATTGATAGGTTCTTACGAACTGTCTGTCTTGCGCAATCAGGAATTGATCCGCTGCAAGAGAAAGAACTAATAATGCGCTGAGTTTATATAATTTCATGATGCAAATCTATTCCGGTTGAATGTAATGACAATACCTCAAAGGGGGTAAATTGGTCATACCATTAAATAGGTAGAGAAAATTAATTGGAGGTAAACAAAAACTTGTTCGTCTCTATGAGATTCTGACGAATCGCAAACATCACAAGGCCGGCGGTATTATTGACACCGAGCTTGCTCATGATATTTTTACGGTGAGTAGTAATGGTGTGTACCGAAAGAAATATTTTCTCAGCGATCTCTTTATTGCTCATTCCTTCGGCAACCAATTGGATGATCTCCACTTCGCGTGGAGAAAGTTTAATGCCATCGCAAGAAACTCCTTCAGATGCAACCGTATCTTTTCCTTTAAGAACTGTATCCAGTATCTTTCCGCAGAAGAATTTTTGTCCTTTTGCAGTACTTTGTATCGCTTCAATGATCTCTTCTTTGCCGCAGTCTTTCAGCAGATGGCTTATAACCCCGTTCTCGATCACTTTTGCAATGGTGGCTTTGCTTTGAGGATATGTAACTGCCAGAATATGTATGCCGGGAAATTTTTGATGGATTGCCTGAATATCGTCCATGCAGAAAAAAGGAGAAGTATAATCTATCACCAATACATGCGGATGGTGGAGAAGGAGTTTCTCGGTCAGTTCATCGGCCTTTTCTGCTTCTCCAACCAGTTTGAACTCGCTGTTACCTGTGATAATGGAGCGAAATCCCTCCCGGATGAGATAACTGTTGTCTGCTATGATAACTTTGATCTTGGACACCTTATTTAGATTAATTCTAAGCAAAGATATATAACTTTTTTAATCGGAGGTAATATCTTATCAACGTATTTCACACAGAGTACTTTTCACCTTCTATCGCAAGAACTGTATTGGCAAAGACTTCTTTCGCTTCGGCCAAAAGAGGGGAGAGATCGCGGTACCGCGCAGAATAGTGCCCGATGATCAGTCTCTTAACATTTGCTTTCAGGGCAATGGTGGCAGCTTCTTTTGCCGTGCAATGATAAGTTTCCTTTGCACGATCAATCATTTCTGAACCGAATGTTGCTTCGTGGTAGAGCATATCCGCATCTTTGATCTGGCCTATATATGATTCGTTATATATTGTATCTGAACAATACGCATAAGATCGTGGTGGTGCCGGGTCTGTGGTAAGTTCGGCATTTGATATTGTTTTCCCCTCAGCAGAAACAATGTCCTTTCCTTCCTTGATGGCTGGAATATCCTGAACCTGAATACTGTATTGTTCAATTTTTTCTTTAATGATGTTTCTCAAGTTCGGCTTCTCGCGGAATAAAAATCCATAGCAGGGGATCCGATGATTCATCGGGATCGTATCCACCGACATTTTATCATCTTCCAATATTCTTGCCTGTGATTCGATAGCATGAAACACCAGCTTGTAGTTCAGATGGCTTTTGGAATAATGATGATTTATAGCAATTATTTCTTCGAGTCCGGGAGGGGAATAGATGTGTAATTCTTTTTCCCTGCCCAATAAATGCATACTTCCGAGCAAACCGGGAAGGCCTAAATAATGATCTCCATGCAGGTGACTGATGAAAATATGATCGATGCGCTGCATCTTCAACTTGAACCTGCGCAGCTGTATCTGGGTGGCTTCACCGCAATCAATTAAAAAATAACGTTCATGCTGATTAAGAATCTGTGCGGTAGGATTGCGGGAGGAGGTAGGAGTAGCAGAGCTGCAACCAAGAATGGTCAGATCAAAAGGATGCATTATTCAGCTTCACCGCCCACTTTTTCTTTCAATAGTTCAATACTGTCTTCCAGGGTATCGGCAATGTTCAGGATAGAATCCAATTGAGAGATAGAAATAAGATTTCTAACCGGTTCCTGCAATCCTGTGATCACAAGTGCACCTCCTGCATTTTTGCAAAGGCGGTTCGCTACGAGAATAGCACTGAGGCCCGATGAATCGCAGTAACGTGTTGCACTCAGGTCAATGATGATATTTTGAACTCCGTCTGAATTGAGCAGAACTAATTCTGTTTTAAGGCTAGGAGCAACGGTTGTGTCCAGTTTATCAACGCTGGTTTTCACCACTGTGAATTTATCCTTTTTGTGTATCTTGAAACTCATGGTAATTAGATTCGACATTACAAAGGTAAACAAAAAAAAATAAGAAATGCAAGGGGTTTAAATCTTATTCGACAAGTGTTGAAAAAGAGTCGACCGGCTCTAGTTTTCCTCGTGACGACCGGCCAATTATCAGATAGTCCTGTCTGGTACGGCAGATTCAACCAATTAAGCCATCAACACCTCATAAGGGATTCCCAATCCATGATGAAGAGCCTTGATCACTCTTTTAGATAATTCTCTTTTCTTACTGAGTACAGCAGATACAAGGCTCTTATTTCCTCCAAAGAATTTTACAATATCTTTTTGATTCAATCCTTTTTCTTCCATGATATATTTGAGAGCGGCTACAGGGTTAGGCGCTTCGATGGGATGGTGCATAGATTCATAAGACTCAACCAGTGTGGAAATAATATCCAATTCATCAAAAGCGGAAGAACCTTCTTTGGGGTCAATGGCTATCAATTCATCAATTCTTTTGAGAGAAGCCCTGTAATCTTTTTCTGTTCGGATAGGTTTTATTTTCATTTGCTTTTAATTTATATAGTTCTTACGTCAATTCGGTCATACTCCTTATGCGTTCCAATAAACCGGATAAAGATCTTCTGCATTTTGAATACTACATATACAACTAATCTGTAATGGTTTCCTTTTATATTGAACACCACCCGGTTATGGCCGACAATGCTTGCATCTCCAAACAAATTCTTAATATCATGCATGTTTTTCCAGCTCTGTTTTTCCACTATTTTATGCCAGGTCTTGAGTGGTATTTCAGCATCGTTATGAATCTCCCAAAATTCCCTCAATGTGCTCTTGGCGATAATTCTCATTTACAAAGACAAAGATATAAAAAAAACAAGCATGTTTACAAAATGTAAACTTATTTTTATATATTAATGTTAGTGATTAAACACGCATATTTTCAGGTAAAAAGGACCTGATTTTTGTTATCAATTTTGTTAATAATTATGTCAAATAATATGTATTTCGGTACTCCTAAATGGGTCAAAAAAGGTACATTCGAACACATAAAAAACATCCATTTTTCATAGAGAAAACCTATTATGGCAGAAGACAAAATAATACCCGTAAATATTGAAGATGAAATGAAAGCCGCGTACATCGATTATTCGATGTCGGTGATTGTATCACGTGCCCTGCCGGATGTTCGTGACGGTCTCAAGCCCGTTCACCGCCGGGTTCTGTATGGAATGCAAGATCTGGGTGTTTTTTCGAACCGCCCGTACAAGAAGAGCGCAAGAATAGTGGGGGAGGTGCTCGGAAAATACCATCCACACGGAGATTCTTCGGTTTATGACACAATGGTCCGTATGGCTCAGCCATGGTCTCTGCGCTATCCTTTGGTGGACGGACAGGGTAACTATGGATCGGTAGATGGTGACCCGCCGGCAGCGATGCGTTATACCGAAGCCCGCATGACCAAAATGGCGGAGGAAATGCTTTCTGACATTGAAAAAGATACGGTTGATTTCAGGCCCAACTTTGATGATTCCCTGCAAGAACCTACCGTTCTTCCAAGCAGAATTCCACAGCTGCTTATGAACGGAGCTTCCGGTATTGCAGTGGGAATGGCAACGAATATGCCTCCCCATAACCTGACCGAAATTGTAAATGCTACTATCGCTTATATTGAGAACCGCGACATTGACGTTGCGGGTTTGATGCAGTATGTGAAAGCTCCTGATTTTCCAACAGCGGGAATCATCTATGGATTTGAAGGTGTTAAAGATGCTTTTGAAACCGGCCGAGGCAGAATTGTAATGCGTGCGAAATATGATGTAGAAGAACACAAAGGCAGAGAAAGAATTATTGTCTCTGAAATTCCATACCTGGTCAACAAAGCAAAACTGATCGAAGATACCGCAAACCTTCTCTCGGATAAAAAGATCGAAGGCATTTCTGATATACGCGATGAATCGGATCGTGACGGAATGCGCATCGTGTACGAATTGAAAAAAGATGCCATTGCTAAAGTGGTGGTGAACAATCTATTTAAACATACCGAGCTACAAACCAGTTTCAGTGTGAACAATGTGGCTCTGATCAACGGCAGGCCTCAATTGCTGAATCTGAAACATCTCATAGCGAGTTTTGTGGATTTCAGGCACGAAGTGGTAGTACGCAGAACTAAATATGAATTAGCAGAAGCAGAAAGACGCGCGCATATTTTAGAAGGATACCTGATCGCTATTGACAACCTGGATGAGGTCATCAAAATTATACGTGCATCTAAAACTCCCGAGATCGCTAAAGAAGCTCTGATGAAAAGCTTTAAGCTTTCAGAAGAGCAGTCGAAAGCAATTTTGGAATTACGTTTAAGAGTTCTTACTGGCATGGAGCGCGATAAGATCCGCGCAGAATATGAAGACCTCATGAAAATGATCGCTTTCCTAAAAGATGTACTGGGCGATGAAATTCTCCGTTACGAGATCATTAAGAACGAACTGAACGAAGTAAAAGAAAAATACGGTGACGAACGCAGAACCGAAGTGGTGTATGCAGCTGATGAAATGAATATGGAAGCTTTGATCCCAGACGAAAAAGTGGTAGTGACCATTTCACACATGGGTTATATCAAGCGTACCGACCTGAAAGAATACCGCACACAGAGCAGGGGAGGGAAGGGTTCCAAAGGAAGTGCAACACGTGACGAGGATTTCCTTGAACACATGTTCATTGCCAGCACACA
>JAHEYK010000081.1:0-12077 GCA_023251625.1 Bacteroidota bacterium
CGGTTGAAGAGCTTACCTCCTACCCCTCTATTCTTGGCGGTAGAGTAAAAACGCTTCACCCAAAAATTTTCGGAGGCATACTCAGCCGCAGAGAACTTCAAAGTGATATTGCACAGCTGGAAGAGTATAAAATTCCTCAGATCGACCTGGTAATCGTGGACCTTTACCCATTTGAAGAAACGGTTGCAAAAACAAAAGATGCCCGCCTGAATGACGCAGTCGGGCAGGAAAAAGAAATTATTGAGAAGATAGATATAGGCGGAATTTCTCTGATCCGTGCTGCGGCAAAAAATTTCAACGATGTGGTGATCGTTCCTTCAAAAAATGAATACTCTTATCTGCTAAAAATTCTCACAGACAAAAAAGGCGTCTCCTCTCTCGAAGAAAGAAAACATCTTGCCACAAAAGCATTCGGGGTTTCATCAAAATACGATACTGCCATACACAATTATTTTATCCTCACCCCTCACCCCTCTCCCGCGGGAGAGGGGAGGCAGCCTATGGGCTGGCGGGGTGAGGTCCCAAACATGAACGGTTCGGCGTCCAAATCAAAAACACTGCGTTATGGTGAAAATCCTCATCAGCAAGGAACATTTTACGGTGACTTTGAAAAAATATTTACCCAACTGAACGGAAAAGAACTTTCGTACAACAACCTTCTCGACATTGATGCGGCGGTAAACCTGATCTCTGAATTTGAGGAAACAACTTTCGCCATCCTCAAACATAACAACGCATGCGGAATTGCTTCACGTAAAAATCTGACCGATGCCTGGAAAGATGCTTTGGCAGGTGATCCTGTTTCTGCATTTGGCGGTATCCTGATCACGAATTCAAAAGTGGACGAAGCCACTGCCCGGGAAATAAACAAGCTCTTTTTCGAAGTGATCATTGCTCCGGATTACGATGAGGCATCTCTGAATCTCCTCAAGCAGAAGCAAAATCGTATGATCCTGCAGCAAAAGCAGACTATTCTCCCTGCAAAACTCATCCGCACAACATTGAACGGATATCTTGAAGAAGACCGGGATGCAAAAACTGAAACGGCTGCTGATATGAAACCAGCCACAAAGATCTCTCCCTCAAAGGAAGAACTGAATGACCTAGTTTTTGCGAACAAGATCGCCAAGCATACTAAATCAAACACCATCGTTCTTGCAAAGAACGGGCAGCTCCTCGCCAGTGGGGTGGGGCAAACATCCAGGGTGGATGCGCTGAGGCAGGCAATTTTAAAAGCAAAGACCTTTGGCTTTGACCTAAAAGGTGCTGTTATGGCATCTGACGCCTTCTTTCCATTCCCGGATTGTGTACAGATTGCTCACGAAGCAGGAGTAACTGCGGTCGTTCAGCCGGGAGGGTCTGTAAAAGATAAAGATTCGATAGACTATTGTGATAAGAATAAGGTGGCCATGGTCTTTACAGGCATTCGGCATTTTAAACATTGATATGTGAATAAGAAATGAGATTAATTGTGCATTATCACAGGTTAATCATGAAGTTTGAGAAAATATTGTTCGTCATCCGTAAATCGCAATAAACAACATGGGATTTTTCAGTTTCCTCACACAAGAAATAGCCATTGACCTGGGTACAGCTAATACCGTCATTATTCACAACGACCGCGTGGTGGTGGATGAACCCTCCATCGTTGCCATGGAGCGCAATACCGGAAAGGTGATCGCTGTAGGGAAACAAGCGATGCAAATGCATGGAAAGACCCACGAGAACATCAAAACGATCCGCCCGCTGCGTGACGGTGTAATTGCAGATTTCAATGCAGCCGAGTATATGATCCGCGGCTTGATCAAGATGATAAATCCCGGAAGAAGATTGTTCGCCCCTTCGCTTCGCATGGTGATTTGCATTCCATCCGGGATCACCGAAGTAGAAAAACGTGCGGTTAAAGATTCTGCAGAACATGCCGGAGGAAAAGAAGTTTATCTGATACACGAGCCGATGGCCGCAGCGCTGGGTATTGGCATTGATGTGGAAGAGCCTATGGGAAATATGATCGTGGATATTGGCGGAGGCACGAGCGATATTGCCATCATTGCACTCGGTGGGATCGTGTGCGATAAATCCATCCGCATTGCCGGCGATGAGCTCACTGCCGATGTAGAAGAGTATATGCGCAGGCAACACAACATTCTGGTTGGAGAACGCACTGCTGAACGCATCAAAATTGAAGTGGGTGCTGCCATTCCTGATCTGGACAATCCCCCACCCGATTACCCTGTTCATGGAAGAGACCTCATGACAGGAGTTCCTAAAGAAATTTATGTTTCCTATACAGAAATAGCACACGCCCTG
Source organism: Bacteroidota bacterium (assembly GCA_023251625.1). Lineage (GTDB taxonomy): Bacteria > Bacteroidota > Bacteroidia > Palsa-948 > Palsa-948 > Palsa-948. Next base: position 2,311 of record JAHEYK010000081.1, read on the forward strand.
GATAAATCAATATCTAAAATTGAAGAAGCGATCCTGAATGCGTTGGAAATTACTCCGCCTGAGCTTGCAGCCGATATTTACCGTACCGGTATCTATTTGACAGGAGGTGGTGCCTTACTCCGCGGACTTGACAAACGAGTATCGCTCAAAACTAAACTCCCTGTCCACGTGGCAGAAGACCCGCTTCGTGCGGTAGCAAGAGGAACCGGAATTGCACTGAAGAATGCAGATAAATTTCCATTCTTAATCCGTTGATTTTGTCATGTTGAGCGAAGCGAAACATCTAAATCGGCTTCAAACAGATTCCCTGCCGGCAGGCAGGCAGGTTCACTTCGTTCAGAATGACAAATACACAAGATGCGCAACCTAATTCTCTTTCTCACCCGCAACTACTACGTCATTCTTTTTCTTTCTCTTGAATTTTTTTCTGTCTTGCTGATCGTTCAGAACAATCATTTTCAGCGTGCACATATTTTGAACTCATCCAATGTAATTTCCGGCAGTATCTATGTGGCCTACTCAGGGATTACAGATTATTTTGGCTTAAAAGAGACCAACAGAAAACTGGCGGATCAGAATGTTTTGCTTCGCAACCAGCTGAGACAATCTTTCACCTATCAGACAAACTCTTCTGTTGCAGTAAAAGACTCAGCACACAAACAACAGTATATCTACCTTACCGCCAAAGTGGTGAACAATTCCACCAACCGCCGAAAAAATTATCTTACGCTCAACGTAGGAAGTAACCAAGGAGTGAAAACCGAAATGGGTGTGATCAGCAGCGATGGCATTGTCGGCATCGTGCGCGATGTCTCAGGCAATTTTTGCTCTGTCATGTCTGTGCTACACGAAAGCTCGCGCATTCCTGTGAATATTAAAAAATTCGGAGAGAATTCTATCCTGCTCTGGAGTGGAGAAGATGAATGGCACGCAAAGATGGAGCGTATTCCTTCGCACCTTCAGCTTGCAAAAGGCGATACCATAATCACCAGCTCCTATTCATCCATCTTCCCTGAAGGGGTTCAGGTAGGCACCATTGAAAGTTTTGAAAAGATTGCTGGTAATACCTTTTACAATGTGACCCTGAAATTATCCACCGATTTTAATAAACTATCGTATGTGAATGTAGTCAATAACCTGATGAAAGAAGAACAAACAAGTCTGGAAAAAGCAACGCAGCATGATTAACGAAGTGGCTCGAAATATCTTGCGCTTTTTATTCCTGGTTTTGTTCCAGGCCCTTATCCTCAACCATATTGAACTGAATGGGTATCTCAATCCGTTTTTGTATGTACTTTTTATTCTGATGCTTCCTTTTCAAACACCCGACTGGCTCGTACTTGTTCTTGCGTTCACCATGGGTATAAGTGTAGATATGTTTTCCGATACCGGTGGTTTGCACGCTGCCTCGGCTGTGTTTATGGCATTTCTCAGGCAGCCGGTCCTCAAGTTAATTTCTCCCCGAGATGGTTATGATGTAGTGCAGAAACCCACTATCCAGCAGTTCGGACTGGGCTGGTTTTTTTCGTATGCAGGCATCCTGGTTTTCATCCATCATTTTGTTCTGTTTTTTATGGAGGCATTTCATTTCACAGAGTTTTTTTCCACCCTGTTCCGCGTGATCCTAAGCTCCTTGTTCACGCTTACCCTTATTTTTATCAGCCAGTTCTTCTTTTCAAATTCAAAATCATAATGGCATCGCAGCAGTTTTCAGACAGGAAATATGTCATCCTAGCTATCTTCTCTGCCATCATCCTGATATTTCTCGCGCGTTTATTTTATATCCAGATCGTTGACGATCAGTACAAACTCACTGCCCGAAACCAGGCCTTTCGTTACATGACCGATTACCCGGCACGGGGAAATATTTTTGACCGAAAAGGAAAACGACTTGTATATAACCAGGCAGCCTATGACCTGATGGTGATCCCCAAGCAAGTAAAAGACCTTGACACCATTGATTTTTGCAAAGTGCTTGGCATTGACAAAGAAACATTCCGGAAAAGAATGTTAAAAGCAAAACAAGCCCCCAACTCCCCTCTGAAACCATCGGTGTTTGAAAAGGAGATCTCGATTGAACATTCTGCCATTCTTAACGAAAAACTTTATAAATTCTCGGGATTCTTTCTGGTATCACGTACGCTCCGAAAATATCCAAGTTCCATTGCAGCCCACCTGCTCGGGTATGTAGGTGAGGTGGCTCCCGAAATGATAGACACAAGCAGTTACTACAAGAACGGGGATTACATCGGCATCAGTGGTATGGAAAAAGCATACGAACTTCCTCTTCGCGGAGTAAAAGGGATACATATTGAAGTGGTAGACGTACATAACCGCCCGCAAGGCAGTTACATGAATGGAATTTACGATACGTTGGCTGTTGCCGGAAAAGACATTGAATGCACATTGGATGCTTCTCTTCAGGAGTATGGCGAGAAGCTCATGCAAAATAAAATAGGAAGTATTGTAGCCATTGAGCCATCTACCGGAGAAATTCTTGCCTTTGTTTCAAGCCCAAGCTATGATCCAAACCTTCTGATCGGGAGCACACTTCCCAAAAATTTCGTGACACTTCAGCAAGATTCACTTACTCCGTTATTCAACCGGGCACTTATGGCATCCTATCCTCCCGGATCCACTTTTAAGCTTGTCATGACCCTGATCGCTCAAAATGAGAAAGTGCTCACCAGGTCATCCTCATTTTTCTGTGCCGGGGGGTATAATTACGGAGGGGCGCGCCCTTTGAAATGCGATGCACATCACGGCTATCTTGAACTTCCTGCAGGAATTGCACATTCCTGTAATACATATTTCTGCAATGTATTCAGGGTTGTCATGGACAATAGAAAGTATGCTAAAATGGAAGATGTTTTCTCCGTTTGGAGAAACCATGTGACCAGTTTCGGGATCGGCAGACATCTGAATACGGATATTCCGAATGAACTTCGCGGTTCACTTCCTACCATACCCCACTACAATAAAGTATTCGGAGCACATCGCTGGCATACTTCAACGATCATATCCCTTGCGATTGGCCAGGGAGAGCTGGGGATCACACCGATCCAAAATGCAAATGTAGTTTGTGTTATTGCAAACAAGGGATTCTATTTCATCCCACATACAGTGAGATCGATCAATAAAAATCCAAATGATTCGCTGCTGCTTCGGTTCAGAGAAAAACATTTCGCCATGGTAACTGACACCTCCTACTACAACGTTGTGATCGAAGGAATGAACGAAGTGGTAAAACACGGTACTGCCGCTGCCTCACAAATACCCGGCATTGACTATTGCGCAAAAACAGGAACCGCAGAAAATAAAAGGGTGATAAACGGAAAAGTGATCCAGTTAAAAGATCATTCTATGTTCATCGCTTTTGCACCCAAAGAAAATCCGAAAATTGCAATAGCGGTGGCGGTGGAGAATGCCGGATGGGGGGCAGCATGGGCCGCACCCATCGCAAGTTTAATGATCGAAAAATATCTCACCGATTCCATTTCACGTCCTCTGGTTGAAAAAAAGATGCTGGAAGGTGATATTGTGCATTCTAATATTATCGGCAAACAGAAAAAATAAAAATGTCACGGGAACAAAAAAGCATTTTTCAAAACATTGACTGGACGATCACAGGCTTATTCGTGGTTCTCCTGTTCCTGGGATGGCTGAATATTTATGCAGCCGTTTTCAATGATGAACATAGCAGCATATTCGATATTTCTCAAAAATATGGAAAGCAGCTGATGTGGATAACAGGAGCATTACTCATTGCAATTGTCGTGTTGATCATTGATGCAAATTTTTTTACCGCCTTCCCCTTCCCAATTTACATTGCATGCTGCCTTACACTCATCTCAGTAATTTTTTTCGGAACAGAAATTTCAGGCAGTAAATCCTGGTTCCGGTTTGGTGATTTTGGATTACAGCCTGCTGAGTTTGGAAAATTTGCCGTTTGTCTTGCACTAGCCAAGTATATGAGTTCGTTGGATACACAGATGGCCCGGTTCCAGACAAAAGTGATCGCCTTCTTTATCATTCTTTTTCCGGCACTCATCATAATACTTGAAAAAGAGACCGGTACTGCACTGGTTTATACTGCATTCATTTTTGTGATGTTCCGCGAAGGCTTTTCGGGAAATATTATGCTTGGGGGGTTTTTTACGGTCTTACTGCTCATCTCTGCATTGCTTGTAAATAAAGTAGTACTGGTGATATTACTTGCAGTTATTGCCGTGGTCGTGGCCATTGCGATATGGGTAAGCAGCCGGAACAGGAAAAAAGCAAAACAATTTATAATGGGTGTCTTTGCTTTGCTGGTTGTTGCGTCTGCAGGCGTCTACGGGGTCGACCATGCTTTCAGTAAGATGGCTCCGCATCAGAAAGTACGTATCAACGTTTTCCTTGGGAAAGATGTTGGAAAAGACCTGAAGAAAAAAGCCGGGTATAATGTGAACCAAAGCCTGATCGCTATCGGATCAGGTGGATTTGCAGGAAAAGGGTTTTTACAAGGCACACAAACAAAATATAATTTTGTGCCTGAGCAAAGCACTGATTTTATTTTCTGTACCGTGGGAGAAGAATGGGGGTTTTTAGGCAGTGCAGTAGTCTTGTTTCTTTTCCTGGCACTGATCTTGCGGATCATTTTTATTGCTGAACGTCAGCGTTCTTCGTTCAGCCGTATCTACGGTTATGGAGTGGCATCGATCTTATTCTTTCATGTCACCGTAAATGTGGGAATGACGATAGGACTTGCCCCAGTAATCGGCATCCCTCTGCCCTTTTTCAGTTATGGCGGCTCTTCGCTCTGGGCGTTTACGATCTTATTATTTATATTTATAAAATTAGATTCTAACCGCCTTCTTATATTGAGATGAGGTAAATTCCAGGCGGCTATCTGCCGGCAAGCATTTGCCCATAGGGCTGTCCTTCAATCACTCCATCTATCCACTTAATAAGATCAAAGTATTTGAAGTACGCTCTTTCCTGAGGATGATTGACCAGTGGGGAAAATTTCTTTTTCAACTCCTTGAAAAATTCTATGCGTTGAACATCTGTTTTTGCCTTGGTAATCTTATTTTTAAGAAAGTCGAGAAACACAGTTTCCAGTTCATAGGAATTCTGCTTCTTTGAGAAGAAACGTGCGTCAGAGCGTACCAGGTAGGGTATAAGGTCAGTATTGTGGGCTTCGTATTGTGCAACGAGATAGAATATGCGGATAAAACAATCCATTTCGGGCTGATGTTGCATATCCAGTTCATTACGAGCTTGATTGAGCCATCGTATGCAGGTTTTAAGGTCGCCCAGCCCGAAATAAGTAATGGCCATATTCACATACAGCAAAGCTTTTTCCATGTCATTCAGTTCGGCTTCAAACATTTTGATCTCAGCTGTAATACCGGCGATCCTCCTTTTTGACTCTTCAAAATTACCCACATTGTTATTCAGAAAAAGGAACAGATAATTATAAATAGAAAAAACTTTCGAGCGAACACTGTGAGAATTAAAAAACTGTGGGTGAGCCATTAATTTTCCCAATGCAACAAGGCCTTCTTCATTTTTTCTTCCTTCTGCGCAAACATTGATGAAATTATTAAGAGCACCCACATAGGAAACAAAATTACGGTCAACCATGCCGGCGGTAGATTCAAAATTAGCAATGATCTTTTTTGTATTATGATAAACAGCTTTCATATCACCCTTTGCCTCTGCATAAAATGCATGAGACTCATAAAATCTATTCCTACCAAAAAATGTTTTTGCTTCCGATATGTCTGAAAGATATTTACTATTGATTATTTCCTTAGCCTGGCGAAGGAAAACCGGGTTGCGGGTGCTCAAATATTTATGGTAATAAATTGCGATCTTAAAATTCAGATCGTGCATGACCGCGTCATTTTTAAACAGAGCAAGATTTATATTTATCTCTTTGTTTACATTTTGCACCCAGTTGAGGTCGTATTTTTCTATGGCAAGCCCCAATTCAATATGAATATAGATGTCCAGCAAGGGCAAATGCATCTCGTTCTCCTTGGCAAATACTTTCGCTTTCTTGATCACCTTCAATGACTGGTCATACAAGCCCTTTTTGCGAAGTATCTCTGCCTTGTTCAGGGTATTGCGAATCGAAACTCGTTGGTTCATCTCCCCATGGTATAATTCCAATGCATCTAGGATTCGGCTATAGAGATAGTTCTTCACCACCGGGAGTTGTTTCATGAATGTTTCATTCCTGAACTTCTTTTTGAGTTTCTCCTCATTATATTCACTCTGCTTGTCAATGGCTTCGAACAAACGCAAATAGACATTCTCGCGCACTTTATATTTTGTAAAAAGCGAAAACTTACGGAAATAGGCCTTCTCCGTAGGAGTAAGTGATTTTATCAGGCGAAACAGATCGTGCGATGGGGTCATAAAATACGTGCTATTGCGAGTTAAATATATGCAAAATATCAATTATGGATTATAACAATAGAGCAATAATTCAAGCTCATTTCTGCTATGAAAGACCGCCAAAAACACCCTGCAACACAGCTATTTCATCCGTAATAATATCCTCACTATAATTTGAGCACTGGTAAATGTCCGTTTACTTTTATGGAATCAAATATAAAGGGAGCCTACGCACATGAAAACAAAACACAACAAAAAGAAAAAAAATAGTCAGAATGATGTGACATCCAAAAAACAGATGAAGGTCATAAAAAAATTATATAACGACATGATGAGATCATGGATGAATGCCAAATAATGAAAATCTTAAACGCTTGTTATGAAAAAAATATTCCTCCTCTCTGTACTTTCGGTTTTCCTAGTACTCACTCTTTGTGGGCAAACTTGGTTACAGCCACATACCAACATTGGCCTGTCCAATAAACCTGGAGAAGCCAAATTATCAGATCTGATCTCTGCAAATGGTTCTAATTCCATCGGCATGAGCAGCATGCCAGGCGCAGGAACCATAAAAACAATGCGGAACTTTCACCAGATGGAGATTGACTACAAATACAATTTTTTTCCTTCAGATGGAATTTTGAATCCTGACACGTGCAGTTGTGCAAATGTATGGTGCAATGGCGGCAGCTGTACAGATATTATGCAACCCGGAACCAAAAGTGGCTTTGAAAGTCATAAAGGATTTTATTGCGCCTGGAATACTTCAAACTACGGATTCAAGGAAATGTATGCTGCCCTTGAAAGCATTTTTCCAAAATACAACGGAGCCTGCCCCAATACCACCATTAACCGTGGTTATCCTAACAAATGGTATTCATTGACAGAATTCGGAGGACTGAACAACGCAGCTGTCAATTTTAAAAATTATGTAACCGCATTCTTAATGACCAATTGCCCTAAAAATTTGGCTCAACCTGCTCTTGTTAATGTTCTCGAAATTGGAAATGAGCCCTGGGGCGATCCTTATCCGGGCAAGGACGGTTATCACCAGCTGTTGATAGGTGCTGTATCAGCCTGCAGAAACTATTACGGAAGCAGCAACCCGAATAACTGGAGGATACAATTGTCGCTGGCAGCTTTCAGAGCACACAGCACTGGCGCGGGTCCGTTTGGAGAGCAATTTTATTATGTTGATGATGCTATCCCGGATTCATTAAAAAAATATTTCAATTATGTTGAAATTCACCCATATGCATTTAACATAACTCAATATAATCAGGGAAATTTAAATGCAGGTGTCACCGAAACTCCGGAGAGTGATGATGGGGCTTTTCTGACCCTTAAAAACATGATCGACTGGAAAAATCAAAAGATGCCAAATGCAAAAGTGAACGTTACTGAGTTTGGTTGGAACGCAGGAGTGTCGGGTGACGGGTGCGGCCCATTGGGTGAATCCACCCAGGCGGCCTATTATCTGCGGGGGTATTTACTTGCTGCAAGGTATGATATACACCGGGCATTTGCCTATGCATATACAGACCAGAGCGAGTACCCTTTGTATTGCACAACAGGTTTATTTAAAGATATTACTAATAACATTCCAAGGAAAGTATATAGAAGTATTCAAACTGTGGTAAACTCTTCTCTGAAAAATATGAGATTCCTGAAAGCATTATCTGAAAATACAAGTCAATCTTCAAACGGGTTAAATGGAAAGTTTGTTTACCTCTTTGGAGATTCTGCCGGCACTCCTACACATATGATAGCCTGGAAGCCCGCTAAATTGGGTTATGAAGACAGCAATTATCCGGCACTTTCAAGTACTTACGACACAATTACATTGCCAAGTCCTAACATTCTTGCCTACCAGAATGATCCTTACTACTATACGAGCTGGGATAATTCTCAAAATGGAACCATTAGCAATAGCCTTAGCGGCACTGTGAATATTTCAGGATCTACTTCCAATGTGGTATATGCAAAGCTTTCCGGCATGCCAATCGTTATTCCTATTCATGCAGGAAATTGTAAATACGACCCTGCAGGAATTTTGATCAACTGCGGAGCAAACTCGGTGGACAATTACACAAACAACACATACAGCATGAATATATTTTATGCTTCAGGAAACCTAAATATCAATTCTTTAAACCTGGAAGCCAATATAACGTTGAAAGTATTTAACGCGATGGGGCAGGAAGTTCTTTCTAAAAATGTTTTTGTATCGGCCTCTTCTACTTTGGTAGAGTTTGACCCTGCGTCAAAAGGAATCTACATTGCGAGAATAACTACAAAGGAAGGATTTGTATTTACAAAAAAGCTATCCGTGAATTAAAATGCCATTTCTTCAGAGAAATTATTTTCTCCGAAAATATCCGTGCCGTCTTTTCACTTGATTCAAAGCTCCAGCCCGCTCTGTGGGAGTGAGGATTACCTTGTTTGAAGATTTGAGGAACTTCATAGTTTCTCCTCCCCCGTCCCTGACGCTCGCAGAGCCTCGGTCAGGTCCACCCCCTCCCCGTCCGAACGGTTCATCCGGGCGGGCAGAGGGGGACGTAGCTTCGCAAGAGCATCTTTCATTAAATTCAGGAAACACTTTTTAGCCCGTGTGGAAGCGGTGAGTAAATTTCTGGAATGGGCAGTAATGGATTACAACACATTAAGGCCGCATTACAAACACAAACCCCGCACTCCTCATGAAGTTTATTTTAATATTCCGCTTTGGTTTGACTTGCGCAAGCGCACAAAAAAAGCGATGAAGGATAGGGTAAAAAGAAACAAATTTGGCAAATGCACTCAATGTGCCGACTTTAGATCAAAAAAGGAGTGTTCCTCAAAAACTTGTTAATTTTGCATATAACCTTCGCTTGAACGAAGCTTTGCTTTCAGAAAAACCGGAAAGATGAAATTAGGATCAGATACCGCATGGAGTGGGGGTTCAAGTCCCTCCACCCGTACTAGGGATAGATATCATTATTGCAAATTGTTTTGGTAAAAAATGCTTTCCACTTAGTAGTTCACATTGACACGCTTTTCCCTCATATTGAATGTTTTCCTCGCCCTGCCAACATTGACTTTTCACGGACAGACAGCTACGAATAAGGAACTAATTGGAACTTGGGAGTTTGTTAAATTAAATGATAAAAACGGAAATAAGGTTGACACTATTCGGGATGGACACGGCTGGGAAATAGCAGGTGGACCAGTTATAACTTTCAAGGAGGACGGGAGCTATTCAAAGCAATTTACACCTATAAATATTGATAATGGAAAATGGTTTTACAATAAGATAGAAAGAAAAATCATATATCATTTATATTTTGATACTACCAGTTTTGCAGGAAAATATCTTATTGAAAAAGGATTAGCAAAGAAGG
>JAHEYK010000081.1:12087-12829 GCA_023251625.1 Bacteroidota bacterium
AAAGAAGGATGAGAGCGGAGAATATTATGAAGAAATTACAGACCAAGTAATAGAATTGTCTAGCAACACACTCATATTTTTAGAAAAGGAAAATAGGCAGAGTACATATACTAAAAAAAATAAATAATCTCTTTTCTTCCTTCCCCACAACCCCTCTCTAACGCCCCAAGAAACTACAGATACACTGATGACGGATATTAGAAGCAGAAACCTCAACTGAACACACAAACCAAATTAAAATTCAAAACTATGGCACGAGATATATCAAGAGATGACGAATTTTTTAATTGCGAACAAGAACACGAACTGAGATATGTTTCGGGTTTGTACGCAGAGCACCAAAGGGTTTATGATTTTCTTAAACAAAAATGTGCAAACAATCAGATAAAATATTCTACCCATCGGCAGGTGTACGAGTTGATTCGGAAAGAATTAGGTTTCCCATTGCCTAATTGATGGTGCATACACTCTGTCTTAATAAATATCAAAATGGAATTCAGAAGCAGTAATTGGCAGTTGTGTGACGGAATATCAGAACGACAAGAACCGCAGACGGAACATACAGCTCGTCATTCAGAAGGGCTCGGTTACATTGCAAAGGCTCATCCTTGAAGTAGCAGCGCCAGCTAAGACAGTCTTGTAAAAATGGAGGAAGCCGAGCATGTATTTTATATCAAATGAATAATAGTATAAGCACCGTAAGCAGAACTTACTGGAACATTTTTACATTTGTACTCAAATA
>JAHEYK010000082.1:0-2298 GCA_023251625.1 Bacteroidota bacterium
CTTTAACTCAGGTTTTGTGGGTGCATCTTCCGAAATCTTAAATGTTTCTTTTAACTCGATATTAGAAACCTTAATTTCTTCATGAAACAATCTCCAGAACCTGTTCAGAAAACCTGCAACACCTGTAATACCAGCTGTATTCCATGGCTTGCTCTGCTCCAGCGGACCGAGGAACATTTCGTAGAGGCGGAGAGTGTCGGCACCGAAATCGTTGCAGATGTTATCTGGGGTAACGACATTCAGTTTAGACTTGGACATTTTCTCAACAACGTGCGATTTTGTAGTGAAGCTGTCCGCTTCTTGAATTCTAATTTTCTGCCCTTCAGAAAACATAATCCCATCATGTGAAACAAAATAGCACCTGCCAATAAAATTCTTTGATTTTAAAAATTTCTCAATGTTTAATTTTGAATTCACTACACAGTCAATTGGAGCGTTTGTCTCAACAAGATATTTCTGCGCATCGATTTGCTCAACCAATTCATAACTAATGAAAACATTTACCTTGTATTCCTCTTGAAATCCTATCTGATGTTTTTTAATAAAAGCGTCTAGGGAAGCATCAATTTTTTGTATTCCGGTTGATACTTTCATTGGGCCTTCTGAAACAAATTGCGCAAAACAAATCTTTTCACTCTCTCCCTGTATCATCCCCTGATTGATAAGCTTCTTTGCGGGCTCAATGACAGGAATTAAATTCAGGTCGTACAAAAATTTTGTCCAGAAGCGCACGTAGAGCAAATGCCCGGTGGCGTGTTCGCTGCCTCCAATGTATAGATCCACATCTTTCCAATAGTTAATTGCTTCTTTGGATGCAAATTCATTTTTGTTCTGCGGATCCATGTAACGAAGAAAATACCAGGAAGAGCCTGCCCAGCCGGGCATGGTGGTGGTTTCCAAGACCCCGCCCCTGTCCTGAACTCCGTTCGCAACCTTCGCATTCTGCTCGGTTGTCCCTAAGGGAGGGGAAGTTACACCCATGTCAGGATTATAATACCAGTTTTTAGCACGCGCTAATGGTGGTTCGCCATCTTCAGTAGGAAGATATTTATCTACCTGCGGAAGCTCGAGCGGCAAATGTTTTTCTTCGATTACCTTTGGAATTCCGTTATCGTAATAAATCGGGATTGGTTCTCCCCAGTAACGCTGGCGGCCAAAAATGGCATCGCGCAGGCGGAATTGTGTTTTGCCTTTTCCGAGTCCACGTTTTTCTATTTCAGCAATTATTTTTTTGAGTGCATCTTTTACTTCCAGTCCGTTGAGAAGATCGGAATTGATGCACTTTCCTTCTTTGGCTTCATAACAGCCGGCCTCATCCCCCTGCCCCTTCTCCAAAGGAGAAGGGGAGTTAGATTGAATAACTTGTTTTATCGGCAAACTGAATTGTTTCGCAAACGCATGATCACGCGAATCATGTGCAGGAACTCCCATCACCGCACCGGTTCCGTAGCCCGCTAATACATAATCTCCGATCCAAATAGGTAATTTTTCTCCTGTAAAAGGATGGATGGCGTACGCTCCGGTAAATTGTCCGGTCACTTTTTTTACATCCGCCTGTCTTTCACGTTCGCTGCGGTTCTTTGCATAGTGGACATATTCTTCTACTGCTTTATTATTTTCAGCAGTGGTGAGTTGCGGAACCAATTCACTTTCGGGAGCCAGGGTTAAAAAGGTTACTCCGTAAATTGTGTCAGGCCTTGTTGTAAACACTTCCACTGATAACTCCAAACCCGAGACCCCAAACCTCAAGCTTGAACCTTCACTCTTCCCGATCCAATTCCTCTGCGATTCTTTGATGGACTCACTCCATTCAATATTATCCAGATCATTTAGTAAACGGTTTGCATATGCAGTGATGCGCAGGCTCCATTGCGGCATGAGCTTTCTTTCCACAGGATACCCTCCTCGCTCGGAAACGCCATCTTTTACTTCTTCATTTGCAAGCACCGTTCCCATCTGCGGGCACCAGTTCACCCAGGCTTCGCTTAAATACGCCAGGCGGTATTCCATCAACACATCACTTTTCTCTTTCTCATTCAACTCATCAAATGATTTTCCGGCTGTTCCCACTTTTGACTTTTGACTTTGAAACTTTTTAATTAGCTTATCTATAGATTCTGCTTGATCAGTTTCCGGATTGTACCAGCTATTAAATAATTTGATAAAAATCCATTGCGTCCATTTGTAATAGTTCGGGTCGGAGGTGCGCACTTCCCTGTCCCAATCAAAAGAGAAACCAATTTTATCCATCTGCTCGCGGTAGCGTGCAATGTTATCCTTGGTAGTTTTTTCAGGATG
>JAHEYK010000082.1:2398-12800 GCA_023251625.1 Bacteroidota bacterium
TTCTGAAAACTCCTCATACCTTGTGCCTTATACCTTATAGCTTATGTCTAATTTCGTCTCATGGCCGAAGAGAAAAACCGTAAACGGATCAGCGCATCCTCTATCACTACCGTGATCAGCGTTTCGCTTGTGTTGTTTTTAATGGGGCTGCTCGGTATCCTGTTCATCAGCGCGAAAAAGATCTCTGACCATCTGAAAGAGAATATCGGCTTTCACGTATACCTGAAAGAAAATGCAAAAGATGACGAGATAGACCGGCTGCATAATTTCCTGAATGCATGCAATTATGTGAAGTCCAGCCAATACCTGTCCAAAGATTCTGCCGCAGCACTTTATAAAAAAGAAGTGGGTGAAGATTTTGTACAGTTCATCGGCTATAATCCTCTGCCCTCTTCCATGGAAGTACAGCTGAAAGCAGCCTTCGCCAACCCAGACAGTATTGCCTGGATACAAAAACAGATCACCGATTTCAGCAGCGTAAAAGAGTTCGACTATCAGGAATCATTGGTCAACATGATGAATAAAAACATAAACCGCATCGCGCTGGTACTTCTTGCTTTTATCATTTTGCTGCTGCTGATCGCACTGGCGTTGATCAACAACACCATTCGACTGGCTATGTATTCCAAACGTTTCCTGATCAAGACCATGCAGTTGGTAGGCGCTACCGGAGGATTTATACGCAAACCCTTTTTATTGAGCGGGGTAAAGAACGGCATCATTGCCGGGCTCATTGCAAACATTATTTTGTTCGGGGTAGTTTACATGGCAGCGAAAAGAATTCCGGACCTTCAGCAGGTAATGGATGCAAAGCTGACCCTCTATATGTGCACACTTGTTTTTATTCTTGGAATTTGTATTTCCGGACTTTCCACCTTTTTTGCTGTCAGAAGGTACCTGCGCCTGAGTTCCCAGGACCTGCATTATTAAAAAATGTTAATAGTCCGTATCAGGCATTTATCGTAATTCATTATTGCTAATTTCGCAGTAACATATCATTAACGACCCATGTCAAAAGAAAAAACCACCCCGAAGTCTGCACAGGCAAAAGCATACACTGCACCATCCAAGACTATGTTCAACCAGCTTGGCGAAAAAGCAACGTTTGCATTCGGAAAGAACAACTATAAAATGCTTTTGATCGGCATCGGTATCGTTGCCATTGGAATGCTATGCATGATCGGTGGTGCTTCCGATGATCCGAACAAAATGTCTGAAACTATCTTTGATTTTCAACGCTTAACACTCGCTCCTATTCTCATCATTGCCGGATACGTAGTGGTGCTTCTTGCCATTCTGAAAAAACCTAAAGAATGAATGGCTAATGGTTAAGGTTTAATGGTTGATGGAAAATTCAACAACTAAAACCACATTAACCATTATCCATTAAACATGAGCCATCTTTATGACTACGATTCAAGCCATCCTCCTCGCCATTATTGAAGGCATCACGGAGTTTCTTCCTGTCTCTTCTACCGGCCACATGATTCTTGCTTCTGCCTTGATGAAAGTGCAGGACCCGGAATTCACTAAGACCTTTGAAGTTGTTATTCAACTCGGAGCTATCCTGGCAGTTGGGGTGCTTTACATAAAAAGATTTTTTGTAAGCTTGGATATTTATCTTAAGCTGATCGCAGCATTCATTCCAACCGGAGTGATTGGGGTTCTTGCTTACAAAACCATTAAGGCCTATTTATTTAATCCGTTCGTAGTGAGCATCTCGTTGATTGTCGGGGGAATTATTTTGATCCTGCTCGACAAATGGACTGCCGAAAAACAATCAGAGGTAGAAAAAGTGGAGAACATCTCTTATATGGGTGCATTTAAGATAGGTTTGTTCCAGTGCCTTTCTATGATACCGGGAGTATCCCGCGCAGCGGCTACCATCTTTGGAGGAATTTATTCCGGCTTCGACCGGAAACTTGCCACTGAATTTTCTTTTTTACTTGCTATTCCTACCATGTTCGCAGCAACCGGAAAAGATCTATGGGAATCGAAAGATCTGATCCATGCCGACAACATCAAACTTCTTTTGGTGGGAGGTATTGTGGCTTTCATCTTCGCGATCATTGCCGTAAAAGGATTCATCGCCTTTGTACAGAAATACGGGTTCAAACATTTTGGATACTACAGGATAATTATTGGCATTTTATTCCTCTCGCTGAGTTTATCACTTGGTATCAAGCTAGTTCCATAATAAGGAATACACATGTCACGCAAAGACGCTAAGCCCGCCAAGAAACAATTATCGCCTTAATCTCTGCGAACTTTGCGCCTCTGCGTGAAACCAATAAAAATGTATTTTTGATTCCATGGCAAAGATAACCCAAGACGATTTTTTTAACGGCCAGGTGATACTGGTGAACAAACCAAAGACCTGGACCTCGTTTGACGTAGTTAATAAAATGCGCAGCGATGTGCGCCACAGTTACCAGATCCCTTTTGTAAAGATCGGGCATGCAGGTACCCTGGATCCGCTTGCTTCCGGACTCCTTATTATATGTATTGGCCGCAAGACAAAAACCATTGAAAGTTTCCAGGGACTGGAAAAAGAATATACCGGTACCATGATGCTGGGCGTCACCACTCCTTCTTACGACATGGAAACCCAGGTGAACGAACGTTATTCCATTGCACATATCACTCCCGATCTTATCAAAGAAGCAGCAAAAAAATTTGTAGGCACTGTTTGGCAGTATCCCCCTGATTTCTCTGCGAAGCGCGTTCAGGGCGACCGCGCATACAACATTGCACGCAACGGTGGCCAGCCTGACATTAAACCTGTACTCGTGAACATCAGCAAGTTCGAGATCGTGAGCGTTCTTCTGCCAATGGTTGAGTTCAAGGTGGTATGCGGAAAAGGAACCTATATCCGTTCGCTTGCGCATGATCTCGGCAGGCAATTAGGCTGCGGTGCCGTGCTGGCTTCGCTCTGCCGCACACGAATTGGAAAATATAAACTGAAAGATGCTAAAGAAACATCGAACTGGATGGAAGCCGTACAGCCCGTTGCTGCCAAGAAAAGAATTCCGGTGCGCACGGCAATGAAAAAAATGAAGGAGCGGGTTAAGCTCAGAAAAAAAGAGGCGGTTGCGTCTAATAAACCCGCTGTGAAGAAAAAAGCTCCTGCAAAGAGAATAGTAGCCAAGAAGAAGGTGAAAGCGAAGAAAAAGAAGTAAGGAAATTACATATTTGTGTGTTCTGAAAAAAACTTCTTGTGTTTGTTTCATAAATCCCAATAGATGAATCAAAAAAAACGGAGAAAAAGCGTATGACGAAGGAGTTCTCTGAATAAATTCACAATAACAAAAAAGGCCGGGATCCCGATAACCATCGGAGCTGGTCCTTTTTATTTTTCAGAGCCTGATCAAATAAGCCAGCAAGAAAATATATATCCAAAAACCCTTGACAAGGGGATGCTGGCGGAGTACATTCGCGCTCTTTTTATAAAAACGATTATTTCGATAAAAAGGGCGATTACACAGATAACAGCCTACTTATCTGTGTAATCAAACTAAAAATCGGTGTAATCACAAAACCAACTTTATGAAATTATCCCAGTTCAAGTTCAATTTGCCGAAAGACCTGCTTGCTGAGTACCCATCCAAAAACAGAGAAGACGCCCGCCTGATGGTGGTGCACAGAAAGACCAAAAAGATAGAGCACAAGCATTTTCGCGATATCATAAATTATTTTGAACCGGGCGATGCCATGGTGGTGAACAACACACAGGTATTCCCGGCCCGCATGTATGGCAACAAAGAGAAAACAGGGGCACGCATTGAGGTGTTTTTGCTTCGCGAGCTTAACCGCGAAAGCCGTCTTTGGGATGTACTGGTAGATCCGGCACGTAAGATCCGTATCGGCAACAAACTATATTTTGGAGATAATGAAAATTCACTGGTGGCAGAAGTGATCGATAACACCACCTCACGCGGAAGAACGTTGCGTTTTCTTTTTGACGGCCCTTACGAAGAATTTAAAACCCTTCTTACCAATCTGGGACAGACACCGCTTCCCAAATACATAAAACGCAAACCCGAACCCAGTGATGTCGAGCGTTATCAAACCGTATTTGCAAAAAATGAAGGAGCTGTTGCCGCTCCCACCGCCGGCCTGCACTTCAGCCGCGAGCTGGTGCGCAAACTCCAGATCAAGGGGATCAATTTTGCGGAACTTACTCTTCACGTAGGCTTGGGAACTTTTCGCCCTATCGAAGTAGAAGACCTGACCAAACACAAAATGGACTCCGAAGAGATGGAAATCCCTCAAACCGCAGTGGATGTTGTTAACAACGCAAAGAACAAAGGAAAAAAGATCTGCCTGGTGGGCACCACCGCTATGCGTGCTGTGGAAACCTCTGTGTCAACTACGCAGCGTGTGAAACCTTTTAAAGGATGGACCAACAAATTTATTTTTCCTCCTTATAATTTCAATATTGCTGACAGCATGATCACCAACTTTCACACACCTGAATCCTCACTGCTCATTATGGTCTGCGCGTTCGGTGGATACGATCTTATCATGAAAGCGTACAAGGAAGCAATCAAGGACAAATATAAATTCTTCTCGTACGGTGATGCGATGCTGATACTTTGATCGAAACGTCATTGCGAGGGAGGAACCTGCCTGCGGCAGGCAGGCGACCAAAGCAATCTCCCAAAAAGTTTCAAGAGATTGCTTCACTTCGTTCGCAATGACGCCCCGATCAACAATCGTTGTCCAAAAGTTTCCGAAAAGTTTTTAGCAAAATAGTGTGTTTAGAAAAAAACTTTATTTAGTTTTGCGTCATCGCATTGCAGAAACTGAATAAAGAAAAATGACAGACATCCCCGTTAAGAAGTACGCCATCATCGTTGCAGGCGGAAACGGCACACGCGCCAACACTCCCGTTCCAAAACAATTCATGAAGCTTGACGGCAAACCCGTCATCATGCACACGATCACAAAATTTGCCGAGGCTGGTTTGAATATTGAAATTATTGTCGTACTGAACAAAGACTGGATTGCTCAATGGCAGGAACTTTGCAAAGATCATAATTTCAACACCGAAGTAAAGATCATTGAAGGAGGAGAAAGTCGTTTTGAATCAGTGAAACACGGATTAACGCTGGTAGGCGAGGATGGAATCGTTGCCATTCACGATGCTGCACGTCCGCTGGTAAGTGCGAAAACTATTATCACTTCTTACAAAGCTGCGGAGATGTACGGCAATGCGATCCCGGCCATTCCTCTCACAGATTCGATCCGGCAGATCGATTCATCCAAAAGCATCGCGCTTGACCGCACACGTTATTGCATCATCCAGACCCCGCAATGTTTTCAGGCGGGCATTTTGAAAAAAGCATACTCTACCGCTGAATACAAAATTCATTTTACCGATGATGCTTCTGTCGTAGAGGCCAGCGGTGAAAAGATCCACCTCGTTGACGGCAACCCCGATAATATCAAGATCACCACTCCGCGGGATTTCATTCTTGCCGAAGCCCTGATCAAATACAGGCCTGTGGTTACTTCCGGAAATAAATTAAAACCTGCAGAAGAGCTGAATCTGCTGGGCGGACAGAGCCAGGTGGCGTAACTTTCTCAAAGTATTTTTTGAGCCTTCGTATGATCTGAAAGTCCCCATGTATGAAGGTCAATCCCTGTGATGAGGTTCAACCCGGGACTTTTTCCTTTCTCGATCGTTCCAAACTCCTTTTCCATTCCTAAAATCTCAGCACCGTTTTTAGTTGCCCATGTAAGTAAATTTTCAAAAGGTATTTTTGGAAAAAATTTTGCGATTGTTTTCATTTCTTCCAATATGCTCAAATTCCAATTGGAAGCATAACTGTCGGTACCCAGGGTAAGTTTCATACCTGCCTCTATGAACGTTGGAATATCAGGCAGTCGGTTTTCAATATACAGGTTGGCATTCGGGCAAAGACAAAGTACTGCCTCCGGTTCAGATATCGAAGTAAACTGCCTGATAAGTTCTATATCCTCCTCCGTCATATAGGTATTGTGAACCAGCAATACTTTTTTCGTTTCAATGAGTGCCCCAAAGGTAAACAGCAAGGATTTCTTAGCCCGCTTCTTCACATCCATATCCACTCCTGACTTGCGCATCATTTCCGCCAAAAGGCCTGTGCCGGAGGCAAAAAGTTCATTCTCAGATGCCGTTTCCTGATTATGAATGGAGATGAGCGGTTGCTTGAGATTATCAATGAGCTCCAATAATTTTCCTGACACGCTGTACGGAGCGTGAGGAACAACAGAAGAGTTTAAGGTTTCCCGCCCGTTCCGAAACGGCTCGTTTGGGCGGGCAAGTTTAAGGTTCAAAGTTTGGGCATCCTCAAATTTTTCCTTTGCTTTCTCAGAAACAAGATCAAACGCTTCTACAAAAGTGTGATATGTGATTTTGCTTTTCCTTTTTTGATCAAAACTATGATCCGTGTTTGAAATATCTCCCACCGCAACAATTCCGTTTCGGAACATCTCTTCGTCTGCCGTAATTATTGCCGCCTTGACATGATCATCCGAAAATTGTCCTCGCTTGGGAACCAGTTCTGAAATAAAACCTGTCAATCCACTTTTTTCACTTACCTGTCCTTTGAGATGAGAAAGTTCTAAATGGCAATGCGCATTTACAAATCCGGGGACGATGATGCCATCATGCTTTTCAACATTCCCCGTCCCACGTCCTTCGTCCTTCGTCACTTCTAAAACAATTCCATCCTCATCAACATTTACCACCCCATTTTTAATAGGAGGCGATGAAACCGGAAAAATATAATCTGCTGAGATCTTGCGCATAGAAGAGCGAATATACAAATGGCTGTTGTCATGCTGAGCGAAGCGAAGCATCTTTTTAATCATTCGCAATAGATTCTTCGCTTTGCCTGCCTACCTCAGGCAGGCTCAGAATGACAAATTCAGTAAATTCGTACAAGTTATGCCCAAGAAAAATATACGTACACTTTCAAAGGAAGAGATCACGGATTTCTTTGTTAAGAAGGGCGACAAACCTTTCCGCGCCAAACAGGTGTATGAATGGCTTTGGCAAAAATCAGCGCGCTCGTTTGAGGAAATGAGTAATCTGACCAAAGCCACCCGGGAATTGCTCCATGAAAATTTTTCGATCAACGCGGTGAGTATTGCCGAATCACAGGTAAGCAAAGACAGAACGATTAAAAATGCCTTTAAACTTTACGATGGGAATATCGTGGAAGGCGTTCTGATCCCGACCGATAGCAGGATGACAGCTTGTATTTCTTCCCAGGTGGGATGTTCGCTCACTTGTTCTTTCTGCGCAACAGGGAGATTGGAACGGCTACGCAACCTCAACGCGGACGAAATTTATGACCAGGTTGCAATTCTAAGAAAACAAGCTGAAGAAACATACGGCATTCCCCTTTCAAATATTGTTTACATGGGAATGGGAGAACCACTGCTCAATTATAAAAATGTACTGGAGTCAGTCGAGAAAATTACTTCTCCCGAAGGTCTGGGCATGTCACCACAGCGCATCACCATTTCTACAGCCGGCATTGCCAAGATGATAAAAAAACTGGGAGATGATAATGTGAAATTCAATTTTGCTCTTTCACTGCATGCGGCTAATGACGAAAAGCGAAACAAGATCATGCCCATCAACGAGCAGAATTCACTCGAGGCCCTTGCAGATGCATTGAGATATTTTCATGAAAAGACAGGAACGCGTGTGACTTACGAGTATATCGTCTTCAAGGATTTTAACGATGATATCACCGATGCAATAGAACTCGAGAAATTCAGCCGCGTTGTGCCAAGCAAAGTGAACATTATTGAATACAATCCCATAGGAGATTCTGAATTTCAACAGACCTCCCCTGCGCGCCTGTCAAAATTTGTAGGATACCTCGAAAACAAAGGCGTGATCGTAAACGTTCGTAGAAGCAGAGGAAAAGACATTGATGCAGCCTGTGGGCAACTTGCCAACAAAAACACAGCTTCCTCTAAATCCTGATGTCTAAAAACCCATTGGCTGTTTTTCTTACTTTTGGCGAACATGTCAGTTTCAGTTGAAGACATAAAAGCCCCTGTCCGTAAAGAGATGGAGGAATTTGAGATAAAATTCCGCGATTCCATGCGGAGCCATGTGCCGCTGCTGGATAAGATCATGCATTACATCGTGAAGCGCAAAGGGAAACAGTTGCGACCTATGTTCGTTTTTTTAGCTGCCAAAACCTGCGGTGAAATGAATGAATCTACGTATCGCGCTGCTTCGCTGATCGAACTGCTTCACACGGCAACCCTGGTTCACGACGATGTGGTGGACGATGCGCACATGCGCAGGGGGTTTTTTTCGCTCAACGCCCTCTGGAAAAATAAAATTGCCGTGCTGGTAGGAGATTATCTTCTTTCTCGGGGATTATTATTATCGGTGGATAATAAAGACTACAAACTGCTGGGCATTGTTTCCAACGCGGTGAAAGAAATGAGCGAAGGAGAACTTTTACAGATCGAAAAAGCAAGAAAACTGGATGTAGATGAAGCGGTCTATTTTGAAATTATCCGCCAGAAAACCGCTGTACTCATAGCCTCCTGCTGTTCCTGTGGTGCTGCCTCGGTTGGATGCAGCGATGACGTGGTGGAGCAGATGCGCCTCTTTGGTGAGCAGACAGGAATTGCATTTCAGATAAAAGATGACCTCTTCGACTTCGGAACAGATACAGGCATAGGTAAACCTACGGGCAACGACATCAAGGAAAAAAAATTCACCTTACCTTTGATCTATGCCCTGAAGAACGCCTCTTATTTTGACAAACGAAAAATGATCAACACGATAAAAAACAACCAGGATGATGAAGGGAAAATTGCCAAAGTGACCGATTTTGTTTTGGGAAGCGGTGGCATTGAATACGCGACTAAAAAAATGCACGAGCACAAAGATAAAGCCCTTCAGCTGCTTTCATCTTTTAAAGACAGCGAATCAAAAAAAGCACTCGAACAATTAGTTATATATACAATTGAACGCAAAAACTAATACTATGAAAACCAGAATCTCCGCCCTCTGCCTTTTGCATCTTGCCTTTTGCCTTCACTCTTGCTCTTCTAACTCCGAACAAAAGACCGAAGACAAATCAACAGCCAGCGAAAAAACAATGTCTATTGATACCTCTCTTCACGGATTAGTAGGTGTCATTGAAAAAAATCCCCCTGTGCAGTATGGAGATTATGTTTCAAAATACCCTAATGGGGTCATAAAACTAAAAGGCTTTTATGTAAACGGAAAACGAAATGGAGAATGGATGAGTTTTTTTGAGAACGGAAAGATACAAAGCGATGGGTTTTTCAAAGACGGACTGCGTGATGGAAAAGCGCTTGTCTATTTCCCGAACGGTCAGATATATTACGAAGGATATTACGACAATGGCAAGGAAATTGGCAAATGGATCTTTTTTGATGACAAAGGGACCAAGATCAATGAAAAGGATTTTGGAAGTAAGCCGAATTCGTAGTCCCTTCTGATATTTATTGACTTTTCCACACCTCTTCCACATTTTTTAGTGCATAACTTGAGGAGTTATTAGGGCAGGATTCTTTAAATTCGCAACCCTTTCAACATTCACCTGAATGATATCAAAACCAACCATTGCCCGCATCATTGATGCTTCTCGTATTGAAGAGGTGGTAGGTGATTTTCTGACGCTCAAAAAACGCGGGGTGAATTACATTGCCTGTTGCCCGTTCCACAATGAGAAAACCCCTTCGTTCAACGTAAATCCTGTACGCAATATTTACAAATGCTTTGGCTGCGGAAAGGGCGGTGATTCCGTAAGCTTTGTGATGGAGCACGAAAAACTTACCTATCCGGAAGCACTGCGCTACCTTGCCAAGAAATACAACATTGAAATAGAAGAAACATACGACCGCAACATTGACGAAGAAAAAAAATTAGAGACCGAACGCGAGAGCCTGTATGTAGTGAACGCATACGCACAAAAATATTTTACCGAAATACTTTTAAATTCCAATGAAGGCAAATCCATCGGCCTGAGCTACTTCAAAGAACGCGGGTTATCCGATGATATCATCCAACGCTTTCAGCTCGGTTACGCGCTTGAAGGAAGAAACACGTTTACAGAAGCTGCAACGAAAGCAGGATATAATATAGATTATCTAGTTAAGACCGGACTCACGATAAGAGTTGAAGATAATTCAGAAGTCAGAATCCCGCCCGCCGAACAAGTTGGTCAAAAGTCAGAAGACATAGGCGAGCAACCAGCAACCAGCAACCAGAAGCCAGCAGCAAGACACTACGACCGTTTCGCAGGCCGCGTCATGTTCCCGATACAGAACATCACAGGTAGAGTTATTGGCTTTGGCGGCCGTGCACTCAGAAAAGATGTAAAAGCAAAATATGTTAATTCTCCCGAGA
>JAHEYK010000083.1 GCA_023251625.1 Bacteroidota bacterium
GGCAATAATGCTCCAGCTTGCTTCTTTGGCTTTCTCACAACAAAAAGAACGCCCTTATCTCAAAGCCGCTTTACAGACAGAATCATGGATCGACTCTAAAAGAGTGGATACAAAAACCGGCTGCAAATGGGTGATCGAAAAACCCGATTCTGTTGAGATGGATACTCTTTTCATCTATCATGGAAGCAGCGGTGTTATTTTATTCTACTTGGAGTTGTATAGCACCACAAAAGACAAACACTACCTCGATAAGGCAGTAAAAGGAATGGATTATGTTTTGAGCTCAATGCCTGACACTGTGCATGATGAATGGTCGGTAGGATATTACATTGGCTGGAGCGGTGTGGCGTATACCATGATCAAAATGTATAAAGCTACGAACAATGAAAAATATCTTACAGGGGCAAAACAATGCATAGATATTGTTGAGAAAAAATCAAAACGCAAAGGGGATGGAATTACCTGGGGCGGCCTGCCCGATATGCTCTACGGAAGTGCAGGAATAGGACTGGTATTACTGGATATGGCAAAGGAATTATCCTACCCTAAAGCAAAAGAATTAGCAGTAGCAACCGGTAACGGAGTTATCCAATTAGCTATACACGATAAAAACGGATATAAATGGGTCATGCAGCCAAAAGATACTGCCGATAAATTGTAT
The DNA here is from genome assembly GCA_023251625.1 of Bacteroidota bacterium. Taxonomy (GTDB): domain Bacteria; phylum Bacteroidota; class Bacteroidia; order Palsa-948; family Palsa-948; genus Palsa-948. The sequence goes on from JAHEYK010000083.1 coordinate 662, forward strand.
ATGCCGAATTTTTCTCACGGAACAGCCGGAGACTGTTATTTCTTGTTAAGGTTATATGAAGAAACCAAAGACAAAAAATTCCTCGATGCCGCTATGAAAGGTGTTGAACATCTGGAATCTGTTACCAATGACAAAGGGCTCATCTATCATGACACTAAAAAAGGCCTTGAATTATATTACCTGGGTTTTTGTCACGGCCCGGTCGGCACTTCACGCGTGTACTATCAACTTTACAAACAAACGAAAGAACAAAAATGGCTGGATAAGATAAAACTTGCTTCCACTACAGCCATGACCTGCGGACTCCCTGACACCTTACAGCCCGGCTTTTGGAATAATATAAGCCAGTGCTGCGGTTCTGCGGGATTAGCACAATATTATTTAGATCTATATAAGATCTTCAATGACAAAAAATACCTGGCTTTCTCCAAAAAAGTTACTGAAAATCTTTTGTCACGGGCAACCACCGATAACACAGGTATGAAATGGACACAGGCTGAGCAGCGGAAAATACCAAAGCTGCTGCTCGCACAAACCGGATACGCACAGGGAGCCGCAGGCGTAGCCATATGGCTGCTGCATCTGGATGCTTACGAGAATGGCATAACTCCCGCCATTAAGCTTCCGGATATCCCTTATTAATGATGTCGCCTGAGCAAATAGCAAAACAGTGGTTAAAAGCGTTTAACGACCACAATCTTGAGAACCTGCTTGCTCTTTACGATGATCATGCTGAGCATTTCAGCCCAAAGTTAAAAGTCCGTAAACCTGAAACAAACGGGCTTATAAAAGGAAAATCTGCTATGAGAATCTGGTGGCAGGATGCATTTGATCGTTTGCCTCATCTTGCCTACAAAGAATTAAGCATCACCGCAAATAAAGAGCGCGTGTTTATGGAATATACTAGAATAGTTCCGGGGGAAATGAATATGAATGTAGCTGAAGTGCTGGAAATTAAAAACGGGTTCATCGTGGCATCACGCGTTTATCACGGATGATCAATAATATGCCGGATGAAATTTCATTCCGTATTGATTGAATTCCAGGGCCGGAGCAGGAATTTTAAGAAAAGAGAAAGTTTCAAAGATCGTTTTGAGCAAATGTGACCTTGTTTTGATCTTCGTAAGGTCAATATCCAGCGAGAAATAATATTGTCTGTAGCGCTCAAACTCAATAGTGTTTCCGTTTGCGTCCATGTATTGATATCCAGGGTGGCCGCTGATCATCCCTTCTGCCCCATATCCCAAAGCTATATTTAACCATTTAGGAAATTTGGCGCTCTTACTCATAAAAGACGAGAGGTTGAATGAAAGCCAATAGGATTGTCCATTATAATCTTTTATAATTCGTTCTGCCGGATTAGTGCCCAGAAGCACCGGCCGATATTGCGGAAAATTAGTTTGCGCATAAGAAAATTTCAGTGAGATCCCACCAATACCATTCAACAGATGAGACTCCGTGCCCGATACTTGAATAAATTTTTGTCCTGCGATGAATGTGGCGCCCAGCGTATTCGCTGCAAAATCGCCCAAAGAGAACCCCCAACCGGATGAATACCCGTCAAGAACCTCAAGGCCTGTCATGTATATATACCCGGCTGCTATACCATACCGGATCGCTTTTTTGTTCTCCATTCCACTCCATTGCGCCATATCAATTCCGATCCGGCCAAGATACCAATTGGTCAAAAAATGTCCGCATTTGTCCATTTGCAGCCATTCTTCTCCATCGTTAAATAAATGAAAGGATGTTTGCTTGTAACCATTGTACCATGCCATGCTCAGCAGATCCAATGAACCTCCATATCCCAGAGCTTCCAGACAAATTACATCAGCATATCTCTTTGAATTGAACTGAGTTGCAGGTGTTAAAAATCCGATTGAATCCTGTGAATAAACATGAAAAGAAACAGATAGAAGGATAAAAATATTCAGACAAGTTTTCATGACAAAAAATATGACCGTACAAATGTAGGGAACATTCCATTCAGGAAACTAAAAACAAATCGCCTGCTATCTTATCGGCAAACAGCTTACCCTTATCTGTAAGATATATCTTCCCTTCACTCAATGTCATCAGGTTTTGATCTAAGAATACTTTTATCCCTTCTTCCAGATAAGAAATTACTTTGGAGGGAAATTGATCCCTGACAAAATTCAGATCCGTTCCCCATATAGTTCGGAGCGAGGTAAGAACATATTCATTATATCTCTGAGATTCAGTCAAGACTTCTATGTCGAAAGGAATATTACCTTTTTCCAAAGAACTAATATACTCCGAATTGCTTTTTACATTCCATTGCCTGGACCTCTTATTAAAAGAATGGGCAGACGGCCCCAATCCGAGATATTTCTCACCTTTCCAATAATTACTATTGTGCTTTGAATAATAGTTTTCTTTGCAAAAATTAGAGATCTCGTAGTGCACAAAACCATTCTCCTTCATCTTTTCCATCAATATCTGAAACTGTTCAGCACTTTTTTTCGGATCAATATTTTTGATCTTGCCCTTTTGAATAAACGAATCCAATGGGGTCTTTGGTTCTACCGTAAGTGAATAACATGAAACATGCTGTACATCGAGTGCAAATGCCTGCTCAATGTTCCCCTTCCATTGTTCGTTGCTCAGGGTTTGAATACCATAGATAAGATCGATCGTAATATTCTTAAACCCTGCCTTTTTTGCATTGATCACACATTCAATAGCCTCCTGTGCGCTGTGAACTCTGTTTAGAAATCCCAGGTCTTCATCCCTAAAGCTCTGAATACCGATGCTCAAACGATTGATAGGAGTTTCGGAAAGCGCCTTGATTTTTTCTATAGACAGATCATCCGGATTGGCTTCCAATGTGATCTCGGCATCATGAGCTATTGAAAAATATTTATTGAGCTCAGTAAATATTTCCAGGATCTCCTCTTTGAATAATACAGAGGGAGTTCCCCCTCCGAAATAAACAGTACTTATATTTTTTGTTTCAAGATAATCTCTTTGCAAATAAATTTCCTTCTTAAGGGCAGCCAGGAAATCATTTTTTATTTTAAGAGAAGTAGAAAAATGAAAATCACAGTAATGACAGGCCTGACGACAGAAAGGAATATGAATATATATGCCGGCCATCAGAAAGGCAATGTAATATGTAAAAGGTAAGATGGAAGACGGAAAATACAAGACACATCTTCCATCGCACATCTTCCATTTTCCATAAGGTCAATTTACTTATTAAGAACAATGCGTATAGTGGTTCCTTTGCCTATCTCTGAACTCTTCACAAAGATCTTCCCACCATGATAATTTTCTATAATACGCTTTACAAGAGACAATCCAAGTCCCCAACCCCTTTGTTTGGTGGTAAACCCAGGCTGGAAAATGGTTTTGAATTTGGATCTGGCCATCCCCTTTCCTGTGTCGGTAATATCAATGTAAACATATTGCAACTGATCAGTCACTTCAACATGGACGGAGCCTATCCCATCCATAGCGTCTACCGAGTTGCGGCAGAGATTCTCTATCACCCATTCAAAAAGGGGAATATTCAGGTTTACTGATATTTGATGCGGGCTTAAAGAGGTAACTGAAAAATTCACACTCCTGGAAGTTCGTGTCCTCATATAATCGATGGACTTGTTAAGTACATCTACAATATCTGCTTTATCGAGTACGGGCAATGAACCGATCTTAGAGAAACGCTCGGTGATCGTTTCCAAACGTTTCACATCGTGCCTGGCTTCGCTGAGCATTTGCTCATCCACTCCTTTCATCTTCAGGTATTCCAGCCAGGCAATGATGGAAGAAAGCGGTGTGCCCAGCTGATGAGCAGTTTCTTTTGCCATTCCCAGCCATACCTGATCTTGCTCCGCTTTACGTGCCGTACTGAAAAGTATATACGAGATAAGAAGGAAAATCCCGATGATGCCGAACTGGAAATAAGGATAATATCTAAGTTGAGTCAGCAAAAATGATTCTTTATAAAAAATAAAATTCTTTTGTCCGTCACCCAGGTCAATTTCGATAGGAGGATTTCGCAAGGCGATCTCTTCAATAGAATTTTGAACAAATACAGAATCCTGCATCTTTAGAGAATCCATATTGCCAAATGCCAGTATATTTTTTCTTGTATTGTCTGTGTAGATGACCGGAACAGAAGCTGAGTTCACAGCTACTTCCGATATAAACGACTTGATCAATCCGTCAAAGACAGTTTTAAGTTCTGTAAACAGCCGGGAATCCCGGTAATAGAGGTAATTTTTTTTACCATGAAATATTTCGATCTCGATCGGCCTGTGCTGCAACTGCATCGTATCCATTTGCGCGTGCAGGTAGGCAGGCTCTTTAGCACGGGTTGAATCAATATTCTTATACAGTGAAACATTCCCCTTTTGATCCGCAATAATAACAGGGATGGTTTGGTTGTTCTTGATCACCTCCAGGACAAACGTATAATCGCTCAGATCCCGTCCCAGCTGGTGATTGGCCTCGGCCCATAACTGGATCTTTTGTCTCTCCTCTGACTCTATCTTGTGAAAAAGTTCGTTGGTATATTTTACAAGGCTTGCCTTACGTTGAATAGCCTCGGCCCATAAACGCACCTTATTACGCTCGTCATCGGCAATCTTCTTGACCAGAATATTGGTATACCACAAAGAGGCAATAACTATGAGCACAGCTCCAAGAAGCAAAAAGAGCTTCCAACGCTGTTTACGGGAGTAAATATTCATACCCTTCCAATTACGAATTATTACGAATATACGAATAGAATAGCAGGGAATAACGTCAGGAAATTCCAAATTAATGCGAAAACTAATCCTTCATATTGAAAGAAACTATGGACAATTCAACAGGTGGATTTTTTGTTCCCATTTCTACCAGCTTAACATCTTTCAAGGAAAATGAAGTGCCATCCTTAGCCATATTGATAGCATTTTTTTGCTCCTGCGTCCAAACGCTGCCTGCTCCGGGTAGTACATTACCGCTGATAACAAGGTTGAATGTCCGAACTATATATTTTGAATAATCTTTAGAAGGATCCGTTGGGGCAATAAGGGCTTTAATGTCTTTACACTCGAGCAATTCATTTTTTGTAAATGTAGTTGCAGCAACTTTTGCCTTTTGTGCAAAACTTGACAAAGAGCATACGGTTACGAAGAGTGAGAGAAAGAATAATTTTTTCATGGTTATCAATTTTGATTAAAGGTAATTATTTAATTACAAATGTAAAGTCCTTCAACATCTTATATATTTTACTTGCTGGCAACCAGACTTTTATATGTTCAATATAAATATATGTTTTTGGTTTTTGCTCAGACATTAAGGTTCTCTGCCAGGGAGACAATGTTACCCCTCCAGAATTAGGCTCTAAAATTTCAAGGCCATTAGGATTCGCACTTATATCAAAAGAAACAAACTCATAGACCGAATAATCAAATGAAGGATTCGCAAGGAACAAAAGCTCTATTATATTTTTGGCCAAATCAATACTATCCTTGCTGATCCTCTTGAAAACAGGCAGATAAAAATTAATTTTTTCATAAACTCTATTCAACTATTTTAAAATGAACATCCGGAAACACTTTTACCGGCTTTGTCTGTCCTTTGGGTACGTATTTTATTTTTTCAAAATGAACATAGGCCCCGGGTTTCAGCTTTTTCAAAATAGGACAGCAATGGCTGGCCTCATGAGTCGCGGCTTCTTCTTTGCTATTGGCATGCAGCGGCATCTGGTAGGTAAGAATATCATACCCTGAATAATCACGGGTGGAGTCGAGGAAAGAAAGCACTTCGATAAGGCTGCCGTTATGTTTTTCCAGGTCCGATAACTTCACTTTGCGGATCTCAGCTTTCGCTTTTTCCTGGGAATAGGAAATTGAAAATAAAAAACTAAAGAAAAATAATATAAATAGTGCTTTTTTCATAGTGTTTTTTTTAGCGAATATAAAAATTAAAAATCATCATCCTCCTTCTTTTTCTTGTCTTTTTCTCCTGCCTTGCCGGCAGGCAGGTCTTCATCCCATTTAATTATGAATTTTCCATCTTCTTTCTTCTTGTCCTTTTTATTCAGGGTAGAATCTTTTTTAAACCAGCCAAACTCATCTTTCAGAATCTGCTTGAGTGTGTGCTTTTCTTCTGTAATATTTTCTTGCAGGTTTTGCCTTGCCCCCTTCCGGTCATATTTAATTACCGGATCATCCACTGTACCACCCATGGAAATGAATAAACTTGTTTTGCCGCTTTTATCGTCTTCCACCACGCCAAACTCGCTGTTCTCTCTTTTTGCTTTGCGTGCCTTCTGAAATAATATATCCGATAAAAGGACTTTAATATGATAGTCAATATCATTATGAAAACTGTGCGTACCGGATAGTGTAAGATCCAAAGCGCTGGACTGAATATCCATTTTTGGAATAAATATTTTCTGATCTTTTATTTCGATTACATTTTGCATAGCCGGAAATTTGATGTCTTCCAGTTCAGATACCGCTATATATTTTGACAGTGATTTCATGGGTTCAAATTTTATCAGCTCTCCTTTCTCGATGCTCAAATTGCTGCGCACATATAGTTTGTTCATGTCAACCGTCAGGTCCGACTTCCATACAGAAGCAAACTGCACTTCTGCAGTTCCAATGCCTTTCAGGTTTGCATGCGTCATTGTATTCTGTCCAAAATCCTCAAACTGGCTGAATAACTTAGTGATATTCAGTTTTTTAAGATTAGCGTCACAAGTCACTAAAAGCAGACTGTCGTTGGTGCCATCTATCATGCCGCTGGCAGTAACTGAACCATCCATCGTTGAAAATGAAATGGGATCGCCAATGAGTTTTTGGTTGCGCAGCTGGAAAGTTCCGCGGACATTATTCGCCTCAAATTTCCGGAAAGAAAGATGCCCGATATCGCTGTTCAAAACAAAATTCAAGCGGGGCGAAAAATGGATCTTATAAACCGTATCCCGTTTAGAGGATGCCTGCTGGTTAAGCAGGAATTCATTGAGATCAAAATTATTGGCCTGGAAGGTTGCATCCACATCAATATCAGCATCGTCGGTCAGCGTGTATGCAAGAACATCTTTCAAAATACCGTGCAGGTAGAAATCGCTTTTAGGAGTTTTTCCCGAAAAAGAATTCAGGGTCATGTTATTATCATGCAAAGCAAAAGAGCCATTAATACTGTCAAACAGAAGTGCTGAGTTTTTGATCTTCATGCTGGCATTCTCCAGTGTTACGTCTCCTGAAAGGGTCATGTGCTGAAAATCCGTTCGCACATACTTACCGGAGTTATTCAATTTCCCTTTGTATTCCATATTAACCTTCATGCTTCCACCCAATGATTCAATAGCATAATTCCAAATGGTATCGATCTTGAGCAGGTGCTGCACATCGTCCAGCAAGAGATCGGCATTTATTGAAGCGGTAATATTAGGGGACGAAAAATTATCTATGCGGATGCTTCCTGCAATCTTACCTTTTGCAAGCGAAGCTGAAAATGTTTTCAAGTCAAGAAAATACTTTGAAGAGGTGGAAGAAGCAAAATAATCACCGGTCACATGCACATCCTTTAAAGCGATGCCCGAACTTAACTGGGTAATATCCGCTTTGGCAATACCAAAATCTGCTTTTACCTCGGGAGAATTCATAGCGTCAATTTTCCCTGCGATATGTGCGTTGAAGTAAAACTCTCCGTCACTGTCGTAATCACTGATTTGCTTATGGTGTTTTTCAGGAAGAACAGATAGAACAGACTGCACATCCATGTCTTTTCCTTTCAGGGAAATATCAACATAATCGGTAGTTTTTCCTGAGATATATTTTCCCGTTACCATAATTTTCAGATCGGATACGAACAGTTGCGCATCATTGAACTCGTACAGGTTCTTTTCATTATCTACTTGTAAGCTAAGATCCAGTTTCACAGGTTTGTTATCGAGATAATTTGTACTGTCTATATAATAGCGATGAACAAGAAGGTCCCCTGCAATGGACAGGTCGTATTGCTTACTAGTGAACTTTCCTCCTGCTACTGCAGTATGAAATTCACAGGAAATATCATTTTTTCTTTTTAGATCAAAATAACGAAGGGAAATATTTTTAAGATTAAACTTTTCAAGATTAAATACGGATGCTTCGGAAGAAGATGTCGTATCCCCGCTCCCCTTCCATACATCCCAGTTTTGCGATCCATCGTCACCCGACCTTAATTTCACAATACCATTGCCGGCAGATATTTTTTTTACAACATAGTTTTTACTAAAAATATCCAGGATATTAAACTGAAGGGAAATATCTTCCACCGAGAACAAGGTATCCTGCTTCAAGTATTTTTTATTCCCATTTTTATCCGGCTTACCATTGCTGATAGGCGCCTCAAGCACGATCACATTTTTAAAGCTAAGCGAAGCGTAAGGAAAATGTTTAAACAAAGAAAGATCAATGTTCTTGCCGTCAACAATCACTTTCGTTTTAAGATTGTTATTCAACTGGCCGATCATGTAGTCCTTCACTTCATTCTCATACGCAAAAGTGATAACAGTCAAAGTTCCTGCGGCCATCAGGATAAAAAATAAAACCGCAAGTAATATTCTCTTAAAAGGTTTCATACCTTACAAAATTGCGAAAAAAGGAAAAGAATAACTCACATGAAGAAATTATCTATCCACAACGAAAAGTGAGAAACGATATTGGGAGGAAGGTTAGTTAATCCTTTTGAGCATCCTGACTTCATTTTCCTCCAGGAAACGCCATTTGCCGCGCGGCAGGTTTTTCTTGGTAAGTGAGGCATAAAGAACTCGGTCCAGCCTATCAACCCGATAACCCAGCGATTCGAAGATCCTTCGGATGATCCTGTTCTTGCCGGAATGTATTTCAATGCCGATCTCTTTTCTGGTATCGGCTCCATCTACATAGGCTATATCATCTACTTTAATGAAACCATCTTCAAGCCCGATCCCCTTCTTTATTTTTTCAAAATCTTCAACAGAAAGTACTTTATCCAAAACCACATTGTAGATCTTAGCTACATTATATTTGGGATGCATCAAGGTTTTAGCAAGGTCTCCATCGTTGGTAAGCAGAAGAAGTCCGGATGTGTTCCTGTCGAGCCTACCCACAGGATAAACCCGTTCATTCACTCCCTTGATCAGATCAAGTACCGTATCTCTTTCCTGAGGATCATCGCAGGTGGTGATATATCCTTTGGGTTTATTGAGAAGTATGTAAACGCTTTTTTCTTTATGAACTGCATTACCTCCGAACTGCACTTTATCACCGGGAGAAATTTTATAACCCAACTGCGTAATAATTTCTCCATTCACTTTAACAACTCCTGCTGCAATAAATGCATCCGCCTCTCTGCGGGAACACAGGCCTGCATTGGCCAGGTATTTATTCAGGCGCACCAGATTCTCGCCCACTTGTTTTGTAAGTGGTTTGGCAGGAGCACCTCCGGAATTCACGGAGGCACTGAGTTTCATTTTTGAAACAAAGCCTTTTTTTCTCTTTGGATAAAATTTGGTCTTATCCGATTTGAATCCTCCTTCCTTGCTTTCGGCAGGCAGGCCTTTAGACTTAAAATCGCCCTCCCTTTTAGGTCTAAATGGTTTTCCTTTTGACTTAAAGCTACCTGCTCGTCGCGGCTTAAAGCCCCCATCTCGATCTCCGGAAGGCCCAAAAGATTCTTTATCCTTTTGCTTAAAATGCTTTCGTTTCATAATACGGCAAAGATACGCTTTGTTTTAGCTGTGTGTAAAAAAGAAAGCCCTGATATTTCTATCAAGGCCTTCTAGACCCCCTGTACTGCATCAGGCCGATCCAATAACACCAAACAAACGTGTTAAGGAGTTCAATAATTATGCCGAGAAAATAAAATGAAATAATCAGTCAGAAAAGCCCTTTAGCCATTTTATTGCTTCCTTTTCATCCGAAAACATGCGGTTATGGATCTTCGGCATAAAAAATTTGACAAATAAATTTCCAAATATGTTGCGAGAAATAGAATCCGTAAGATGCGCGGTGGCTATCCTATCTTTAGTTACTTCTGCTGAAGCTCCTAATTTCATTGCTGCCTGAGTAATGGTCATATGTTTGCCACGTGTATCAAGCACCGCTGTGTGACGCCTGCCGTTGGTAAGTTTGAGGGAAGCGGCAATATTCATTCGAATATCTTCCGCATCTATCTCTACACCGGGTTTGAAATCTTCCCAAACCATATCTTTCCCATAAAGGGAAATCTCTGCGGTGCGTGTTTGGATCTTTTCCATTATTACTCCTTGTACTAAAAAAAGGAGAATTATGTTACACAAATATGAAACGAAATAGACAAATTTCTTACCTATAGGAACGGTCGTTGGTGCGCCTTCCTCTCCAGTTGCTATTATTACCACCCCCACCCTTATTTGGGTTGTGACCGCTATTGGAGTTATTTCTTCGGGGTCCTGACCTTCTTTGCTGCTGGCCATTCAATTTTCTTGGCTCTTCGCTTGCCTGTGAAGCATCATAGGGATGTGCTTCAACAACTTCAATGCTTTTTGTAAGTTTATTAATATCCCTTAACTGAGCCCTCTCATCCGGAGAGCAAAAAGAAATGGCAATTCCGGAATATCCGGCCCTGCCTGTTCTTCCAATGCGGTGAATATAGGTTTCCGCTTCTTCGGGAAGGTCAAAATTAATTACGTGAGAGATCTCCGTAATATCCAAACCGCGCGATGCAACATCGGTTGCAATAAGCATGCTGATCTGCCTGTTCTTGAATCTATCAAGTGCCTTTTGCCTGGCATTCTGCGATTTGTTTCCGTGAATGGCCTCTGCTTTGATCCCATCTGCATTCAGGCTTTTTGCAAGTTTATCGGCGCCGCGTTTGGTTCTTGTAAACACAAGCACATGTGGCTTGCTCTCCTTGTCCAAAATAAATTTCAATAACGCTTTTTTATTTTCTGTTTTAACGTGATAAACGTATTGCTTCACCGTTACAGCGGCTGTTGAAGCCGGAGCAGTTTGCACGATCACCGGGTTTTTCAAGAGTGAATCTGAAAGTTTTTTTATTTCCACCGGCATGGTGGCCGAAAAGAACAGAGTTTGTTTTTTAGAAGGGAGCTTTGCAATGATCTTTTTAATATCGTTGATAAAACCCATATCAAGCATGCGATCTACTTCATCCAATACAAAGAACTCGATTGTATTCAGGTGCACAAATCCCTGCTCCATCAGGTCAAGCAAACGGCCGGGGGTAGCAATGACAATATCTACTCCTGAACGTAATGCGTTGGTCTGGCCGTGCTGGCTCACTCCTCCATAAATAACAGTGTGTCTGAGGTGGAGGCCTTTTCCGTAATCCCGGAAGCTATCGCTGATCTGCTGGGCGAGTTCGCGCGTGGGAGCAAGTATAAGCGCTTTGAGACCCTTACGCTGATGTGCTTTGCTGTTAAAAAGAAGCTGGAGCATGGGCAGAGCAAATGCAGCAGTTTTTCCTGTACCTGTTTGCGCAGAGCCACATATATCCTTTCCTTCTAGTATATGCGGGATAGATCTTTCTTGGATGGGCGTGGGCTGTGTATAGCCTTTTGCCTTGAGAGAACTGAGTATCTGAGGCAATAAATTTAAATTTTCAAAAGTCATGATAGATAATTAATACAAGATTACATCGATTTAAAACCGGTGTTTGTTAAGCAGCAATAAATAAAGACAAACCACATCATTGCCTCTCTGTTCCCGATAGGTATCGGAAGCAGAGAGGTCTGATGTTTCATTCAAAAATCTAATAAGAAAGATAAATGAGTTTCCGCCATGAATTCTGGCGAATAGGGTGTGAGTTTAAGCTAGCTTTACGTTTACAGCATTCGGGCCTTTTTTTCCTTCAGACATGTCGAATGTTACGTTGTCATTCTCACGAACTTTGTCTACAAGGCCTGATACGTGTACAAACACTTCACTTCCACTTTCTGTTTTAATGAAACCAAATCCTTTTGCTTCATTGAAAAACTTTACTGTTCCTTTTTCCATAATAAATAAATTTTAAACGGTTAATAATTAAGGTTGCAAATATACACGATT
>JAHEYK010000084.1 GCA_023251625.1 Bacteroidota bacterium
AAAATTTATTTTTTATTCGTACACTAATTTGCACAGATTAATTCAACATAATTCGTGTAATTCGTGGCATTATTTTTTATGTGGAAATTTCATTTTATACTCTACTTCAACATTTCCTTTTGCAATGTCAGCCAGTCGGCTTTTGAGCAAAGTCCTTCTTAATGTGTTAATACGGTCAATAAATAATTTGCCGTCAATATGATCGTATTCATGCTGGATGATGCGGGCAGGAATTCCCGTAAATGTTTCTTCGTGTTCATTAAAATTCTCATCCATGTATTTTATATGAACGGTTGGCTTACGTTTTACATCCTCTCGTATCTTCGGAATGCTCAGGCAGCCTTCGCTGTAAACCCATTCATCTCCCTTCTCTTCTACAATATGAGCATTGATAAATGTCTTTTTAAAATCTTTTAATTCAGGATGTTCATCGTCTTCCGCAAAGGGGCCTCCGTCCACTATAAAAAGGCGAATGGATTTTCCGATCTGTGGAGCCGCAAGTCCAACCCCTTTAGCCTTTGCCATGGTCTCAAACATGTCGGCAATAAGTTTTTGAAGATCAGGGTAGTTTTTATTAATATCAACTCCAACCTTCCGAAGAACCGGGTCGCCATATGCTACAATTGATAGGATCATTTTTTTTCTAAATAATTTTGCAGAATTATTGTAGCACTGACTTTATCCACCAAAGATTTATCCCTTCTTGCAGTTTTGTTCAGGCCACTCTGTATCATAGTTCGTTCGGCAAGTTTCGAAGTATAAAATTCGTCTATTCTATCGATCTTCAAAGATGGGAATTTCTCTTTCACCTTATTACAAAAATCATTTGCAAGTTGGGTCATGTCCCCTCCTCTGCCTTGTGAATTAGGATTACCCACTACAACACATTCTACATCTTCTTTTTTCAAATATCCTTCGAGAAATGATATGATATTTTTAGCATCCACAGTTTCCAATCCATTTGCTATGATTTTCAAAGGGTCTGTAACAGCGATCCCCATTCTTTTTGTGCCGAAATCTATTGCCATTATCCTTCCCATGACACAAAGGTAAAAATTAGGGCCCATCCCACCCTTCCCGAAGGGAAGGAGAAAAAACCATAGCCAAAAAGACAATAAGCTATATTTGCTCAAAATATTTGATTATGAAAGAGATTATCGAAAAGGCCTGGGACAATAGAGAACTTCTTAAAGAAGCAAAGACACAAGATACCATCCGCGAGGTCATAGAACAACTGGATAAAGGAAAGATCCGCGTGGCGGAACCACGCCAGGGACAGGGCTGGCAGGTGAATGAATGGATAAAGAAAGCGGTTATTCTCTACTTTCCTATTCAGAAGATGGAAACGATGAATGCAGGTCCGCTGGAGTTTCACGATAAGATGAAATTGAAAAGCAATTACGAAAAACTCGGCGTGCGTGTAGTGCCCCATGCGGTGGCGCGTTACGGTGCGTACCTGGCTTCGGGTGTTATCATGATGCCATCGTATGTAAATATAGGAGCCTATGTAGACAGCGGAACGATGGTAGATACCTGGGCAACGGTGGGCTCCTGTGCACAGATCGGCAAGAATGTTCACCTCAGCGGTGGTGTGGGAATTGGAGGAGTGCTCGAACCTGTTCAAGCAGCCCCTGTCATTATTGAAGATGGTGCATTTATTGGCTCACGTTGTATTGTTGTGGAAGGGGTGCGAATAGAAAAAGAAGCTGTGCTAGGAGCCAATGTTGTTCTCACAGCATCCACCAAAATAATTGATGTAACGGGTTCTACCCCCAAAGAAAATAAAGGACTTGTTCCGGCCCGTTCAGTGGTGATTCCCGGATCGTATACCAAAAAATTTCCTGCAGGAGATTACCACGTGCAATGTGCACTCATCATCGGCACAAGAAAAGAAAGCACCGACCTGAAAACTTCTTTGAATAACGCTCTGAGAGAATACGATGTAGCAGTATAGCTAAGGCGGGGGAGAAATTTTTAAGTCAAAAGTCAAAAGAAAAACCAAATAGCAAATTCATGCTTTTGAATTTTGAGTTTCCGCCCTTTTGACTTACCTGATCATGATCTTCTTCTCATAGATATTGTCATTGGAAGAAGCTACGACCATGTAAACCCCTGCAGCAATTTTTCCGTCTGGATCAACGGCAACTATTTCTTTATCATTAGAAACGATCACCACTTTGGAGTAAAACTCCTTTCCTTGTAAATCTCTGATCACGATCAAAACCTTGTCTTCCGGCTTCGCTTTTAGGCAAACATTGAACGACTCTCCTTTGACGGATGGATTAGGATACAGCAGCAGCATATCCTCGCTGTGAAATTTTACCGAAACAATATTACTGAACATAAATTTACCGTCATTGTCGAGCTGTTTAAGGCGGTAATACGAAACCTCGTTGTAAGGATCGTAATCTATCGAAGAATAATTTTTCACTAAAGAACTGTTGCCGGCGGCATTAACCTGAACAACATTTTCAAAATCAACTCCGTCCTTCGAGCGCTGAACGACAAAATGATCGCTATTGAATTCCGAAGCAGTAGACCAGGAAAGGTCCACCACGTTACCGTTGGGTTTCGCATCGAACGAAAGAAATTCAACTGGAAGAGCATAGATGCCCTTTCCAATCGCATGGCCTGAAAAGGAAGTGTATCCGGTTCTTTCAGCGTATCCGTTTCCTGCACTGTAAATTCTACCCGCTGCACCAGCGGCTGGAATCGCAGTTGTTCCATCGTAAGAAAGATAATTAACATAATTAGCCGAAGGGAGTGTTCTTTTTATCGGACAGATCTTGTTATCATCAGCTACTGTGAGCGTAGTGTTCTCGACATATAGATCAACACCGTAGCTTCCGCTCGAATAAACAAATCCCGCATCGGGTGTGGTTGTCCATGTAATCGTCTGTGCAGCCGCTTTACCCGCAGTAGTTGTGATCGGAGTTCCACCCTGCGTGGCAGTAAGGTTTGCATCCACATTTGATGCGCCTTGCACAACATCAGCAACCGAAACATCGAGATAGGTAAGTCCCGCAAGGGAATTATTCAAGTAAGAAAATTTATGACGATCTGTAGAAGTTGTATTGCTTCCCACTGGAAACAGGTAAGCACTTGCATTGGATGCGATATATCTTCTCACTGTTCCATTGATATAACCGGCGGTGTACGAGAGATTAGCGGCTGTAGTGCTTGACAAGGTAAGCACACTTGCACCTGCGCTCACATTCCCTGCGGTCATAGTGAGAATGTTTGACACGGTAGTGTTGGCTGCCAACGTAAGCTGAGGCGAAGTGCCAAAGCTGTTGTTCAGCGTTAAGTTGTAATAGGTACTTGCAGAGGACGGAGTAAAAATAGTTTGAGAACCATTTGAACGATTATAATTAACAGTATTTCCGGCAGCAGACGCATTGAATGTAGTTACGGTAATGGTGGATCCCATGTAATTCAACGTGCCCGTGCCCTGTGCCCAAGTTCCGGTGCCTGTCAACGCGCCCGCATTCGTGCGCGTCATTGTAAATACAGCATTGTTCGTCAACGTTATTCCGGTAACAGTAACTACTCCGCTGAAAGAAAGCGCGGTGCTTCCACTGAGCGACTGATTATTATTTGAAAAAGTCACTGCATCACCTGAAAAAGCGGTTCCATTATTTGCAATTCCATTTCTAAAAATCAGATTTGAAGTATTCGTAATACTAGTAGAAGTCCAAGTTGCACCAGCGTTGATAGTAACCAAACTATTGAAAATCTTGGCACCGCTATTACTGCTAAAATTGAGCGAAGCACCGATGGTAGATGCCCCTGTAACGGTCAAATCACAAGCAGCAATATCACTGGCTGCACCTGTGGTAACAAATGTAGTAGCTACGTTAATCGGCCCTGTAGTGCCGCCATTCAGAATGGATGCACCATTCATTGTAAGATCCTGAACATTCAAAACAGAAGTGTTTGTTACAATATTATAAGAGCCATAAATAGTTGTACTGCCTGAAACGGTATTTGTTAATCCAGTATTTACATCAGAGTTCAACTGTGCCGCGCTGTTGACAACAAGATCATGATTTACCGTAGTGTTGCACACAAACCTAGCTATGCTCCCTCCGGTTTTAGAAATCGTGAGATCGTAATAGGCATTGCAATTTATGTTAGCATTGGTTGTTGGTCCGTAATAGTAGACCGTGTTAGGAACGACAGTGGCATTCAAAGTGGTAATATTTCCATCACTTCCTATATACAAAACCGAATTGGCCGATTGCGTAAAACTTCCTGCTCCATCGAGAGTCGATGCAACAGTAACAGTAAAACTTGGTGCGCTGGTATAACTTCCATTATCAGTAACCCAACCAGCAAATGTGATCGCTCCGGTCGTACCGCTAATTGTTTTCCCTGCACCAGTCAAAGTATATAATCCTGTACCAGAAGTAAATGTTCCGTTATTAACAATATTACCCCCAAGTCCAAAAGGAGGATTGGAAGTACTGTTCCAGTTTCCGTTTATCGTCACATCCGAATTAAATGTTTTAGTTCCTGTGCTGCTATTAAATGTAAGCGTTGCACCGCCGGATACAGTAGTAGCGCCAGTAACATTCAGATCACATCTTCCAATGGTTGGGGAGCCACTTGGAACAGAAAAAGCACCTGCAGCATTTATGGTTCCGGTAGCTCCACCTGCTATGCTTCCGGTTGACAACATGGTAAGGGACTGCAAATTAAATATACCTGACGTGCTATTAGTGTTCATGACCCCATCTGTGATAGTTGTTAAACCCGTAACCGTATGAGTAAATGTGCTTGATGCAAGAGTACCTGCTGTCAAGGTGAGATTCCCATTGCAGGTAAATGCACCATCCGGAGTAGCTGTTCCGCCCGATTTATTTATTACAAGATGATAATAGGTTGTGCCTCTCACGTTTTGTGCCGTAGATCCATTGTATGTAACTGTATTGGAATTAACGGATGCTGTTAATGTTGTAATAGTAGCATCATTCCAAATGTATAACGAACTTCCATTTTGCTGAGTAAAACTTCCTGAGCCTGCCAAATTATTCGTAACAGTGGTGGTTGAAGGATTGATAAATGATCCATTAACAGTAAGATTACGAGACACAGTAAGAGAAGTTAAAGAATTTGTATAAGAGCCAGTAACAGTTACATCCTGAGCAAAGGTCATGCTGCCAGTTGTCCCGCTCAGTGATTTCCCTGCTCCGGAAAAAGTGTAGTTGCTCGTAGCCCCTGAAGTAAATGTTCCGTTATTAATAAAATTAGATGCCAACGTAAAATCGGAATTGGCAGAATTGGTCCAGGTGCCATTTATAGTCACATCACTGTTAAACAATTTGGTGCCTGTTAGGCTGTTAAAGTCAAGAGTAGCTCCACCAGAAATAGTAGTTGTACCTATAACCGTTAAATTACACCTACCGATAGTAGGAGTTCCGCTCGGAATAGAAAGAGTTGTCGCAACATTCACAGCACCTGTGGCTGAACCGGCTATACTTCCGGTAGAAGACATGCTCAAAGACTGTAGGTTAAATACACCGGAAGCGTTATCCGTATTCAAAGTTCCTGTTGTAATACTTGTTGATCCGGACACAGTATGAGTAAATGCACCCGATGCGAGAGTTCCGGCAGTCAAAGTAAGATTTCCGTTGCAGGTAAATGCAGCATTTGCCGTTGCTGTGCCTGATGCTTTATTAATTGTAAGGTGATAGTAAGTAGCTCCTCTCAAAATTTGTGCTCCTGCTCCGTTATATGTAACAGTATTTGAGTTTACCGATGCCGCCAATGTAGTAACAGTTGCATCGTTGGCAAGAAACAATAAACTTCCGTTTAACTGGGTAAAAGTTCCGGCTCCCGCCAAATTATTAGTCACGGTGGTTGTATTAGAATTGGTTAACGCCCCGTTAACGGTAAGATTTCTTGAAACCACCAGAGAGCCAATGGTCGAAGTATAGGTTCCACTTACGGTCATGTCTTGCGTAAAAGTCATCGTAGCTGTAGAACCGCCGATCGATTTCCCTGCTCCGCTGAATGTGTAGGTAGTTGTGTTGCCAGATGTAAATGACCCGTTGTTCGTAAAGTTGCCCGCCATGGTGATATCTACGCTGCTGGTATTTGTCCAAGTTCCTGTGATGGTAACGTCACCGTTGAACGTTTTAGTTCCGGTTACACTGTTAAAATCAAGCGTAGCACCTCCTGAGATGGTAGTTGCACCCGTTACCGCCAGGTTACTTCTGCCAATCGTAGGAGTACCGCTTGGAATCGAAAGTGTAGTGGCAACATTCACATTGCCGGTTGATGTTCCTGCAATGCTTGCTGTAGAAGACATTGTGAGCGACTGCAGGTTGAACACCCCTGCCACATTATCCGTATTCAAAACTCCGGCAGTAATGCTCGTTGACCCTGAAACTGCATCCGTAAAAGCACCAGATGCTAATGTCCCTGCTGTAAGCGTAAGATTATTGTTGCAAGTAAAAGCTGCTCCCGGTGTTGCCGTTCCGGCGGATTTATTGATCGTTAGATTGTAATATGTGGTGCCTTTTAAAATCTGAGCACCAGATCCATTATATGTCACCGTGTTTGCATTCACTGAGGCCGTCAATGTAGTGATGGTTGCATCTCCGCCAATGTTTAATGCACTTCCATTCACCTGTGTCAAACTACCGGCTCCCGATAAATGACGTCCAACTGTAACTGTAATTGAATTGGTCAGTGAGCCGCTTATTGCAACGTCTTGACTAAAAGTTATGCTCCCTGTTGTTCCGCTAAAGGATTTGCCCGCGCCTGAAAAAGTATATATGGTGGTGGTGCCTGACGTGAACGATCCGTTGTTTGTAAAATTACCACCAATAGTAATATCTGTATTACCGGTATTTGTCCAACTTCCCGTGATCGTCACATCATTGTTAAATGTTTTTGTTCCTGAAGCAAGGCTAAAATCCAAGACAGCTCCACCTGCAACAGAGGTGGCACCCGTTACCGTAAGATTGCATCTTCCAATAGAACAACTTCCCGAAGAAACGACCAGCGTAGTATTTACCGTAACGTTGGCAACCTGCCCTCCGATGATAGTGCCACCTGTAAGCGTTACATCCTGCAGGGAAATGGTTGAAACAGAAGAGCTGAAATTGAGAGTGCCTGAAATAGAAGTGCTGCCGGACACGGTAATATTATTTCCCTGAGTATTCAGAGTTCCGCTTGATATAGTCAGATTACCATTTGCAACGATAGCACCTCCGGGATTTCCAACATTACTACCTGTAATGGCAATTATAAGATTATGATACGTAGCTCCCTTAACGATCTGATTGACGCTTCCATTATAATTTACTGTATTCGGATTTGCAGTTGCCGTTAATGTTGTAATACTTGCGTTTCGACCAATACTTAATGTTTGACCCGAGGATTGCGTAATGCTCCCTACTCCTAAAAGATCCCTTCCGTCCGTAAGAGTGGAGGAATTTAAGAGAGAACCTGATATGCTTAAATCACGAGTAACTGTGAGCGATGTGGTTGAGTTAGTGTATGATCCGCTGATAAAAACATCCTGATCAAATGTAATCGCGCTGGTCCCTCCAAACGATTTTCCGGCCCCTGTAAAAGTATAGTCACCTGTGCCGGATGTAAATGAACCGTTATTCGTTAGACCGCCAGCAATTGTGATCGGAGAATTTCCCGTGTTTGTCCATGTGCCTGAAATCGTGACATCATTATTCAATGATTTCGTACCCGTGGAACTACTCCAGTTAAGAGAACCCGTTACAGTGGTTGCTCCGGTCACATTTATTTGAATCCCTGAAATTGTTGCGGTTGCTCCTCCGGAAACAATAAACGCTCCTGCAACATTCATAATTCTCGTAGCACCTGTTCCACTGGTAGCAGAAGTGCCATTCATTGTGAGACCTGCCCCCACATTTAAAGTAGTGGCCGCAACATTAAAATTTAATGTACCTGAGTTATTGATAGCAAGATTGTTGCAGTGGGTCAATGAGTTATTCCACGCAACACAACCACCTCCCTGAACTGCAACAGTTGTTCCTGCACAGATCGTGACATCGTCACCCGCACCTGGAGCAGTTCCAGAAACAGCCCCTCCGCAACCAACCTGTGACCATGTTGCTGGACAAGTCCAGTTGCCATTTGCAATAGAATAATAACTTCCAGCTTTTACTCCTGAAGAAAACAAAAGCAAACACGTTATTCCACCCACAAAACCCTTTCTTAAAAACTTGGTGTATAAGAAGATTGATAATGGCATTGGGGTTCTCATTCGATGCAGTTTTCTTGTACGCACCGAAACCAAAAATTGTTTCCAATGTGACCTAAATCTATTGACAATGTTTTAAACAATTCCAATGAAACCTTAACCTTTCGACCAAGTTAATACATTCTTAGACCAACTGGCAGATTCCTTATACGAATTTTCAACAATTGGAGGTAAAAAAGACCTGAAACCATACAATTTCTATCTTTACAGGCACTATGCAGGAGACTATTCTTATTCTTGATTTCGGGTCACAATACACACAGCTGATTGCTCGAAAAGTACGCGAACTCAACGTTTATTGCGAAATACATCCTTACTCTTTTGTTCAAAGTTCAAAGTTTAATGCCCAAAGTTATAAGGGAGTAATTCTTTCGGGATCTCCGTTCTCTGTTCGCCAAAAAAAATCTCCTCAGCCTGATCTCAATTTAATCCGGGGAAAAGTCCCTCTTCTCGGTGTCTGCTACGGAGCTCAGTTGCTTGCACATCAGTTCGGAGGAGAAGTGAATCCTTCCAAACATAGGGAATATGGAAGAGCGAATCTTTCGTTTGTAAATAACAATGATATCCTTTTCAAAAATATTTCCCTCCACTCTCAGGTATGGATGAGCCATGCCGATACGATCACAAAAGTTGCTGATAATTTTGAAACCACTGCCAGCACCAGCGATGTGAAGTATGCCGGGTTTTATATTCAAGGGGAAAAAACATACGGCATTCAGTTCCATCCTGAAGTATATCATTCAACGGAAGGACTTATCCTTCTGAAAAATTTTGTGGTTGATATCTGTAGATGCTCCCAGAACTGGACTCCTTCCGCGTTTATCTCCACCACAATTGCTGAACTGAAAAATAAAGTAGGAAACGACAAAGTGGTCATGGCTCTTTCGGGAGGGGTGGACTCAACGGTTGCAGCCATACTTCTTCACAAAGCCATAGGCAAGAATCTCTATTGCATTTTTGTGGATAACGGCCTTCTCCGTAAAGATGAATTCGAAAATGTTCTGCATTCGTACAAGGATATGGGGCTAAATATAAAAGGCGTTGACTCCAAAAAAGCATTCTACAAAGCACTGAAAGGCAAAAGAGACCCCGAGCAAAAACGCAAGGCCATCGGAAAAACATTCATTGATGTGTTTGACAAGGAATCGCACCGAATAAAAGGTGTTAAATGGCTGGGACAAGGAACGATTTATCCCGATGTGATCGAAAGTGTTTCAGTAAAAGGTCCATCCGCTACCATCAAATCACACCACAATGTTGGCGGTCTGCCTGCGCGAATGAAATTGCAAGTCGTGGAACCACTCAATACACTTTTCAAAGATGAAGTAAGAAGAGTAGGCCGAAAATTAGAGATCACAGAAAACATAATCGGACGCCATCCGTTCCCGGGCCCTGGATTGGGAATCAGAATTTTGGGAGACATCACCGAAGAAAAGGTACGAATATTGCAGGAGGTTGACCATATCTACATCGAAGGATTGAAGAACGCGGGTTTATACGACAAGGTGTGGCAAGCAGGATCCATTCTCACTCCCATCAAAAGTGTGGGCGTCATGGGCGATGAACGCACCTACGAAAATGTGGTTGCACTTCGTGCCGTTTCATCCACCGATGGAATGACCGCTGATTGGTGCCATCTTCCATATGAGTTCCTTGCAAAAGTTTCGAACGAGATCATCAATAAAGTGAAAGGTGTGAACCGTGTGGTATATGACATCAGTTCCAAACCACCCGCAACCATCGAATGGGAGTAGTCACCCCTACCCCTAAAGGGGAATAAATTAAAAATGAAAAAAAAACATCACGTTAATTTATTGTCCCTCTCCTTTGAATTGAGTATAATGATCTTGCTCTCCTTTCTCCCTTTAGGGCCGGGGTGGGCTCAATCTTCTTCTATCAAAAAATCAGACAAGATCGAAACCATTGACGGAAAAAAATTCTTCATCCACTCAGTCGAAAAAGGACAGACCCTCTACTCCATTTCGAAAACATACGGCACTACAGTCGATATTATTCTTGCCAATAATCAGGATGCCATTGATGGATTAAAATCAGGCGATAGATTAAAGATCCCTTATAGCGGAAATACCGAAGCGATAAAAAAAGAAATTGAAAAACAGACTGCACTTCCTCAAAAACCTGAAAAAGATCTCGCAGCAAAACCATCGTCAGAAGATACAACCAAAAAACGAAATTCTGAAAATAAATCCAGAAGTTCACAAATTACTTCAACCACAAAAGAAAAGAAAGCCGAACCCGCACCTCCTGTACTGGCAGCTGTTCCTTCTATCCCTGAAGAGGCCGTTAAACCGATCGGCGATATACATGTTGCACTTTTCCTTCCCCTTGATCTTGCTCTGGTCGAGAGCATGGATGTTGGAAAAATAGTTCAAGGTGAAGAAAAAATGCCCGAAGAAACCAAAAGTGGAATTGAATTCTATGAAGGAATAAAAATGGCTTTTGATTCTCTTAAGAAACAGGGCTTTCAAGGATATCTCCACGTATATGATTCCAATCTTGATTCTGCTGCATTTATTAAAGTGATGAAAAATCCTGAATTGAAAGAAATGGATCTGATCATCGGGCCTCTATACGGAAAAAGATTTGATCCGGTTCTGAAATTTGCCAAAGAAAATAAGATCAATATAGTTTCTCCCAATGCCTTTGGCAACAATATGCTTTTAGGAAATGCCCACGCAAGCAAGGTCACTCCATCCTATGTAACACAAACCGAAGAGCTGGCGAAATACACTGCTGAAAATTTTGCAGGGCAGAATATCATCATTTTTAACAGCGCAAATCCCAAAGACAAAGCATACCTGAACACATTTAAAAGAATTGCAAATCCAATACTGCAAAAGTCAAAAGCAGACACCGTAAAAGAAATAACGTTTGTAACGCTTTCAAATTTCATCAGCAAAACCAAGCCGAATATTGTTGTCATTCCTTCGACCAACCAATCTTTTGTTACAGAAGCGGCAAATAAATTATTCCTCCACAAACAAGAAAGCAAAGACAGCATCATTGCATTGGGATTCAGCAACTTTCAGGATATAGAAAGTCTGGATTTTGGCTATCTCAATTCACTTCATGCCATCATTTCGTCTTATTCATTTGTTGATTACACAAATACCGAAACAAAAAGGTTCATCCAAAAATACAGGGACGAATATAAAACCGAACCTTCCTCTCATGTATTTTCCGGATTTGATGTCGGGTATTTTTACCTGGAAGGGCTACAGAAATATGGCAACAGTCTTCAGCATAAACTGCCCGAACTGAAACAAAAAGGCATTCAAACAGAATTTAATTTTTACCAGTCTGATATTAACAGCGGTTATGAAAACAAAGGAGTAGGAATTATGAAATTCGAAAACTTCTCTTATTCCAGAGTAAAGTGATCAGGGAATATGCTCATACGCTCCGGGCGTAATGGCTGGATTGGGCCAGCGGAAATTACCACTAAGATCATAAGGAAATAAATACCTGAATTCATTATCGCCTTTTGCAATTACTGAAGAATAAGGGCTGTTTACCCTATAATCGTTCGTAGTAGGATCGTTAAAATGAGGATCCATATTGACAACCACATTTTCATACTGACTGCCGGTGGTGTCAAACTTTGTCCTTAAAAGTGTATTATGAAACTTATAACGAAACGTTGTGTTTCCGCTTGAATCAAGTTTCATTTCATCGCCTGAATTAATATCTCCATACACAATACAATTGTAAAAAAACGCACTATCCAGATCTCTGCTTTGAATATTTTCATTCACATCTTTGTAATAATTATTCAGCAAAAGAACAGGAAACTGCCTTACTCCGTTATTCCAGTAATTCGCAAAAGTGCAATGATAAAAATCGTACTTACCTCCTATCGTAAGCGCTGCAACATATTGTCCGCAGTTGGCAAAAACACAGTTCCAGCCTTTCACATAGGATCCTTGTGCAAACAAAGCCGCTGCGCTCATATTTTTGATGATCGTATTACTGATCGTAAGCGTTGGGTTTACTGAAGCTCCAAGCGTATCTACTTTGACACCGATAAAACCGTTCTTGATGATGGCCCAGTCGATAGTGTTGTTTTTGCTCTGAGGCGACAACCAGATTGTTCCCCATTGCCCAGCAGCCTCCGCATACTCAACCTCAAGACGGTCTCCTTGAAAAACAACCGGATTTGAAATTGTGCCCGTAATTTTAAGCGTAGCTCCGCTATCAACATACAAAACCGCATTTGGATGCATAAACACTTTTGTCCCTGCTGCAATGGTAAGTGTACATCCGGCCTTCACTACAGCGTAGGCATAGATCACATGCGGCTTATCGTTCGTCCAGGTT
>JAHEYK010000004.1:0-37660 GCA_023251625.1 Bacteroidota bacterium
CAGCATCGTTGAACTTTCTGCGCTCGTTGGCAATCCGATTTTCAGTTCCTTCCAGCTGAGCCTGAAGATCAAGAAAATTTGTATTTGCTTTTAGGTCTGGGTATTGTTCGGCAACCACCAACAATCTTGAAATAGCTGAACCTAAATTCCCCTGTGCCTGTTGGAAATTTTTCAGGCTGGCTTCATCTAGGTGGCTCGGATCAATTTTTACCTGTCCAACACTTGCCCTTGCTTCGGTTACCGCTACAATAGTGGATTTTTCAAAGTTCGCATAGCCCTGAACGGTATTCACGAGGTTAGGAATGAGATCCATTCTGCGTTGGTAAGCAACTTCTACATTATGCCATTGTCCGGTAACGCCTTCATCCATGGTTACCATATTATTGTACGATCCACATCCTGAAAAACAGATAAGTAGGATCACAAAAAAGAATCCGCCCCATACGAGCATTTTTTGCATTTGTGGTGTCATTTGAATTAAAAGTTAAAAATTATGAATTATACATTATTAAGCTACGGCTTCTACTTTTGTGATCTCCGGAACTGCATTTTTAATAGCCTCTTCGACCCCGGCTTTCATAGTGATATGGCTGATAGAACATCCCTGGCAGGCTCCGTGCAATTTTACTCTAACAATATTATCGTCTGTAATCTCAACTAAAGAAATATCGCCTCCATCTGCCTTTAAAAAAGGGCGTACCTGTTCGAGGGCGTGTTCAATTTTGGAAATTGTTGCTGAATCTTTCATTGTACGGATAACAAATCATTGCGAATCTACGAATATAAAAACACCTACACTTCAACCTTAACCTCTGCTCTCTTCTGAGAATTAGCTATAGAAACCTGCTGCACGATCTGATTGACCATTTCCATCAGTGCTATCGCCTGCGGAGTATTTTCCTGCAAAATGGCCGGCCTTCCTGCATCGCCCGATTCACAAATACTTTGTACGATCGGAATTTGTCCCAGAAGAGGAACGCCAATTTCTGTTGCTAAATTTTTTGCTCCGTCTTTTCCGAAGATATAAATGGCCCCCTCCATCTCCCCCGAAGGGGGAGTGTGTAACAGCCCGTGGCTCTGGCTCTCTCCCCTTTGGGGAGAGCGGGGAGTGGGGCTTGGCGGTAAAAAATACGCCATGTTCTCTACAATACCCAGCACCGGAACATTAATCGCAGGCATGCGAAACATGCCCACTGCTTTGCGGGCATCAGCAAGTGCCACAAATTGAGGGGTACTGACTACCACCGCTCCTGTCACCGGAACCTGCTGAACAAAAGAAAGATGAATATCACCTGTGCCGGGAGGAAGGTCAACGATCATGTAATCCAATTCTCCCCACTCGGCATCAGAAAATAATTGCATGAGCGCACGCGATGCCATGGGCCCGCGCCAGGGCACCGCTTGATCGGCTCCTGCAAAGAATCCGATAGAGAGAAGCTTCACTCCGTAATTTTCTACGGGAACCATTTTATCCACTCCGTTCACTTTTTGAATTAAAGGTTTTGCATCCAGCACATCAAACATGATAGTTTGAGACGGACCATAAATATCTGCATCGATCAATCCGACTTTTGCTCCGAGTTTTGCAAGTCCGGCAGCGAGGTTAGCTGCGATGGTAGACTTACCTACTCCGCCCTTTCCGGAAGAGACAGCTATCACATTTTTCACATGAGGAAGGATCGCACCTGCATCGGTTCTGCGTGAGCTGGTATCGGCATCCATCTTCACTTTCACATTCGCTTCTTTATCTACAAAATGAATGACTGCATTTACTGATGCTTTGTGGATCATGTCTTTCATAGGACATGCAGGTGTGGTGAGCATCACAGTGAACGAAACATTTTTCCCTTCCACCACAAGGTCACGCACCATGCCGAGTGTAACAATATCTTTTTTAAGGTCCGGATCGTCCACATTGCGAAGCGCTTCGAGGACTTTTTCTTTAGTAATACTCATAAAATCAGATCTTCAAAATTGGATAGCGAATATACAAAAGTATAGGGTGTAAAAGCAAAAAAGATAATGTTAAAGAAATAGTAAAATCAAAATCTACTTTTGATTTTCTGAAAGTTGATTATCGTTCGAATATATAACATCCGAAATCTATTCCAGCACCGGTTTTGATTAACCTGATCTCCCCGTTCCCATAAAATAGTATTTGTCCGCCGGTAACTGCTGTTGGACTGCAAACTATAAGGCCCGAAGGAGCGTAAGTAGTGGTTGAACCAGAGGTTCGTTTTCCCATTAAATGATACACCCCTCCTACTCCACAGTAAATTGTATTTGTCGCGTTCGTATATTGAAATGCCACAAACCTGCTGTTTCCTCCGTTGTTATAGACAGCCTCAGAAATGATCACAGGGTCGCTCGTTGCCAGGGTAAATTCCGCAACACCTGTATAACAAAGGATCAGATATTCTTTATTTGCAGATGTAATATAGGGCGGAGCGGCTGCAACTTCCGTAGTTCCGGCAAGGGTGCTGTTGAGGACTTCTGCTAATGTCCAATCACTACCCAAGGAGGCCCCGGCAGGCCCGGCAGCGCCCATGGTACCTGTTACTCCGGTAGGACCGGTTGCACCAGAACCCGCAGGTCCAGTTGGGCCCGTTACACCATTTGCACCCGCAGGTCCTGTGGGACCAATAGCTCCACCGGTTGCACGGACCCATTGGGTACCATCCCAGTAATAATATCCCGGAACCACATCATTAATTGTTGCGGTATTGTAAACCAATAAGCTAGTTACAATACTTGCGCCGATCGGAGAATTGGAAGTTGTTTGAGTAAGTGCGACACGGGGAATAAGAAGACCTTTGTTCGTTGCGTCTATGTCAAGCATTGCTGAAGAATTTGCAGCCGCTCCTGTAGTATTTACAGCAATATTTTGAGATATCCCTCTATAAGAACACAGTAAAAAGAAAACGGGAAATGTGAAAGCAATGAACTTTCGATTCCAGAAATGGAAATTTTTTTTCATAGGGTGATCATTGTACGAAACATAGAGCTATTAGGTTACAATTATACTCCATATATAACAATATTGTTTCTATAAAAACACCTTGCTCTATAAGGATCTACCTCACCAAACTCACATTCCCTTTTTGATTTATTATTCGTCCGTCTTTAAGCGTTGCTTCCAGATAATATCCGAACACGGCCGAATCCATCAGCTTTCCATGATACATTCCATCCCAACAAACTGACTGAGCCGAAGATTCAAAAACTTTTTCTCCCCAACGGTCGTAAATGGTAAGATGCATGGTTTCAATACAATCGCCCATTACGCACTCCAGGTCATTTTCAAGATCGCTGTTCGGAGAAAATGCATTGGGCAGATAAATGGCTCCGCAGGGAATATCCACATATACTGTTACGCATGCGCTGTCTGTACAATTACTGGCATCGGTCACAAGCAAACAATACGTAGTGGTTTGAGTTGGTGTTGCCACAGGTTTTACGCAGGTAGTGCAGCTTAATCCTGTAGCCGGCGACCACTGATAAGTCCCGGTACCGGTTCCGGTAAGTGTGACGGTTGATCCCAGTGCAACGGTAGTGGCAGAAGCAGCAGCCGTAGCAGTAGGACCGGGTGTTTGTGTAACATTCACAGTTTGCGTAAGCGTGCATCCACCTGCATCGGTTATCGTTGCCGTATAATTTCCCGCTCCAAGTCCGGTTGCAGTTTGTGTGGTCTGTCCGTTGTTCCAACTGTAGGTAAACGGAGATGTTCCACCGTTTGCAGTTGCGGTAGCCGTTCCATCAATGCCGGAGCAGCTGCTGGCAACAGAAGATGCTGCCAAAGTAAAGCCCGGTAAAACGGTTACAGATTGTGTAGCTGTTACAGAGCATCCGCTGGAGTTGGTCACAGTGACTGTATAATTCGTTGATGCTGTTGGAGTAATTGTGAGGACAGAAGTTGTAGCTCCTGTGTTCCAGGAATACGTTCCTCCTCCTGATGCGGTGAGTGTGGTGCTTTGTCCCTTACAGAGAATCGCATTTCCGGTGATCGCTGCCGTTGGCGGAGAACTTACCGTTACAGTTGCCGTTGCAGTATCAGAAGGACAAGACCCGTTGGAAACAATGACGGAATAGTTTGAAGTAGACGTTGGCGAAACAGTAATGGAAGAAGTGGTTGCTCCTGTATTCCATGAGTACGTTCCCCCTCCAGACGCATTCAGCGTAACACTTTGTCCTGTACAAATAGATGTATTTCCTGCAATAGCTGCGGTGATGGAATTATTCACAGTGATCTTTACGCTGTCATTGGAAACACCGCAGGAATTAGTAAGAGTGAACGTATAGGTTGTAGTAGAGGAAGGAGAAACTACGATGGAAGAAGTTGTTTGTCCGCTTGGATTCCAAACATAGCCGCTCGTTCCTCCCGTTCCTGTGAGAGTAACGGATGAGCCCGGACAAATAGTAACATCTGGCCCGGCATTCGCTGTGCCGGATGTAAGCGGCCCGCTGAAGCGCACAATACCCGGTTGGGTGCTGTTACTATCAGTTGCTAATTTAATAGGTTGAAATACGCCCGGTGTGGTTGGAAATACATACGAGTTGGAACCAAATCCAATAGCTATCTGTTCTTGTGTGCCGGTAGTGTTCACCCCAATCGCTCCGCAAACATCCCATCCTTTACTACCTGTAAAAGTGGACCACACATAAGCAGTTCCTGTTTGATTTAATTTACATACATAAATATCTTCTCCTCCTGTACAGCTAGCACAAGGAGATGCGCCTACCACAGGAAAAGACGCATAGCTTCCTCCATCACCCGTAACATATGCTTCATCGCAGGAGTTCACATAAATATCACGCGCTTCGTCTGAACTAGGATCTGTTTTTCCCAAATAGGTGGAATAGATCAATGCAGACCCGGTGGAATTCAGTCTAGTCACGAAAGAATCGAACGTTCCCGGGCCCGTAGTTGGATCCACAACTCCCGGTGTGATCGGATAATTGGTGCTGAAAAGAATTACCCCGCAAACGAAGGGCTCATCCCCGGCACTTACGTACATGCCCTGCATCACATCGTCAATATTTCCCCCTAAAAATGTAGAATACTTTAACGAGGTCATACCCGCGTTCAATTTAAATATAGCCATATCCCCATGCAGATTATAAATATTGGGGCCGTCATTAAAAGTCTGATCGTATGCTCCTGCCGTAGTTGGAAAATCGGACGAATCTGTGTTACAACCAACCGTTGCTTCACCGGCTGCATTCACTCCGATTCCGACTCCTGTTTCATTCTTACTGCTTCCTACCAATGTGGAAGCAAGCAATGTATTTCCGGCAGGGCCTAGCTTGCTCACCGTAACATCGCCAAATCCTTTGAGCGTGGTTTGAAATGCCCCTGCTGAAGTAGGAAAGTTTGCAGACGAGGTATTTCCAACTACATAAACATTATTCGATGCATCTAGTGTAATATCCTGCCCCATGTCAGATCCGCTGCCACCTAAAAATGTAGAAAAGAGCAATGCTGACCCAGCTGCATTCAGTTTGGTTACAAAAATATCGCCGGCTCCATTGTAGGTAGGATCGTAGGCGCTTAAAGTAGGCCAGTTAAAAGAAGATGTTTGCCCGGTGACATACACTTCATTGGCCGCATTCAAATAAATATTTGTTCCGCTGTCCCACTGATTGCCCCCGATGTAAGTAGAATATATGAGCGCAGTGCCGGTTGTGTTTATCTTGAAAACAAATACATCGTATGTACCTCCTGCCAGGGTGGTGCTATAACTACCGGGTACAGTTGGAAATGTTGCCATATAAGAACCAACAGCATAGGTGTTTCCGGCAGCATCCATTGCAAGTTTGCTGATACTTCCGCTGTTAGTTCCGGTTCCTGCAACAAACGTGGAATAGTCAATAACGATTGGGTCAATGATCAGCTCTTGTTCTTTCGAGTATGGCTCAAGCATTTTAAATCCCACGGTTGAGTCATTCAGCAAAGCATACGAGCTCTTAATTTCTGTTTTCTTCCCATTTACAAATTGATACGTGCATGGTTTCCCTTCTTTCATAATTCCCCAGGGGGTGGTTAAAAGCAGTTCTCCTCCTCTGCTGATACGGATCTTTTTAATTCCGGCATAGTTCATCCGGATATCACCCACACTTGCATGAGGTTTTACCACAAAATCATATTCGAGTTTTTTGTTGTTTCCGTAATATTTCAGGTCTATGTCATTGTAAATATTCTTGTATGTTACGATCTTATAGTCAGGCACATTGATGCAATGTTTTTTAGGGTCATTCCCAATAAAATAATTGGCTTTGCTGTCGGCTTTTCCGGCAGCAGCAATAAGCACATTCGGATTTGCTCCTTCAAATCGCACATTCCATACCATGCATTCTTCATCCTTTCTCTTTTCGGGGTGATAAACACGTTCCTGTATTTCTCTCGCTTCTTTGAGCACGGAACGGTCATCCCCGTCTTCGTCATCTTTTTTTACCGGCCTCACGAAGCCAAACGAGAGTTCATTCTTCATGAAGTAAACATTGGCGGCTGGGGCCGAACCGGAGAACAATACTTTATCATCCCACTGCCCCATGTTCTGGCGGAATATCAATGGAAGTTTTGATAAGTTTTCTTCTGATGCAGCGACCGAGCCGGAAAATTTTTCATTGGTTGGCTGGGCAAATGCTCCAGCAGAAACAAGCAAAAGAAACGGTAAAAAATGTTTGATCATGGGGTGTAAATAATTGATGATCAAAGATAGGTAATAAGAATAACGAGTTTATGCTTATTTCTCATAATTGTAACGTAGCTAAGAATCTGTCGGGGCTCAAATTTTTTGTGGTTTTTGGATCTGTTTATCGCTGAATAATTATTTTTTTCGTTGTCACTGCATTTTCTGACCTTACTTGAATGAAATAATTACCATTGGGGAAATTTTCCAGGTCAATATCTGCCTTCTGCATCTCTATTTTTGAAACATAAACCGGCTCTCCCAGTGCATTCATAATTTCAATTTCGGAAATGTTTTTTCCTGACTGTACTGTGATCACTCTTGCCACCGGGTTTGGAAATACAAGTACAGATAATTTATTATCAGCCTGAGAAATGCCGGTTGCATTTGCTTGATATTCATACACTCCCATGTCAAAACCATTTCCCTGGGGGCGCGAGGTGCTATCCATGTCATTGATCACGATGGGAGACAGAGGAATGCCTGCGTCAATGCCTGCTGAATTTGGTTTCAGATGATAATCTACAGTGTCATTTATAAAATTGGGGTACGTAGCAATTAAATTACTTCCCGATGTATACGAAACATCCGTGCCTGCCCAGGTCATGTTGATCGTTCCCTGTGGATTTCCATACCACATGTTGTAATCTATCACAACCCCTGTTCCGTGTGCATCGTAGCAAAGCAATCCGAGCTCTGCATTGTTGTACAAAATATTATTGCGTATGTCCACTCCATCCATATCCATCCAGAGCATAATGCCCGAACGGCCATTCCGTGCGATCACATTGTTATAAACTTTCATATTGCTCACGGTGCTATAGCCTGCAATATGCAATCCGTATGCGCAGTTATCAGTAATGATATTGTTCGCTATGATCTCATTATCTCCGGTCAGATACATCCCATGATCCAGGTTGCTGTTCAGGGAAAAACGCCCGTTATGATGGATATAATTCCCATAATATTTTGTCCCATCTGTGTTTTCATCCGAAAGAAGTCCTGCTTGTCCGGACGCACTGTTGGGGTCACCGATATTTCCGCAATGATTGATATTGTTATTCAGGATCTGATTTCCTGTAGCAGTTCCTTTGATCCAGAGTCCGCATTCAAAAGCTCCGCGCATGTCAAAACCATCAATGATATGATAATTACCACTGAGTGAAATACATTCGATATGATCGCTCACATTTCCTGCATCAATGACCGCTTTCCATTTGTATTGGGATTTTATGGTAATGGGATTTGCAGCCGTTCCATTCTTGGTGAAATTCAATCCGGCATAAGGAGTGTAATCGGTATAAATTCCCGGCTTTACAATGATCACATCACCTGCAGTCACTTTGCTGTAAGCATAGGTGATCGTTTTGAAAGGAAGGGCAATGGTACCTGCATTTGAATTGCTTCCGGTAGTGGAAACATAGTAGGTGGTTGCAAAACAGGTAGAGATACAGAAAACAAGAACAGCTGCGAGGGTGGTACGTGTTTTTGTCATGTGTTTTTTATTGTAAATGTATCTTCAATGGAAGCGGAAAACAAATCATGATTTCGTTATTTTTAGTATTTATAAAATAAGACTATTAATATAAATTACCGTATTTTTGTACTAAAATCATATATATATGTAAAATTTATACATATATTAGCCTTATATTTAGCTTTCAATGATCATTAGTACTAGTCTCTTTGACCTGATTCATTCGCTCTCAAAAACAGAAAAGACCTATTTCAAAAAGAACAGCACTGCGTTTCTGCGTGAAAGAGGGAATAACTACCTACAGCTGTTCAACGTCATCGCTGAACAGGATTCTTACAACGAAAAAGAAATAATCCGGCAATTCAAAGGAGAAAAATTCGTCCGCCAGTTCTCGGTCGCAAAAAATTATCTGTACAACCGCATCCTGGATACCATGCAGGCCTATCACCGCTCTGTGCTTTCGGAAGTACATGGACTGATGAATAAGTCGGAATATTTATTCGAGAAGGGATTATACAAACAAGCTGATAAACTTCTGCGGATGGCAGAAAAGATTGCTCGTAAGCATGAGCTGCATTCCATCCTGATCAGCATCTATGAACATCAGAAATTTGATCAGGCCATAAAAAAACGCGAACCGGGCATCGCGGAGAAATACATTGACAAGGCAGAAAAAGAGAAACTACTCCTCAACAATCATTTGAATTTTTTAAAACTGCTGGCACAAACACAGCGCGTTTATAATCTGTACGGAAAAACAAAGAATAAAAAATACCTGACATCCTTCAAAAAAATAATGAACAACCCGCTGCTTAAAGACGAATCGCACGCACTTACCTTTAACAACAAAAGAAGATTTTATGATATACATGCAGTCTACAACAGCATCCTGGGAAATGAGCAAAAGGCTTATTATTTTTCACAAAAAATAATTTCTCTTTTTGATACTAATCCTGAAAAGAAAAGATCGGCAGCGATCAGCTATGCCGGCTATATCAACAACACACTGCTATTCTCTCATTTTTTACGGAAATATCGTGAAATGGAAAATTACCTTCAGAAATTAGTTGAAATAAAATCTATACTGATTTCAAAGTATCAAAAAGCAAGATTGTTTCAGATCTATACTAGCAATTACCTGAACCTTTACGGTACAACAGGGCGATTTGATGTGTCAGAGAAAAAACTTCCCTCCATCATTGCAGAACTGTCCGAACATGAGAAAAAATTAGCTCCCATCGACAAATTTCTCATCTTCGGAAACCTTGCAAATACCTTTTTGGGATTGGAAGATTATAAAAATTGTCTGGCCTGGATCAATAAGATTCGCAACGAGCTGCCCGCAAATACACGTCCGGACCTTGACAGTGAAATAATGCTGATGAACATCATCGTACATAATGAACTGAAACACGAAGAGCTCATTCCGCATCTCGTCACTTCCTACTACCGATTCCTGAGCAAAAAAGAACTGGCAACAAAGCCCGAAAAATACTTACTGTCCTTTCTGAGAAAACTGCCCGGGGCCAACACCGAAACAAAGCTTAAGCAATCCATATCTCAGCTCAAGGATCGGCTTGATGCGTATGAAAAAAAAGAAGGAAACAACCCGGACTACACTCCATTCTTTTTCGACATTGTAAGCTGGCTGGAAAGCAAAATTCAAAAAAGAAGTTTCGCAGAAATAGTCAGAGAAAAAGCAAAATACTTAGAAGTATCCTAATCTATTTTACAACAGACACTCTATAAATATTTTATGCTCGAAAAGATTTTTTGCGACCAGTTGTTTTGCGAATGGGTTATGCAGTGAAGGGTTATTACAAGAGATATTAGGGGAAATATTTTTCTCGCTTGAAATAAATTTCTGGGCATTGTTTTAAAGTTTTACAAACTTTCGGGCAACACTTTTTTTGTCGCTATATATTTTTATTAAATAAATACCTGCTTCCATTTTGTTTAAATCAAACTGTAAAAAATTTGAACCTCGGATTCCATTCATGGTTTCGGCTATTAGTTTTCTTCCCTGAAAATCCAATATCTCTGCCTGCATGTTTTCGTCTTCAGGTAAAAGAAGATTGCATTGCAAGTCATTGCATACGGGATTATTTTGCAGCATTAATTCCCAATCATCAGATGGAGTCAATTGAACTGAAATCGGTCCGTAGTATTCGTGCTTCCCATCGTAATCAATTTGTTTCAGACGATAATAAAAAAGATCCCCAATAGTGACAGGTAATTCAACATCTGTGAATGTATAATTTTTTTCTATTGAAGAATTACCGGCACCTTTTACTATTCCTATTTCGTTCCAATCTTTTCCATCAGCACTTCGCTCAATAGAAAAATAATCATTGTTGATTTCGGAGGCAGTGGCCCAATTTAACTTCGTTATGCCCTTATCTTCGGTTGCTGAAAAGGAAAGCAGTTCAACAGGAAGAATGGCACAGAGCGGTGTTACCAGCACAGGAGTTGTCCGGGTTATCCCGCTTCCATCACCCACTTGTCCGTAGGTATTAACTCCGCAAGCCCACAAGCTGCCTGTATTCTTTGCAAAAAGAGATTGCTCAACTCCGGCTGCCACGGCTTTGATTCCCGTTACTACACTCACCTGCACCGGGCTACTTCGGTTTGTGCTGGTGCCATCGCCTAATCGTCCGTTTTGCCCACGCCCACAAGCCCAGGCGGTGCCGTCATTCTTTGCAAAGAGGGAGTGGTATGCTCCTGCTGCTATAGCGGTAACGCCAGTAACCCCCCCGCTTATCTGTACAGGCACCATGGATGTTTTATTTAAAATTGCCAGGTTGGAATAATTATTAGGGGTGGTTCCGGTGGCAATAAAACAGCATGTGCTTAGACTTGGTGCGCTTCCGTACATTACATTTGCAACGTTTGAAAAATCAGCTGAACTACCAGGATTAGTGTAAATGGTGTACATCTGTCCCACCACCAGGGGCCCGGAAGTAATGCTACCCTGCCCAAGTTGTCCGTCATAATTGAGTCCGCAAGACCAAACAGTATTATCATTTTTCAAAAAAAGGGAATGGCTTTCTCCTGCAGCTATGGCCGTAATACCTGAAAGCCCGCTTATCTGCGCAGCAAAAATCGCACGATCTATGTGCAGGGTGGATCCGCTGGAGTAATTTGTTGGAGTAGTTCCTGTGGCTATAAATTGCTGTCCGGTGGCGTTAGAAGCTGCGCCTACATTTATGAAATCATCTCCGGCAACATAATTGGTAATGGTGTACCAGTTTCCCACCACTAAGGTTCCGTTTGTTAAATCGGCTAATCCAAGCTGCCCATAATCATTCCTTCCGCAAGCCCATACTGTGTTATCGTTCTTCAAAAATACGGAGTGGTATTGCCCTCCGGCTGCAGCAGTAATTCCGGTAAGTCCACTCACCTGAACTACACTTGTCCGGTTGGTGCCGGTGGTTCCATCGCCCAACTGCCCATAGGCGTTGCCTCCGCAAGACCAGGCAGTGCCGTCACTCTTTACAAAGAGAGAGTGCCAGTATCCAGCTGCTATGGCAGAAATGCTGCACAGATAAGTAGGTAAACAGCCAGAGGCACCCGTCTTCACCTCCACGGGAGTCGCATAGGAGCCGGTGGTGGTCCCAACGCCAAGTTTTCCATAAACACCATTCCATCCGCAACCCCAAACGGTACCGTCACTTTTCAGAAAGAGAGAATGTTTTTGCCCTGCAGCCACTGCAGTGATGTTGCATAGGTAAGTTACGCAGGGAGAGGCACCCGTTAAGACCTGCACAGGGGCAAGTCGGTTTGCAACAGCAGTTCCATCGCCCAACTGCCTGAAATCATTACGCCCCCAAGACCATACGGAGTTATCCGCGCATGCACCAAGGCAATGCTCATCTCCACACGCAATTTTTTGCGCAGACACGAAACCCCTGCCCTGCAATGTTAGGGCCAGCACCGAGAGAAATATAATTTTTTTCATGACGCTTTATTGTTACTACAACGTAATCCGATTAATTTGGTTACGTAAAAGACACTATTGATGAGAATATAATAATTCGATCATTACTGTTAATACATATGCAATCGTTGATAATAATAACTGTCAGATTGTGCTGTTCTAGTCGACCAACAACTTTATTCTTTCTGTTCTATTCGCAGAATTTAATTCTAGAATATATATTCCTGTAGAAAGACCCACCTGTGCGGCTGGTAAGCTTCCCGCATCAATGGTAAACGGAAATTGCCCCACGTTTGAAAAATTTCTGACAATATTTCCCATTACATCGAGAATTTTTATTTCACAGTTCTTCATGGCAGAAAAAATTGTTACCGCAGAATGAAACGGATTAGGAAAAACGGTAGTGAGAATGGCAGGATCCTGACTTGCCTGAATATCGGTGGCAGAGGACAAGACGGAGAACTGCCGGCATCCGGTCTCCTCGCTGTATATCCATGGCGCGCCGGTCTTTCTGGCGCGAAGGGTCCATCGGTAGGAGTGCCCGGAGGTCACAAGTATTTTTTCAGTTGTTGTTGTAATGTTGTCTATGCAAAGAAGAATTGGCGGATTCCAGGAGCAGTTGCTTCGGGGATCTGATGCGCTCGGATCAGTATCGTCATACGCGTTCAGGAGATAGGACTGTGCACCAGACACCGCATTCCAGGTTACGATCACAGTAGTTGTGCCGGCTGCAAAAACCGTATCGTGCGGAAAAAGATTCACAGGTGGAACAGGAGGCACCGATGTTATTGCCGCCTTACCCTTAAATATTCTTGACCAATCCATATTCCGTTTCAGGTAAAAGTCCGGTTTAAGCGGGCAATAGGTGCCATACGTTTGCGGGACTTTTCCATTGCACGTTACCCAATTTCCTCCGCGGAGAGGGGGGTTGGCCGAAACAGGTTCGATACCATGATCCTCTCCGTCATTATTATATGCAGTATAAGCGCCCGCAAAATGTTTGCCAGTGTAGCTGGCGTTGATAACAGCCTGCCAGATTGTATCAAACCTCTCCGGGGTCCGTGGAACAAAAGGCGGATGATTCTGCGTGTCACAAAGTGTGATGGGGCTGAATCCGGGAATGGTCATGCCGATGGAGAACTGATTGTTGGATCCGGTGGCCAGTTTGTAAAGAACCCAGTTATAGAGCGACAGAGGATCTTTTGCGGTACCGTTCAGAAAAAGTTGTCCATCGAAATTAGTCAACATGCTGCTGTCCAGATTGGAACCGCCTGTAACAAATATTCCGCCAGGAGATTGGTTCTTCAGATAATTCAGGTGCGGGTTCCATTGACTGATGTTCCCCACGCCCAGAGGATCCCACACAAAATAGAGCGGCTTGCCGGAAACGGAATCCCGGAAATAATTCGGATACAAGGCCGTATTTTGGGCGTAGCTAATCGCGGTATCCAGGCGGGCAATAATATCGGCATAGGTAGAACCCGTCCAGGCCGGCTCCGCATCTACCATCACCACTACCGGCATGCCCAAACATTTTAACAGCGTCTCCACACGTTTTTTTTCATTGGGATAAAAATTGACCCAATCGATCACCGCCACATCCACTCCGGCAGCCTTCAGATCATTGCCGATGGCTGCTGCGTAATTACAATCGCTGCAGCTGTACGGTCCGTTCAGCGGCCAATAGGTCGACATAATATCTGAACTGTCCGGGTTTTGACCCCAGGAATCCCATCGTGACCAGTATCCGTCAAAGTTTTTAGTGGTCTCCCAAGGATGTACTTCTGCGAACACAAGTTTTCCGCCTAATTGGGTGACCTGTGCATTCGTTTCGGCAGAGAACAAAAAAATAAAAACAGCAATAGAACCTGTACAAAAACGGGAGCCGGATCCATTATTTTTCCTATTTGACCTGGATTCCATTGCTTTTATTTTGATGTGACTTACCTGACCACGAGTTTTATCCTTTCAGTAATGTTCTTTAGTTCGGT
Source organism: Bacteroidota bacterium (assembly GCA_023251625.1). Classification (GTDB taxonomy): domain Bacteria; phylum Bacteroidota; class Bacteroidia; order Palsa-948; family Palsa-948; genus Palsa-948. The sequence continues at coordinate 14,095 of JAHEYK010000004.1, forward strand.
ATTACTATCTGGCTTGCGTAATTCTAAAACATATACACCCACAGTAAGTGAGCCCCGGGAAATTTCAGACATAGAGCCAGTTACTACAGATGTGTAAACCACATTCCCAAACAGGTCATAGATATTCATTTCCAGGACCTGCACTCCAAAATCCCAATTTCCGACCGCCAGGGTCGCTGCTTTATCCAAAGGATTCGGATACACCTGTAATCCGAAAGAACCATAGGTCGATTCATTCAATCCCACACCTGACGGAACAGTCCATAAGGTCACATCGCTTTTCCCATTCCCGGTCACAATTTTATCGCTATTCGGAGACCAGGCAACGGCATTTATCCTTCCACTATCAGCAACTCCAAATGTAGTGATTAAAGCGCCCGTATTAAAATTCCATATTTTGCACGTACTGTCAGAAGAAGCTGAAACAATTCTTGAGCCATCGGGCGACACATCCACTCCATTCACATCTCCGGTATGCCCGCTAATGGTCCGAACCAAAACTCCTGTACTGATATTCCAGATCTTTATTTTATCGTCCCGCGATGCAGACACGACAAAATTATTGTCCGGAGTTACTTTTGCGCTTGTCACATATCCCGAATGTCCGAGTAGAGTATAAAGGAGCGCTCCGGCTTTGCTCCATACCTTTACAGTCTGGTCGCTCCCCGTGGTTACAATAAAATTCCCATTGGGAGAGTAGCATACGCTCATTACCCAGCCTGAATGCGCAGTAATGTCATTTGCCAGCACACCACCCGGTAAACTGTATATTTTTAATTTACCGTTTGAACAGCCCACCGCAACCCGATCGTTGGCCGGAGAAATGGCAGTTGAGAAACCATACGATGTTCCGGTATTGATTGTGTCAATTATAACGGGAGCAGGGCCGGTATTGTTGAAGATGAATATGTTTCCGAACTCTTCTATAGCAGCGATGTAATTATTGTTGGAACTGAACGTAACACCCATGATGCACATATAGGTGCTGCCAACGGTGTAGTCCCAATCAAGGTTCGCTGTATTAAGATCAAACAATCTTATAGATGCAGGATGGCAATTAGTGCCGCTCAGCACTTTTTGCCCATCCGGCCTGAAGGCAACACTGTTGATGGAGTTAAGCGCGGGATTGGCTTTCATGGTCCAATCCATGGTTTGCGCTGAAGAAAAATTTATTTGCAATGCAATAAAAACAGTCGTAAGGATTTTATTCATGCATTCTATATTATTAATTGTTTGTGATCACTAATTTTCTTACCGCTGAATTTTTATTTTTCTCGGTCAGGCGAAAAAAGTAGATGCCGTTAGCAAGATTGCCCCTGCACAAAGTATTTGTCTGCCCGGAAACATTTTTTATTTCTCTCACCACCTGGCCGAGTGAATTGCAAATAGTGATAGTAGCGTTGTTTAAAACATCCGTATGTAGCGTTGCCGAGGATGAAAACGGATTCGGATAAACCGAAATGTTGGCAATCAAATTACTTTCGCTCCACATTGCGGTAGTTGAACCAAGAAAGAAATTCGTAACAACCGGGGCCACATAATCCTGGCCCGCCTGAGTAAGATGCCCGTGATAGTCGCCAGATTTATTGATGTATTGAGAGCAATCTCCCACATGTGTATCCGGGCCAAGGGTGACAGTAATACCGGCCGGTGGGTTAGCCACCACGAGGAGGATAGCTGAGTAGATGATCGGATGGTTGTAAGAAGCGCGAACTTCCGGAACTTCGTTATAGGAAGGGTCGGGATACGAAGAGTAACAACTATCGCTGTGGTTGGGCGCTCCAACCACCGGCTTGAGAACGATCTCTGTCATGGATGGATATTTTGTCATCGCGGTTGCAATAACATTACGAATAACGGTATCCATAAACGCGATTGGGTCTGGGCCGACATTGGCAGGGGTGAGATATTGGTTATGGGTGATATCAAGCACCACCCGTGTGGGAGCAGAAGATCCGGCACTGCAGGGCGAAAGCGGGGCATTACTCCATCCGGTATACGCGGGATCCTGCCATACAGCCATAGCGCCCCCCGAGTTCCATAAGAGCTGATACTGGTTTTGGGCAGACCCCATAGCAGTTTCAAACTCACCGTACCAATTATTGGTCTGGGAGTAACCGATGAATTGGGTGCATTGCGCCATTGCATTCGCATAGAATAGTACCGCCACCAGGAGCGCGGGAATCCGAGTGAACTTTATTTTCCGGAAAATATTTTTCATGCTCTTTTTGATTAAATATTTATTCTACCAAAAGTTTTACTCTTTCTGTTTTAGTTGCCGAACTTACTTCCAGAACATAAATACCCGAAGCAAGATTGCTTCGTTCAATGGTAAATGGAAACTGATCAACGTTTGAAAAAGAGCGGACAATATTTCCAGTGATGTCAATTATTTTTATTGAACAATTATTCGCAGAAGAAAAAATCATTGTGGTTGAGCTGAACGGATTGGGAAATACAGAAATACCATTTGCTCCGGCACTTTCAGATACACCGGTAGTAGAAGTATTGCAGCCGATCGAAAAAGGATTTGCGGTAACTGCAATGGCGGTTCCTGAAGTGACATTGTCGGTTGCTGTAATCCGGATAAAGCAGTTTGAAGAATTTACTGAAGCAGGAGCATTCCATTGATAGGTTCCGTTGTTAGGCGCAGAAGCCGTGATCAGTGTCCAGGGCCCGGAATTTCCGGTGGTGGAATATTCAATCTTTACAGAAGATGCGTGATTTGCGGGCACCGCTGAAATCCAGTTGATGAAGCGCGCTGCATTGTTAGGAATACATTCACCGCCCTTCGGATAAAGTTCTAAAACACTGAGGTCGGTGGCCGGAGCGCCTTGTTTGAAAAGCCATATCTTATTCGCGCTGTTAAACATATCTTTCTGGAAACTTCCCCAAAGAAGTATATCCGTTTTTCCGTTGTGATCAACATCTGCCAAAGCAATGTCTCTTACCCCCTGAAATGATTTGGGTAGGGTATCTGATAAAATATTTGTCCAGTTGGTTCCGCCATTTCCTTTCCATACCTGCAAGGTCCAGACATTAACGGTGACAAGGTCCAGAAATCCGTCCATGTCCATGTCGGCCAGGCGCGCTACGGCACAATTACCCGTGGAAGGCAATCCGGCTGAGGCATTGTCCCATTGCAATGTGCCTTTGTTCCACTTGTAAACAAAAACTCCGCTCGGATTGGTTGCGGAAGGATTAAAAGCAAAATCGTCATCACCATCGTTGTCAATATCTCCCAGCGAAACATCCAGATACGAATCATACGCGGTAGTGGTCACAGGAAGGTTACCTGCTTTCATCGCAAAACCACCAGTTCCGTTTCCGAAATAGGGCGAACCGAATTCCTGTGCCACCACAAAATCAAGATTGCCGTCACCATCCATATCCCCGAACTGCATAAAATTTGCCGAACCTCCGCCCTGCCCCGCGCTGAAAGATTGCTGCCAGCTTCCGGCTCCCAGATTTTTGTAAACGTGAACTCCGTTGCAACAAGCCATAGACTTGCAGCCAATGTCGAGCAAGCCGTCATTATTAATATCACCCAAATCAACTCCACCCATACCGTAAGTTTCTCCGCCGGTCGCAAGCCCGCCATCGTAAGGAGTCCAACTCATTCCACTTCCGCTACCCAGCTGGGCTTCTATTATTTTTGAACCTCCTCCGCCTCCATAATTGTGGTGCATGCCATAAGCGATATCCTGCTTGCCATCGTTATTCAGGTCTCCAACAGCACAGCCGCCATAGCCAAAACTTCCGCTCTGCGAAAGCGACCATCCTGAGCCTGTTCCATTGCCAAAGAAAACAGTAATGCCGTGTTGGTTGCCGCTTACATTCGGACTGCCATGATCACCGATTGAAACGACATCAAGATTTCCGTCCTGATTGATGTCGGAGAGCCGCACCTGTGTTCTTCCGCTTTCAAGCGTTAGCGCATTGAAGCAGGTGGAATCAACAGTGAATAAAAGTGTTTGTGCCTGGGTAACTGCGTATGTCAGAAAAAGAGCCGCGGGTAAAAGAATCTGTTTCATTTGTTTTGATTTTTAGGTTGTTAAAAAGATGAAAAAAGTTTTATTTCTTACTGATAATAAATTTGCCTGTATAAACATCTCTGCCATCTGACAGCACTTCGAAAAAATAAATTCCTTCTGAAAGATTTTCTTTCTCCAGCGTAAATTGATTACCCGTAAAGTTTATGTTCTTCGTTGAGTTTCCCATCAGGTCAAATATTTTCATTTGATATGAGCCGGATGCTTCCACACCCGTTACAACTACATGGGCAGATTCGCTGAAAGGATTCGGATATACTATCGCTTGAGGCGAAGGAGCATTAACCTGATCTACTCCTGTTGCACAACTGATCACGATAATGGTAATTGTTGCCATGCTGCTGCACCCGCTGCTGTTAGATACAGTAACTGAATAGGTGGTAGTAACAGAGGGAGTAACTATAATACTCGCTGAAGTATTTCCCGTGTTCCAGGAATAATTTATACCTCCATGAGCGATCAGCACAGTTGTAACCCCCGAGCAAATCGTAGTTATTCCATTATCTGTAGAAACTGAAGGTGAAATGCTACAAGTATCCGAATATTCCCAAAATTGGTTTGTGGGATTGGCTTTTTGTGGATTGTTGGCTCCGGTTCCAATGTACCCTTTATCGCCAACCGAAAAACCAACGGCATCGCGTGTCGGACCTCCCCCATAGTCGGGCCCCTGTTTCCAGGTATTCGTTGCCTGGTCCCATTCCCAGAAATCTTTTAGCGCTGTACCGTTTTTATCTGCTCCTGTTCCAATAAATCCTTTCTTACCGATGGAAAATCCAACCGCCAAAGTTCTGGCTGCTCCCGGCAGGGCTGCTTTTTGTGTCCACACATCGGTGGCCTGATCCCATTCCCAAAAATCATTTGCTGTGAGAGTAGGGAAAGGCACCTGACCTGTGCCAATATATCCTTTGGCACCAATTGAAAATCCAACCGCCCTGGTCCTAAAGGCCCCGCTCATATTGGCTTTTTGTGTCCAGCTGTCTGAACCCGAATCGTATTCCCATAGATCCTGGAAAACATTGCTGTTGTTGTTTTCACCGGTTCCTATATATCCCTTGGTGCCGATTGAAAATCCGGCAGCCAGCAATCTTCCTGTTCCGCCAACGTTTGCCTTTTGAATCCAGATATTGCTTGCCTGATCCCACTGCCACAACTCTCCGGTGCTGCTGCCTGTACCTATATACCCTTTAGTTCCTATAGAAAATCCAACGGCACCTGCTTTTCCGCCACCGGCTATATCTGCTTTTTGCGTCCAGGTATTACTTACCGGTTCCCATTCCCAGAAATCCTTCAGTGGCCCACTTGACACCATATCTTCCCCGGCACCTATATATCCTTTGGTCCCAATGGAAAATCCCACAGCATGCACTCTACCCGGAGCAGGCAAATTGGGTTTTTGTGACCAGATAGGTGACGCGGATAAATCAGAAACAATAAGAGATGTAATAATAAAAAGTGTGTGTGTTTTCATGTGAAGTTTGTTTAATGGTGTGTGGTTAGCTTCATTGTGTTTTAGTTCAAATCGTGGGGTAAAAAAAGAGCTGTGCATGATGGTTCCTGTGAAGCAGATCAGGCTTCCGTTGAATCGCATTCTCTTTATTTCTTTTTTTAGGTGCTGCCTTTTGAATTTTTCTTCGTTTAATGACTTTCTTCATTCCGCACGGGTTTAGGTTATGCTTTCTTCCATCAAATGTATCTCATCGGAAGGTTAAAACAACAAAAGGTTTTGGAAATTATTAGAAGATTATAGGTGATTTATCCAATACTATTCTTTCTTTATACTATATTTGTTTTATTAAGTACTACTATATTATTAGATGATTAAATCAGGATCAACACATCTCTTTTTGCTGATCAAATCGCTCTCTAAAGGAGAAAAACGGTTTTTTAAGCGCTGGTCTCAGCTCTACGCCTCGGGAAGGAATAATAAATACATCCGTTTATTTGATGCAATTGACAGACAGGATGCCAACGATGAGCAGAAACTTTTGAAGAATCATAAGGACATCTCTTATGGGAAACAGTTCCCTGTGCTCAAAAATTACTTGTACGGGCAGTTGCTCAAATGTATGGACCATTACCACCAAAGCAGCCACTCGGAAGTAAGAAGCTTGCTTCACAAGGTGGAATTTCTGGTGGACAAAGGGCTGTACAGTTCCTGCGAAAAGATACTGCGCAAAGCAAAACTTAAAGCCGAACAGTACAACATGCCGCATTATGCCCTTGAACTCTTTCGGCCCTGGGAAAAAACTCTCATTGCCCAGCGCAACGATGTTGAAGGAATGAAAAGACTCCTGCAGGAAGAGCAAAAAACAACCGATCAACTTCTTCGAAGCCGGGAATATCAAACACTTGAAAATCAGATGTATGTCTATTACCTGCAATCACACGGAAAACGGGTGAAAAGCATTGTCAGGCAGGCAAAAAAGATACTGCAACATAAGCTGATGAAGCACCCCGAAAAGAATAATTTATTTGAAGACAAAATAAATTTTCACTGGATCTATTATTCGTTCTATCAGATCAGCAGAGACATTCCGAATTCCTATCTACGCGCCAAATCCATGCTGCAGCTTTTTCATCAGAGTCCGGAAAAATGCCCCCTGCATGTTTCCCTTTACCTGCGGATAATCAATAATTTTCTGATGTCCTGCATACAGCTCAGAAAGCATGAAGAAATTCCGCAATGCCTGAGCGATATGCGTGAGATCAAAAATCTGGTAAGACCGAACACTGAAACCGCCAAAACCTATTTTTTCCGCTATGCGAATCACTCCGTCCTGTACTATCTGGAAACCGGCAAGTACGAGGCAGGAAGAGATGCGGTGGAAGAAATTGTGACTGAATCAAAGCAATACCAAAAAAAATTGAACGATCTGGAAAGGTCCGCACTTTACGTGAATCTTGCCTTGTTCTATTGGGGCTTGAATGATCTGCATAAATGCCTGGACTGGATCAATAAAATACACAGTCAGGTGACAGTATTCGTACGCGATGACCTTAAACTTTTTCTGGATGTGTTTTTCATCATTGCGCACTATGAAGCAAGGCATTACGAGCTTGTCCTATCATTGGTGCGAGCCGCTCGGAGACAACTGAAAAAGAAAGAACTGTCTTATCAGACGGAATCCTTGATGCTGCAGTTCTTTCCCCGGATCATCAAGGCAAGCTCAAACGAAGAAAAAATCGCGCTGTTCACTGAATTGAAAAACCAACTTATTCCGCTCGCGAAAAATCCAACAGAAAAACAATCGTTTGATTATTTTGATTACCTCGGCTGGGTGGAAAGCAAAATTCAAAAAAGAAGTTTCGCAGAAATAGTCAGAGAAAAAGCAAAATACTTAGAAGTATCCTAATCTATTTTACAACAGACACTCGTCCGATAAGTTTTTGGGCTGCAAGCGGTTTACACTCTGTAGTATAATCGATCACCCATACGTACACATCTTCCTGTGCGGTTATGTTACTTTGTCCATTCATATCCGGCCCTCCGCCTGTTACTTTTCCATCCCACCCGGTGCTTATGTCTTTGGATGTGAAAATTAAATTCCCCCAGCGGTCGAATATGGACATGTTAAATGAAATAATTCCTGTTCCTTTCGCCATAAACATTTCATTGATGCTATCGGCATTGGGAGTAAATGCATTTGGAATGTAAAGTGAGCCCCCTCCTTCCTGCCCGGTAACATTTGCTGTGTCGCTTGATTTACAATTACCATACATAACCTCCACCCAATAACTCCCGGCTACATCAACCGAAATTGTTTCGGTCGTGCTTCCGTCTGACCACAAATAAGAGGTAGCTCCGCTGCCCGGATCAAGAATGATAGGAGAAATGGTACAGAGTGATGAGTCTAAAAGATGAGCTTCGGGTGCAATAAATGTGGCCACCGTATCTTTGCCCAAGCAATTATTGATCCCTACGATAACCCAATAATTTCCGGCAGCTGAAATGGATATGGTTTGCGTGGTAGCTCCTGTGCTCCATAGATAACTGGCTCCGGGGTTTCCTGCATCAAGCGTAATATTTTGTCCGGTACAAATTGCCTGGTCGGTTCCCAAATAAACTTTTGGGGTAGGATTCACAGTTACGGTTGCAAATGCGGTATCCACACATCCTCCGGCTGAAACAACTACAGAATAAGTGGTGTTCGTTGTAACAGCAGGTGTAATGGAAGATGTAGTTGCCCCATTGCTCCAAGAATAATTGTTTCCTCCCGAAGCAGAAAGCGTTGTGCTTTGCCCAGCACAAATCGTGGAACTGCTCGCTGTGGCTGTAATGCTGCCCGTGGAAGTGATGGTAACTGTATCTGTAGTTGAACATCCGCCTGCATCCGAAACAACAACTGTGTAGGTTCCGGGCCCAAGGCCGGTCGCAACTGCATTGGTTCCTCCGCCCGGGGACCATAAATATGTATAAGGCGGCGTGCCGGTATTGACCGTTACAGAAGCAGAGCCATTATTGTTTCCGCAAGTAGCGTTAGATTGATTGGCTGTTATTATATTCAATCCTGAAAAGGTATAATCCACTGCATCCAAAAAATTACCGTAGGTGGTATCGCCTCCCGCAGCCGAAACTGATTCAAACAAAAAACGAGTTGCCGTTTGTCCCGGTGGGACATTATATGTACCGGTATAAAATCCCCAGGCGGTATTTCCATCACTTGCCGTTTTTAAAATCGTATAGGGTCCGCCAAGCGGACCGGCTTTTAAATTACAGACATCCGTACCCAGCCGTCCACGGTGTGCAAATTGCCAGGTAACAATATTGGGGCAAGGAGTACATATATCCTCGTATAAATTTGAAACCATATTAGCATTCAGTTCTGCAAACTGTTTTCCCAAATAAGGGGGAACACCCATGCAAGCTCCATCCCACATTTCTATCATGTTATCTGTTGCAGTCGTATTCCATCCCGAAACTGTAGGGGATGTAAAATCAGTCCAACAGGATGGTAATACGACCGGCTGTTCAAAATCTCCGTTCACTGCTTTGGGAGTGCAGGGTTTAGCAGGGAGTTGGGAAAAACAAAGAGGAGAGTTTAAAATTCCTGCCAGGCAGAATATTAATCTGAAATACCGCGCACCCATAACATGACACATTACTTTTTTTCTTTACCAAGATATACTTGTAAATATATGGATTTTTACAAGAAGATTAATAGCTCTTCTCCACCGGACTCCTGGTTTGCAAATACAATCCTATAGATAAAAAAATATGTTTCTATAAAAGTCACTTATTCAGCATAAATTTTTGACTACGTGTATAATGAGGAGTGCTTACAATTGCAAAATAAAATCCCGAAGGCAGGTAGTTGAGGTCAACACCTAAAATCCCATTCAGATAATTATTAACTACTGAGTATACTTTCCTTCCCTGGCTGTCATAAATCGATGTATTTATATGTTCAAATTCCTGGATGTCTGCGTGAAGATTGATGAGGATATTGCCTGGGGAAGGATTGGGGTAAACTGTTATCCCTATACTTTCCTCTGCTGCTTCATTAACAGCAGTAGCATTTCCTTCAATAAAATTATAGCAGTTTTTATAGAAGGTGCTGCCATTGGGATTTGTATGGCCTAAGTTCGGTGTCACAACAAATTGTTCTTTCGTACCTGTTGCCTGAAGTTGATTATGAACTTCTGTGTCGATGGGCAAATATTGGTTATCAAGTGCGCCAACTTCATTACAAACAGGGATATATTTGCCATTTGAATAGTTGTACATGAACGAGGTCAGGTTCTGCGCTTCGCTATAACTATGACAAGCTGCTGTAAGAAGCATCAGCCCGCGGTATTTTTTATAATCATCCAATCCTATTTTCAATGCAGCTCTGCCGCCTTGTGAAAGGCCGCTTAGATAAATATAATTTGTATCAATATTATATTTTTTCTTTGCCTCAGCTACTGCAACATCCAATATGCCATCATCCTCACCCGGGGGATCACAGAAACCGGAGAGTGATGTGCCCTCATCCGGACTTAACAGGATAAGATAGGGTCCGAAAATAGTGGAAGTCGTTAATGCGCTGAAGGCAGTTAAATAACTTCCCGGATCATCTCCCTGGCCATGAAGACAAATCAGCACCTTGTATTTCTGGCTTGCATTGTAAGTGGAAGGCACATAAAAAAATATGTTCCTTGACTGGTTCGGATAACCGGACGTACTGAAGTTAACCGGTACAGACGATAAGCCTGTTTGTTGTGCATTCGCTTTCAAGAAAAAAAGAAATACTGAAAAAAAGATCAAGTTTTTCATGTTTGTCAATTATTATTATGAGTGGATATTATATGTCCGTAACAATGAATTTTCCGGTTACAATATTTTTATTTTTAAAATATAATTTGTAAAAATAAATTCCCTCTTTAAGATCCCCTCTTTCCAGTAGAAATTGCTCTCCTGAAAAATGAATGTCCCTTACTTCTTTTCCAAGCATATCAAATATTTTCATTTCATGCAATTCGGATTGAGCTGCATGCGTAACAATAACGAGCGCAGATTCACGGAATGGATTCGGCATAACAGACACCTGTTCCTGAGCAAGATAAATAGCATCTGTTCCTGTTGCTGCGCAGCCTGTATCTACGGGAATAGTAAGCGCGATAATACCGGTACATCCGCTGGTATTTGCAACAGTTACCGAATACGTAGCGGTAATTGTCGGATAGGTTACTATGTAGGATGTGGTTTCTCCTGTGCTCCACGAATACGCTCCGCCACCGGATGCGTGAATATGCACCTGTTGTCCTACACAAACTGTGGTCGATGGATCTGAAAATATTGTTCCGGAAAACAAACAAGTTGTGTCAGAATATTCCCAAAAATCATCTGTGATAATCCCCTTGCTAGCATCCAGGCTTCCTGTTCCGATGTAGCCCTTGTCTCCGATGGAAAAACCAACAGCTCCCCATACTGGCCCACCGCCATAATTTTTCTTTTGTGTCCATACATTGGTTGCCTGATCCCATTCCCAAAAATCTGCAAGTGGTGCACCTGTTTTATCAGCTCCTGTGCCTATATATCCTTTTTTCTTGCCTGAAAAACTGAAACCGACAGCATTGGATCTCGCTACTCCGGGAAGATCTGCTTTTTTGGTCCATAGATTACTTGCCTGATCCCATTCCCAGAAATCATTGGTTCCTCCTGTTCCGATATATCCTTTAGATCCTATGGAAAATGCAACGGCAAACTGTCTGGGGCCTCCAGTAAAATCAGCTTTTTGTGTCCAGACGTTTGTTGCAGGATCCCATTCCCACAGATCCTTATACACGCTGGCATTGTCATCTTCTCCTGTTCCGATATATCCCTTGGTACCTATGGAAAAGCCAACTGCCATATCCCTGGCCCCGACAAAGTTTGCCTTTTTTGTCCATACATTTGTCGCCTGATTCCATTCCCATAAATCCTGATAGTCGCTGCCTCCGTCAAATCCTGTTCCGATATATCCTTTGGTGCCTATGGAAAAGCTGGCCGTAACATATCTTGGCCCACCACCAAAGTCGGCCTTTTGAGTCCATACATTACTTGCCTGGTCCCATTCCCAGAAATCCTGGTTGGGGCCATGTTCTCCCACACCAATATAGCCTTTGTTACCTATGGAAAATCCCGTAGCATACACTCTTCCTCCCGGGGCGGGCACTGGAGCCTTAGGATTCCAGTTATTGGCAAACAGTTGTGCTGAACATGCCAGGAAAATAAACACATGGCATATAACCCCTTGAAAGGTTCTGAAAAAAATTGTTTTACTCACAGCATTGTTATAAATGCCAGAGAGTTCGTAAATCTTTGATTTCATCTGAGTGATTTTATAATTATTAATGTTTACTATTTATTTTATGGCTAATTTTCCAGTCGCAATGATCTTGTTCCTGAGGGTCATTTCGTAAAAATAGATCCCTGATTTAAGGTCTTCTCTTTCTAAAAGAACTTGTTCTCCTGAAAAGCTTATACTTTTTACTTCTTTTCCGCAGATGTCAAAAATTTTTATTTCATGTAAGACCGATGTTTCTACACCTGCAACCATCACCATAGCGGATTCACTGAATGGATTGGGCATCACTGCCACCTGGCCTTGGGAAGAATAAATTGAAGAGACTCCTGTAGTTGAACAGTTAGGATCTACGGGAATAGTAATGGTAGCAATACCGGTGCATCCTTTGCTGTTGGTCACAGTTACTGAATAAGTGGTTGTAACCACGGGATGCACTAAAATACTTGCAGTAGTAGCACCTATGTTCCAGGAATAGGTGTTTCCACCCGAGGCATTTATATAAACCGGATCACCTACACAAACAGTTGTGCTTGGGTCCGAAGATATTACACCTGCTGCCGTACAAACGGTATCTGAATATTCCCAAAAATCATTTTTAGGATTGGCTTTGGTCGAGCTGGCACTCCCTGTTCCGATATATCCCTTGGTACCTATGGAAAAGCCAACTGCATCGCGCACCGGACCACCTGCGTAATCCTGTTTTTGTGTCCACGTATTGGTTGCCTGATTCCATTCCCAGAAATCCTTGAGAGGACTTCCGTTTTTATCTGCTCCTGTACCGATATATCCTTTATTCTTACCTGAAAATCCAAAGCCAACTGCAAAATATCTTTCTGCTCCTCCAAAATCAGCTTTTTGAGTCCATGTATTGTTTGCCGGGTCCCATTCCCAGAAATCTTTAAGAGCATGTCCTGCTAACCAAGCATCCCTGCCGGTACCTATATATCCTTTATTGCCTATTGAAAATCCAACCGCAGCATCCCTGGCAATGCCTACAAAGTTTATTTTTTGTGTCCAGTTATTGGTAGCCGGATCATATTCCCAAAAATCCTGTCGATTATTTGTATACGTGCCTGCTCCCGTACCAACATATCCTTTTGTTCCAATTGCAAAACCTACTGAGCCATAGCTTTTCCCTCCTCCCATGTCTTTTTTCTGCGTCCATATATTTGTTGCCTGGTCCCAAGTCCAGCAATCTTTTTGAGGCTGAGCCGCCGCGTCTCCTCCCCCACATGCATAACCTTGTGTTCCTATAGAAAAAACCGAAGGAATATATCTTGGCCCTGCACCCAGATCTGCTTTTTGTGTCCATATGTTACTAGCCTGGTCCCATTCCCAAAAATCCTTGAAGGTAGTACTCCCACTCGCTCCTCCACCGATGTACCCTTTGTTGCCGATAGAAAATCCAAATGCATGCACCCGGCCGACTGCAGGGAAATTTGCTTTCGGGGTCCATGTATTGGCGCTGACAATTGAACTAAAAGAAATAAGCGCTGTAATTAAGGTAAAGATTGATGTTTTCATTAGTAATTGTATTTGATGTATAATTTTCATCCGTGATTTTTATAGTGTAAAGTTCGCCTGTAACGGGGTTATTTCCAAATCATAAATGGATATAACTTAAATTCTGAAATACATTATTTTTGTATATTTACCTTATATGAATGTCATATAGCTATATAATAAATTAAATATATGTCTTTAAAATATAGTTATCTTAAATTCTGATGAAGCATTCAGATTCACTTTTTGCACTGATAAAGGGCCTCACAAAAAATGAAAAGGGATATTTCAAGCGCCATGCACTTACCCATGGCAAGGATGAAAGTATTTATCTGCGACTTTTCGACAGCATTGAACACCAGAAAGAATACGATGAAAAAACACTGAAAAAAAAGTTCAAAGGCGAAACCTTTCTAAAACAGTTCAGCGTTTCAAAGAACCATCTTTATCATAATATCCTTAAATGCATGGAGCTTTACCGTCAGAACAATAGCATGGACGGACAGGTAAGAAGTTTATTGAACAGGGCTGATTTCCTGTTTGAGAAAGCCATGTATAAAGAATGTGAAAACATACTTGAGAAGGCAAACACCCTGGCAAAAAAATACGGAATGCACTATTTCCTGCTTGAAGGGTTGCGTGTACGTAGAATGATAGCTACCCGGAAATTTGATTTCAAAAAAAGAAAAGAAATAGGGGCCGAAGAAGCAAACACCCTGGATCGGATGAAAAATGAAAAACAGATACAGAACATCTATGATAAGATAACCCCGTATTATTATCTCAGTACAAAGGGTAAAAGTGAGATAAACGCTGTCAGAAGACTCGTCCATAATCCGAGGTTAAGATCGGAATCCTATGCGCAATCATTCATAGCAAAAAGAATACGCCTAGATTGTTTTATATATTACCATGTACTTACTGGCAACAGCGATAAAACATATGAATACGCTGTAAAAATGGGGAAGCTCTATTTATCCGATCCCCCTATGATACGCTACAATATCAACGGCTACCTGAATGCGCTCAACACGATCATATACAGTTGTTCCGCACTGAGAAAATTCGATGAAATGAAATATTGGATCGGACAGTTGCTGGATTCAAAAAAATATATTTTCAACAGAGCAAATGCATCATTTTTATTCTGGCTCAATTTCCATGTATTGCATTACAACCACCTGACCGGTGATTTTGATTCAGCAGTGCGTTATTGCAGGGAGTATATTTTAAAACACCTGGATATCTATAAAAATGACTTAAGCCCAAGGGCCCTTTTTCTCTTATACATAAATATTTCTGTCAGTTATTTCGGGACAGGAAATTACAGCTTGTCGCTCACCTGGTTGAACAAGATCAACAATGAGGTAAAAATAGTGACCGACCCGGATGCGCTCTGTTTTGAACGTCTGTTTTATCTCATCGTACATTTTGAACTTAAGCACTACGATCTCATGCCTTATCTTATAAAGTCTACCTACCGGTTCCTGTCAAAAATGGAGCGGCTCCAGCCATTTCAAAAAGCATGGATCGATTTTTTAAAACAACTGCTCAAAAAAGAGTTTTCTCAAAAACAGTTGAATGTTTTGTTTATTCAATTTAAACGGCAGCTGGAGCATATGCATAAACAGACACTGGATGCGCAAGAAATCCAATTCTTTGATTATACCAGCTGGCTTGAAAGCAAAATTGAGAATCGCCCCTTTGCAGATGTAATTAAGAAGAAATTGATTGGGATAAAAGCATAATACAGATAAGGCAGGGGAATCATCTCCGCTTGCAATCACAACCAACAAGATGATCGTCCACGATTCCTACCGCCTGCATAAACGCATAACAAATGGTTGAACCACGGAATTTGAAACCTCGTTTCCCCATATCCTCACTCATGGAATCGCTTATTTTTGTTTTGGCAACAAAATCTTTTGACGACCTCGGTTTATTAATGATGGTCTTTCCTCCCGTAAAACTCCATACATATTTATCAAATGAACCGAATTCCTTTTGCAATTCCAGAAAACGTCCGGCATTATTGATAGCAGCAGCAATTTTCAACCTGTTGCGAATGATGCCTGCATCCTTCATCAGGGAATTGAATTTCTTCTTATCAAATCTGGAAACCTTCCTGGCATCAAAATTTGCAAATGCTTTTCTGAAATTTTCACGTTTATGCAAGACTGTCCTCCAGCTTAATCCTGCCTGAAAAGATTCAAGGATCAAAAATTCAAAAAGCCTTCTGTCGTCATGCAAAGGCCTTCCCCATTCTTCATCATGATATTTTATCATGAGAGGATCGTCTTTGGGCCAGGGACAATTCATACGTTAAAAGAGATTTAAAAATTATCCGGCCATTGCTTTCTTTACTCCAACAAGTTCAATGGCAGTTTTGATAATGGCATTTGAATCATATTCGCACTCGGCATACAGTTCTTTCTGTTCACCATGCTCAATCACTTTATCGGGGATACCCAGGCGTTTTACCTGTGCATTGTAATTATGCTCAGCCATAAATTCAATGACCGCACTACCCATTCCTCCCATGATGCAACCATCTTCTACAGTAATTACTTTATCGTGTTTGCTGAAAACTTCGTGAAGCATTTCTTCGTCCAATGGTTTTACGAAACGAATATCATAATGTGCGGCATCAATGCCTTGTTTTTTCAACTCTGCGCAAGCTGCAACTGCAAAATTACCCACAGTACCTATAGTAAGTACGGCAATGTCTTCTCCGTTCTTAATTTTTCGGCCTGTTCCGATATTTATTTTCTGGAAGGGCGTTCTCCACTCAGGCATTACACCGTTCCCGCGGGGATAACGGATAGAAAAAGGCATTTTATTTTCTTCCAGCTGCGCAGTGTACATTAAGTTGCGCAGCTCTTCTTCGTTCATCGGTGCGCTCACGATCATATTTGGAATGCAGCGGAAATAAGCAAGATCATACGCACCGTGATGCGTAGGTCCGTCTGCGCCTGCAACTCCTCCTCTATCCAAACAGAAAATCACTTTCAATTTTTGAATTGCCACATCATGTATTACCTGGTCATACGCACGCTGCATAAACGAAGAATAAATATTGCAATACGGAACAAGCCCTTGTGTGGCAAGCCCGGCTGAAAAAGTGACTGCGTGTTGCTCAGCAATTCCTACGTCAAACGCACGGTCGGGCATGGCTTTCATCATAATATTCAAAGAAGAACCGGAAGGCATAGCCGGAGTGATGCCAACGATCTTCGGATTTTTTTCCGCCAGTTCCACCATGGTATGTCCGAACACATCCTGGTATTTGGGAGGCTGAGGGGATGTGGGTTTTGATTTTACGATCTCTCCCGTTTCCTTGTTGAACAATCCGGGCGAGTGCCAAACCGTTGGGTCACCATCTTCCGAAAATTTATATCCTTTCCCCTTTTGTGTAAGTGCATGAAGGATCTTGGGGCCCGGAATATCTTTCATGTCTTTCAGGATCTTCACGAGGCGGATGACATCGTGCCCATCTACGGGACCAAAATACCTGAACTTAAGTGATTCGAATAAATTACTTTGCTTGAGAAAAAATGTTTTTGTAGCATGATCCACTTTGGAGGCAATTTCCTGCGCGCTTTTTCCGAAAGTGCTCAGTTTGCCCAGCAGTTGCCATATTTCATCTTTGAATTTATTGTAGGTATGAGAAGTAGTGAGGTCGGTCAGATATTCTTTCAGTGCTCCCACATTCGGATCAATGCTCATACAATTATCATTGAGGATCACGAGCATATCGGCATTCTCGGTTCCTGCATGATTCAGTCCCTCAAATGCCATGCCGGCTGTCATTGCACCATCGCCAATCACAGCAATTACTTTTTTCTTGTCCTTATTATGGCGATTTGCAACAGCCATTCCAAGCCCTGCAGAAATAGAAGTGGAAGAATGCCCCACTCCAAATGTATCATACTCGCTTTCACTTCTCTTCGGAAACCCGCTGATGCCTTTGTAAATCCGGTTGGTATGAAAATTTTTTCTACGGCCTGTCAGGATCTTATGTCCGTATGCCTGGTGGCCCACATCCCATACCAATTGATCATCGGGAGTATTGAAAACATAATGAACAGCGACAGTAAGTTCAACCACGCCAAGCGATGCACCGAAATGCCCTCCTTTTTCTGAAACTACATCAATAATGAACTGACGCAACTCCTGGCAAAGCTGAGGCAATTCCTCTTCTTTCAGTTTGCGAAGGTCTGAAGGATAGTTTATTTTCTCTAAAAGCGGTCCGGCTTGGTAGGGCATTTACTATATAAAATTGAGATACAAATTTAACTATTATTCCCGACTGGGAATGGACTTCCAACGGAGCTTGTTATGAAATATTTGCAAAGTTTTTACCTTTAACAAAATTTAATAGCATGAAAAACCTTCTCCTTATTATTTGCTGCAGTTGTTTCACCCTATGCAAAGCCCAGTCCTTGCAATCGCTCGACACTGTAAAAACCTATGGCGATTATGAAAATATCTATCTGCGAAAACTCAATTCCGATTCGTTAGTGAGCAGTTTTGTGATCTTCATAAAGAAAGAAGTGAAAGCACACAAGCATGTTACCCACTCCGAACATGTCTATTTCCTGGATGGAACCGGGGAAATGTCAATAGGTGAAAAGAAATTCTCCGTGAAAAAAGGCGATATGATCTTCGTTCCAAAAAACACATTTCACTCCCTGAAAGTGACCTCTTCCACCCCAGTAAAAGTGCTTTCTGTGCAGGCTCCCCTATTTGACGGGAAGGACAGGGTGATGGCTGAATAGCTGTTTTTCATAGGAGAATTTGTGTTTTTCACCCTAATTTCAGCCTTGTGTCAAGATTGGGGAAAAATATTTTTTCAAAATACTTTGATTTATTCAATAATAATTTCACCTTTGTCCATAGCTAAAAACCTAAACTTTATGAATGCCACAGAAACTACGCAGATCGAAGTAAGCAAAACCAAGCGTTCACGCCTGAAAGAGGTTGACTGGAAAAAGCTCGGATTCGGGAATTTCTTTTCCGACCATATGTTTGTGACAGATTTCACTGGTGGGCACTGGAAAAATTCCCGCATCATACCTTACGGAAAGTTTGAGACCAGCCCAGCTCTTTCTGCCCTGCATTACGGGCAATCCATCTTTGAGGGGATGAAAGCTTACAAGTATCCTAATGGAGATGTTTATATGTTCCGCCCTCTGGATAACTTAAAACGCCTCAATGTTTCTGCTGAACGTATGGCTATGGCAACTGTCCCTGAAGATCTATTTATGGAAGGATTGCTGCAGCTGGTACGTCTCGACTCCGGATGGGTGCCCAAAGACGAAGGCTGCTCACTTTATATACGTCCGCTTCTTTTTGCTACAGAAGAACATATTGGCGTGAAAATTTCTGATACGTACAGCCTGATCATTATGACCTCTCCGGTGGCTGCCTATTATTCTCAACCGCTGAAAGTACTCGTAGAAACAAAATACACACGTGCCGTTCCGGGCGGAGTGGGATTTGCTAAAACGGCAGGCAATTATGGACGTTCTCATTATCCTACAAAACTGGCACAACAAAAAGGATACAATCAATTGATTTGGACAGATGGATATGAGCATAAATATCTTGAAGAATCGGGCACTATGAATGTAATGTGCATTATCAATGGCACATTGGTTACACCCGGGCTTCATGACACTATTCTTGCCGGTATTACGCGCGATAGTGTTATCACTGTTGCGAAGGATCTTGGGATAAAAGTAGAAGAACGTAAGATAAGTGTAGATGAATTGGTGGATGCTCACAAGAAAGGGGCTTTACAGGAAATGTTTGGCGTGGGAACAGCAGCTACCATTGCTCCTATTTCTTTGTTCGGACATAATGGCGAAGACCTGAAACTTCCTCCAATTACCGGTCAAAATATTGGCGCGCGCATCAAAAAACAATTAGACGACATCCGCACAGGAAAAACCGCTGATAAGCATGGGTGGATGTACAAAGTCTGAAGCAGGCATGTAAAAGGGAAGATGGATGATGGCAGATGGAAAAATGTCAAACACATCTCCCATTTTACCTCTCACGTCTTCCCTATTTTACTATCTTTGCACGCATATATTCTCATAGTATATGGCAAGTTCAGAAGACAGGTTCAGCAAAGAAGGTTTAACATACGATGATGTACTTCTTGTGCCTGCTTACTCTGAAGTCCTTCCCAAAGAAACCGATACCTCCTCTTACTTTACCCGGGCCATAAAACTGAAGATCCCTGTGGTTTCCGCAGCGATGGATACTGTTACGGAATCGCGTTTGGCAATTGTTATTGCGCAGGAAGGCGGTATTGGAGTCATTCACAAGAACATGAGCATCGCGGAGCAAGCTGAAAAGGTGCGCAAAGTAAAACGCTCCGAAAGCGGAATGATCATGGATCCGGTCACACTGAGTGAAACAGCAACCGTTCAGGATGCACTTACGCTGATGAAGGAAAATAAAATTGGCGGAATTCCTATCGTAAAAAAAAATAAGGACCTCGCAGGAATCGTAACCAACCGTGACCTTCGTTTTGAAAAAGATATGTCACGCCCTATTGTGGAAGTAATGAGCAAGGGAAATCTCATCACCGCAAAAATGGGAACCGACCTGAAAAAAGCCGAGATCATCCTTCGTGAAAATAAAATTGAGAAACTTCCTATAACAGATATCAATAATAAATTGGTTGGACTTATTACTTTCAAGGACATCATGAAAGTAAAGTCGCGCCCCAACTCTACCAAAGACGAACTCGGCAGATTGCGCGTGGCTGCTGCCGTAGGTGCAAATGCCGAAGCGCTGGAGCGCGTGGAAGCCTTGGTAAAAGCAGGAGTAGATGCCGTGGTGGTGGATACTGCTCACGGACATTCAAAGGGAGTGATTGATACAGTTAAAAAAATAAAATCCCAGTTCCCGGACCTGCAGGTGATCGCAGGAAATATTGCTACAGCCGAAGCTGCCATTGCACTTATGAAAGCAGGAGCCGATGCGGTAAAAGTGGGAATTGGACCCGGCGCAATTTGTACAACAAGAGTGATTGCAGGAGTGGGCGTTCCGCAATTAACTGCCATTCACGATGTAGCAAATGCCGTGAAAGGGAAAATTGGTGTGATCGCTGACGGAGGGATCCGTTATACAGGAGATATCGTAAAAGCAATTGCAGCAGGAGCGAGTTGTGTAATGATGGGCTCCATGTTTGCAGGGGTGGAAGAATCTCCCGGAGAAACCGTTATTTTAGAAGGAAGGAAATTCAAAACATACAGAGGCATGGGCTCACTTGAAGCCATGCAGAAAGGAAGCAAAGACCGTTATTTCCAGGAAGGAGAAGATGATATTGCCAAATTGGTTCCGGAAGGAATTACCGGAAGAGTTCCCTATAAAGGAGCGCTTGCTGAAGTGATGTACCAGATCATTGGAGGCCTCCGGGCCGGCATGGGATATTGCGGAGCAAAAAACGTGAGCGACCTTCAAAAAGCAAAATTTGTTCGCATCACTTCTTCCGGCATCCGTGAAAGCCATCCGCACGATATTACCATCACCAGCGAAGCACCGAATTACAGTAGGTAATACTAATTTTGTCATGCTGAACAGAGTGAAGCATCTATTTAGTATCTCTGCAAAAGATTCCCTGCCTACCGCAGGCAGGTTCGCTTCGCTCAGAATGACAAAGTAATAGAATTTTATTTTTACACTATGAAATCCTGGATTGAAGTAAACAAAGACTCTGACTTTCCTATACAAAACCTTCCTTTCGGAATTTTTTCACCTCCCGAAGCGTTCATCGCCAAACACGATAAAGCAAAAGACATATTGCCGCGGGTTGGAGTGGCCATCGGAGATCAGGTGCTTGACCTGCTGGAGTTAAAAAAAACGGGGGTGTTCAACGCGCTGAAGTTTGATACAAATGTTTTTGCTAAATCATCCCTGAATGATTTTATTGCGCTGGGAAAGAAAACTACGTCTGCCGTACGTGCACGAATTTCAAAACTACTCGAAGAAAGAAATCCTGAACTTCGTGATGATGAAAAAACAAAAGCAAGAGTGCTTCACAAAATGAAAGATGTGAAGATGCTCTTGCCTGTTGAGATAGGTGACTATACCGATTTTTATTCCAGCATGGAGCATGCACGGAATGTAGGAACCATGTTTCGTGATCCTGCAAACGCACTTTTACCAAACTGGAAACATTTGCCTGTTGGATATCACGGGAGGGCATCGTCTATTGTGGTAAGCGGAACAGATTTTCACCGGCCGAAAGGACAGATGAAGGGCACCCCCTCTAAATCTCCCCCTTCAGGGGAGACTTTGCAGGGAGACAAACAGCAGGATGAAGTAGTTTTTGGACCAACTAAGCAATTAGACTTTGAACTAGAAATGGCTTTCATTATTGGGAAGGAAACAAAGTTGGGAGATTCTGTTACCACTAAAGATGCAGAAGATTATATTTTCGGAATGACCCTTTTCAATGACTGGAGTGCGCGCGATATACAATCCTGGGAATATGTTCCGCTGGGGCCATTCCTTGGCAAAAATTTCTGTTCGTCCATGTCTCCTTGGGTGGTAACCATGGAAGCACTCGAGCCTTTTCGCGTTGTGGGACCAAAGCAGGATGACCCCGAAGTGCTTCCTTATTTACAATATGAAGGCAAAAAGAATTACGACATCAACTTGGAAGTTTGCATTCAGCCAGCCGCCAGCAACCAGCAGCTAGAGACGGTTGTTTCGAGATCCAATTTTAAATTTATGTACTGGAACATGGCCCAGCAGCTCTCACATCACACCGTGAACGGCTGCAACCTCCGTATAGGAGATATGATGGCATCGGGCACCATCAGCGGCACCGAGCCCGATTCATTTGGTTCCATGCTGGAGCTTGCGTGGAAGGGAACTAAACCCGTAAAATTGAAAGACGGCTCCGAGCGGAAGTTCATCAACGATAACGACACAGTTATCATCCGTGGATATTCTGAAAAAGACGGAGTAAGAGTTGGGTTTGGAGAAGTGAGTGGTAAAGTTTTGCCCACAAAATGAAAATCACCTTCCTCGGCACAGGCACTTCACAAGGCGTTCCTATTATCGGATGCAAATGCAGGGTATGTGATTCATTGAATCCGAAGGATAAGAGGTTGAGAACTTCGGTCATGATTGAATTAACAGCCACCCCTTCCCTAAAGGGAGAAGACAAAGGCCGCAACTCCCCTTTAGGGGTTGGGGGTAAGCGCTTTGTAATTGACACCGGCCCTGACTTCCGCCAGCAGATGCTTAGAGAAAAAGTGGATAGCATTGATGCTGTCCTCTACACACATGACCACCGCGATCACGTGGCGGGGCTGGACGACATACGGGCACTGAACTTCATCATGAAAAAAAGTGTGAACCTCTACGCTTCTGAGCAAACACAACAAGGTATACGTTCGCAGTTCGGATACATCTGGGGCAACCGCGATTATCCCGGCCTGCCGGAAATAAATTTTCACACGATAGAGAACAAACGTTTCAGTATTGAGGGAGTAGCCTTCACCCCGATTCTTGTCAAACACATGCACATGGATGTATTTGGTTTTCGCATCGGAAACTTTACCTATATCACCGATGCAAATTCAATTCCGGAAGAAGAAAAGAAAAAAATAATCGGCTCAGAAGTTTTAGTGCTCAACGCGCTGAGAAAAGAAACGCATCCCTCCCACTTCACCCTTGACGAAGCCATCGCTCAGATCAACGAACTGAAACCCAAAAAAGCGTA
Source organism: Bacteroidota bacterium (assembly GCA_023251625.1). Taxonomy (GTDB): domain Bacteria; phylum Bacteroidota; class Bacteroidia; order Palsa-948; family Palsa-948; genus Palsa-948. The sequence continues at coordinate 37,170 of JAHEYK010000004.1, forward strand.
TCTCATCCACATGAGCCACCAGATCGGATTGCACGAAGAAGTGGAAGAAAATTTGCCGGAGAATATCAGGCTGGCGTATGATGGGTTGCATTTGCACTTATAGCCCCCTCTAACTCCCCCGAAGGGGGAGAACCTGCGTGTGCAACTCCCTCCCTTCGGGAGGGTTGGCCTGCCTGCCGGCAGGCAGGGGTGGGCCTCTTACCTCTTGAGCTTCGGATCCAGCGCATCGGTAAGACCCTCGCCTATTAAATTGAAAATTGTAACGGTAACAAAAATGGCCGTTCCCGGGAGTATAGCCAGCCACCAGGCAGAAGGAGACTGACGGGCAGCAGCAAGCAGCGATCCCCATGTTACCGTGTCGGCTGAAACGCCAATGCCTAAAAATGAAAGCGTTGACTCTATGAGAATGGCAGCAGCTATTCCAAATGCCACCGTGATTAGAACAGGGGAAAGTGCATTCGGAATGGCATGCCTAAGTATCACTCTCCATT
>JAHEYK010000004.1:37760-51896 GCA_023251625.1 Bacteroidota bacterium
CCAATGCCTAAAAATGAAAGCGTTGACTCTATGAGAATGGCAGCAGCTATTCCAAATGCCACCGTGATTAGAACAGGGGAAAGTGCATTCGGAATGGCATGCCTAAGTATCACTCTCCATTCGGAATAACCCAGTGCATGTGCGGCTTCAATATATTCCAGGGAGCGAATGCGAAGCATCTCCGCACGGATAAAACGCGCAATGCTGGTCCAGGAGGTGAGTCCGATGATAGCCATCACCATATAAATAGAAGGATGTAATACAATGGCTGAAATCGAAATGATCAGAAATAAGGTCGGAATGGAGATCATCACTTCGATAAAACGGGAAAGAACGATATCAACCGGGACGGATATCCTTTTCTTAAGAAATGGAATCCTCTTAAATGGAATTGCAAGAAGATTACCAATAGCCATGGTGACGAGCATAATAAGAAGAGAGAATAATAGCTGCAAAAGAAACCCTCCGAAAGAAACAGCTAGTGCATCCGTAAGTTCATAGGAGCGGGCAATAAACCCAAAAAAAAATGCCAGGACAAAAAATAAAATATTCATCAATAAACTTGCTCTCGAAACTTTCAAGCGTTCGTCTCCATAATAACCTGCAAACGCTCCGATCAAGATTCCCAGCAAAGATGCGATCGCCATGGATACCAGTCCCACAGTAAGCGCGACCCTTGTTCCGTGTATCATACCTGACAACACATCTCTTCCGAGTTCATCTGTCCCCAGCCAATGCCTCCATCTGAATCCGGAAACCTGTTGTTCACCGAATGGGCTCACAGAATGCACATTGCCTGCATCCATATTACTTGGAGAGTATGGAATAAGAGGAAAGATAGCCCAGTCATAATCAAGGTTCTTCCAGTCTACATTCTGAAAATCCTGCTGCCAGTTTGCAATGCCCATATCCACTGCATAGGCATGGAATACAGGGAAGTACAAATTACTTTTATACGATGAGATCAACGGTTTTTCATTGGCTAAAAGATCCGCCAGCAAAGCAACGAGGATAAAAACATACAGAAAACGAAGAGAGAAAACACCCAAACGATTTTTAGAAAATTGATTCTTTACATTTTGTAAAAATAAAGCGCTCCCCTGAGATCCTGCCAACGCGCTATCCCGTTTGTAAAATGGATTCAGGATAAAACGAAATAGTTTACCCATTACCTGTATTTCAAGATTCGGACCATTGATTTAATATTGAGCATCCTGGAAACAAATGCCCAGATGCCGCAGGCAGCCACCATGATAACAAAGTTGGGCATCCAACGGTTCTTTTCAGACAGCAGGCTGAGATGGATCTTTAAAGAAAAATAATTTATAAGAATAACGCCCATGATAAAAACGATCATTGTAAGCAGCAAGCGGTAATTAATTTTAAATCTGAAAACATTTTGTGCAATGAGCACCTGAATGAGGGCTGTAAGGCATTGCGTAGTTAAACTTGAGATGGCAGAGCCCTCAGCCTGTAAACGCGGGATCAAAAATAAATTCATCGTAACATTGATCAGGATTCCGCTTGCAGCCATGAGGTTAAGTTCACGGAGATTTCCATTAGCCGTGAGTAATGTGCCAAAAATATACGTTGTGGAAGTGGCTACAAAACATGACATGAGGATCGGAAAAATGACAGATGCCTGTTCAATATTTTCTTTGTATAAAAGTGACATTAATTCGGTTGAATAGAACCAACAACCCACCGCCACTACAATTCCGGGTGTGATCAGAAGGATGAACGCTGTTTTCACCAACGCCTCAACAGATTCTTTGAACTTGATCATGCGCGAAAAGATAGGCAGCAAAAGTCCGGCGAAAAGCACGGAGATCATATTGGCGGCATCCAGTAAACGGAAACCCTGGGCATAAATGCCGGCCTGCTCTGCTCCGTCAGGGAGCATACGTTCCACCATGACGGTATCGAGCCGGTTATAACATGCCATTAACATGCCGAGCACTGCGAACGGAAAACTTTTTTTGAAGATCATCATCGCGAACGCGCGCGTTATTTTAAATTTTGCAAACTGTGTTTTGCTGAGCACTATAAAAAAAGCGATGATAGCCGTAAGAGAATATGCGGTGGTCTGCGCGTACACATAGTCCATGATGTCAAGTTCACGCCCTAAAACATTCCCCCAAAGTAAAAAACAGCAGATGATGATCAGGATGCTTCTGTCCAGAACTGATACAATACTATCCACCCAGAAAAGGAGAAGTCCTGCAATATTAGAGCGCAGGTAAGCGATAAAGGAGATGAGGAACTGATTGAAACCGAGCAGGAGCATGAGCTTCATGAGGCGGAAATCATATTGAATAACCAGCCCTACAACAAATGCCAGTAAAATATACACGAGTGCCAGAAGAAGCTTCAGAATAACAAGTGATGAAAAATGTTTTGTAAGCAGGTGATTGTTCTGGGCAATGTTCTTGTTATTGAAGTTGGTGATGCCAAAATCAAGAATGATGTTGAGCACAAAAGAAAAATTAAAAAGCGCGAAATAAAGTCCGAAATTTTTAGCATGAACCGCATTCTGTACGTTGAGGTCAATGATCAGCACATAGAACGGCTTGATGAGCAGGTTCAGAAAAAGCAGGAAGGCCAGGTTCTTTACAAATTTCTTCTGTATGACACTCATGTTCTTTTGCTGTTCAAATTATTTTTTAGCAAGTACGTAATCCGCAAAGCCGTAATAATCCCAATACACCCCTCCGCGTACGTATCCCTTTGTCAATGTTTGAAACACTATTTTAAAAGGCATCAACAATATATTGATCCATTGCCTTCTGGTTCCTTCTGACAAGATACTCAGTTTATTTTGAGTGAGTATGCCCGATACTTCTTTTACGGAAAAAAGACGGCAATGCGTTGGGTCGTCATAAAAATTCAGTGTTTCCTTTTTTGAAGGGAAGTTCACGCTTCTCTCAGACGGAAATTCCAGGTAAATGATCCCGTTCTTTTTCAGCTTCGGGAGCAAGCCTGCTATCACTTTATCTCCATTGTGTAAATGTTCGATCACATGGCTCATCACGATCATATCGTAATTATTGTCCGGGATTGCAGTGAAATCCAATTTTGTAAGGTCCATTTCGATGAATTTATCCATCGCTTTGAAATCAGACGCATCGTTGTTATAACTTCCCGGGATATCAATGCCGGTGTAATTACATGCAGGCAGCCATTGTTTGGTAATACTGGCTGAATGGCTTCCGGCCCCTACGTCCAGAATTTTTAACGCATCATTGGCAATATATTTTTGCGCCAGTTGTATTTTGAAAGGTTTAACAAGCATAATGCTATCGACTGAAAGTAAATTTATGTAATTCCTGTAATTACGGCACTCAGGGTGAATTATAAAATCCTCAACAAAAAAACCTGTCAGGTTTTTAAAACCTGACAGGTTCTGCTTATACGTAGCCCTTATTATTTAATGATCAGGAATTCTACCCGACGGTTTTTCTGACGGCCTTCTTCCGTATCGTTTGGAGCAATCGGTTTGGTAGGACCGTACCATTTCAACACGATACGATTATCCTTGATGCCTTTCTTGACAAGATATTTCTTGATGGATTCAACACGTTTCTTTGACAAGTTCATGTTGTATTTCAAGCTTGATACATTATCTGTATGTCCCGAAAGTTTCAAACGCCATTTCGGATTTTGATCAAGCAATTCTTTTACCAGATCCAGGCCATCGGTAGAAGAAGAACGGATCACATCTGAACCAAAGTCGAACTCAAGAGTCTCCATCGCATGTTTCACGGTTTGTGCTTCTTCTTTGTTCAGCTTCACCTGCACATCCGGAATATCCATTTTGCCCAGCTTGTCTTTTTCGGTAGGCAATACCTCAAAGTGGAAGAATCCATCGGCTCCTTTGCGCGCTATGAGAACTTTTCCTCCCCAATTTACAGTGGCCTCATTTGCAATAAGCACATCGAATGATTCCAATTTGAGCAGTAAGCTTTCGTCTTCAGGCAATACGGTAAAGGTGAACCTGCCGTCCTTATCAACCGTTGCCGATGCAATTATATTGCCTTGCTTGTCGAGCAGACTGAGTTTAGCCAAAGGACATCCGTCATTTTCTTTCGGTCCTGGTTTATCCGGGCAACGGTCATCTTTATCCAACAATCCGTCTCCATCTATATCAGGACAGCCGTTCATTGCAACAGATCCTGAATCACTAGGACACTTGTCGCGTTTATCAGGCACACCATCATGATCTTTATCCGGGCAGCCAAAGAATTCTGCAATACCTGCTTCATCAGGGCAAGAATCGCGTTTGTCAATGATCTTATCTCCATCACGATCCGGGCATCCGTTGAATTCAGCCAAGCCTGCAACATCAGGGCAAGAATCTTTTTTATCGATGATCTTATCTCCGTCTTTATCAGGGCAGCCGTTAAACTCAGGCAATCCCGGAGTATCCGGACATTGATCTTTATCATCAGAAACGTGATCTCCATCGCGGTCAGGACAGCCCATGAATTCCCATGTACCTGGAGTGTCTTTGCATTTATCTTTCTTATTGGAAACTTTGTCTTTGTCCTTATCATGCGGCTTGCCGTACATAATAGGTATCTTCAGCAGAGCATGAAAATCTGCTCCATATACATCTCCGCTGCTGAAATAGGGGCCCAAACGAGTTGTTCCAACGATCAGCGGACCCAAGCGGAGCGAGAGGCCCATGTGAGGGCCGCCAAACGAATTGTATGAAAGCGGAACAAATACACCAAACCATTTCCAGTCCCAGCGCGGGGTTAAGCTGAACGTTGTAAGGTCATGCGCCTTGCTCACGCTGCTGGCGAATGTAAAAGCATAATAGGTTGTGAAGTTTGCATAAAAATCTTTCCAGATATTATAATCAACCTGCAAACTCAAGGTCGTAGGCAGGTTCATGCTGAAAGGCTGGTTTCCTTCGACTATACTTACTCCCTTATTCTTTTTAAGAATGCTATCAAGATTTTCAACGGGGGTTTTGCTGGGATCGGCCTTAGATTTACTGAAATCCCACTTCTGGATGTTTGCATTGAAATCTCCAACCGTAGTTTGTGAGAAACGAACGCTTCCTATATCCACTACCGAAAGGCCCGCTTTGAGCTTATACTTTTCCTTCCAGCGCATGTCGAGTCCTGTCTTTCCGTCCATATCATAACGGAATTGCTCGCGGTTTGGCCTCCATTCATAAATAACTCCCAGGTCTGCTCCAAAAGATGCCGGGTTCGCAGACGCAAGGCTCATTATGTGCGACATGCTCTTATCACCTGAGAATGAAGCCGAATGCCCGTAATTTACATTTGAAGTAAACGTAAGTGTGGTATCACTTTCAAAATTGTAGCTGAAATCTTTCATATAGGCATAGGCTGCCCAGATTCCCTGTATAAATTTCAGTCGAAGACCTGCTTTAAAGAAATGATGATTCTCATCTTTCAATACGCGGGCGTAGGTAACACCATATTCCATCCATGACATCAGCTGAAGGCTCATATCATGTCCAGAGAATTGTCTTTTGAAGTTAGCGCTGTCTTTCAACCCTTCAAATAACTGGTGTGCAAGATATTCGTCCACTCCATCTGCATTGAACATGGTGCGCATACGAATATTTAATGCGATAGCGTGTTTAGGAGAAAGTGTAATCATGAAAGAGGGCAGTACAATTTGGCTACTGAAGAAAATAGATTTTGAACTCCCGTCCCTAACTTCAGTTAAAAATTTGTGCTTATCAAAAGGTGTAGTGGTGTCACCGGATTTAAGAAAATCACGGCCTGCCTGATTTAAACCGAGGTAATTATTATCAGCATACACATTGATTCCGATCAATGTCATGTCAAATTTGTAACGGCTGTCGGCTATAGAAGCTGGGTTGAGGTCGATACCGGATACTCCTGCATAGTTACTGTTTGCATAACCGAGAAAATCCTGAGAATAGGAAATTAAAAAGGAAAAACTAAACAGGAAAGATGCAACTATGTACCGAAGGTTCTTCAAGGGAGAAATTATGGCGCAAAGTTAGAATTATTTTGATACTCCAAAATTCAATTTCAGGTGAGGGGAAGCAGGGTAAAGCTCTTACGGTGGTGGTCATTTGCGCCATATTTTGCGATCGCCTCACGGTGAGCTTTTGTTCCATATCCTTTATTCTGCCTCCAGTTATAATGAGGGAATTTTATATGCAGCTTGTTCATATAATCATCGCGGTAGGTCTTTGCTAGAACAGATGCCGCAGCAATGGAAAGATATTTTCCGTCTCCTTCTATGATACACTGATGAGGAATGGTTTTGTATTTTTTAAAACGGTTCCCGTCAATAAGCAAAGACTGCGGTTTTGTCTTTAGCTTGTCCAGCGCACGATGCATGGCGAGAAAAGAGGCATTCAGAATATTTATTTCATCGATCTCCTTACAGCTGACCTGTGCGACTGCAAACGCAATGGCTTCATTTTCAATGACCGGGCGCAAATCATAACGGATCCCTTCAGAAAGTTTCTTTGAATCATTGAGAAGTTTGTTCTTAAAATTCTTAGGCAGAATAACCGCTGCAGCAAATACCGGCCCGGAAAGACAACCGCGGCCTGCTTCATCACAGCCGGCTTCAATTAGTTTTTTATCGAAGTAGGGTTTTAGCATAGCGTCATTGCGAGCGAAGCGAAGCAACCTGCCTGCGGTAGGCAGGTCCCACAGAAACGCTGGGAGATTGCTTCGTGCGAAGCGCCCTCGCAATGACGCTTCAAATAGTTTTTTCTATACAACTCCAAAGTTTCTCTGCTGTTTTATCCCAGGAAAATTTTTGCCTTTGTGCTTGCCCCTTCTCTATTAATTTATTTCTAAGCGTTTCGTCTTTATATATTTTTAGCATGGCATCTTTGATCGAATCGATAGAGAATGGATCAACCAAAAGGCCTGCATCACCTACGACTTCGGGCATGGAAGTAACGTTTGAAGTTATTACGGGTACATCGCAGTACATGGCTTCAACAATGGGGATACCGAATCCTTCAAAGTAGGGAACAAAGGCCAAGGCCAGTGCAGAAGCCATCACATCTTTCAGATCATTGGTTCCAAGTCGTCCTGTAAAGATCACATCGTTCTTACATTGTATTTTTTCAAAAACATCCTCGATCTCGCTTGTCATGAATAGTTTTTCACCTACAATAACCAGTTTTATCTTAGCGGAAGATGTTTTTTTAAATTGATCGAAAGCCTGCAACAGCCTGGCCACATTTTTTCTTGGAGAAAGAGCTCCGACAAACAAAAAATATTCCTCTCCATTCGAATATTTCTGCCGGGCTGCTTTCTTTTCATCTTCGGAAAGAGGTTTAAATACTTCATGGGAGCCATCATATACCACATCGATCTTATCAGGAAATATTTTATAAAATGAAGAGATGTCCTGTTTGGAATATTCTGAAACAGTAGCTATCCGTGTGGCCTTTTTTACATAGCGTTGAAAATATCTCTTGAAGAACTTACTGGCCAGAAATGGGATCTCCCCGGGGTAGTGTTCAAAATAAAGATCATGGATAACCGGAAGAAACTTACACTGTTTTATTCCTGCCGGAGATGAATAGCTGAGAGGCAGAAACCCATCCGGGGAAAGAAAAAGATCCGGCTCCTGCTTATGGAGAACTTTAGGCAAGGCCTGTTCCAGCCACCAGTACCATAAAAAAGGGTGGCGCGCCTGCGGGCCAACTACTATGGGGGAAACATTATCTGAAAAAATAAATTCTTCGGCAAACGGACGGTCAAATAAAAAAATGAACTGATGTTCAGGATGGGCTTTCGTAATTCTCTTCAGAGATTCATACGCGAACCAGCCCATGCCTTCGAGACGGTCTTTTAATAGTAAACGGGTATTAACAGCAATCAACATAGGGTCTTCGAAAAATGAATTGATACGAAAGTACGAAAATCAATTTTTCTTTAGAGAACTCTGTCAGGGTTTGAAACCCTGACAGAGTTTAACGAATTAGGATTTATCAAAGCCACTTCTTCTCCAGAATATCCCTCGTATGATAAGAGATGATAATATCTGCACCGGCTCTTGAGAATGCATGCATATTTTCCATGACGATTTTTTGCTCGTCTATCCATCCTTTTTGCGCTGCGGCTTTCACCATGGAATATTCTCCTGAAACATTATAGCAGGCTACAGGCAATAGCGTATTTGCACGCAGATTCGAGATCACATCCATATAAGCTAGTGCCGGTTTGACCATTAATATATCGGCTCCTTCCTGCTCATCCAGCATCGCTTCTTTCAACGCTTCTCTTCCATTTCTGAAATCCATCTGATATGATTTTCTGTCTCCTTTCTGAGGGGCAGAATCGGCAGCCTCGCGGAAAGGGCCATAGTAGGAAGAAGAAAATTTTATAGCATACGACATGATCGCTGTGTTCTCAAAACCTTTGGAGTCGAGTAAATTCCGGATCGCTCCTACCCTGCCATCCATCATATCAGAAGGGGCCACCATATCCGCGCCGGCCAGTGCATGAGCGTGAGCCATCTTTGCAAGAACTTCCACAGAAGAATCATTATGAACATACGCCTCACCCCCGGCCCCTCTCCTCTGGGAGAGGGGAGTTAACAGCCCGCAGTGTCCATGATCTGTATAAGCGCATACACACACATCTGTGATCACGTAAATATCTTCACCAAAATTCTTTTTTAATTCTTTAATTGCTTTTACCACTACAGAATTATTGCTGAAGGAAGAACTTGCATCTTTTGTTTTTTCTTCACCCACTCCAAAAAGCAAGACTTTATTCACGCCAAGCTTCAATCCTTTCTCTGCATCTTTCAAAAGTTCATCCACCGAAAAGTGATTGATGCCGGGCATGGCATTAATGCCCTGTTTTTCTTTTTTGCCGGGAACAATAAAATAAGGATAGATGAACATATCCTTACTTAACCGTGTTTCGGCAATCATCTCACGGATGATCGGGTTTTTGCGGAGACGTCTAGGTCGTTGTGTCATAATTATAAAATTTATATACTCATCACCGCCTGCACCAATCCGAGATCATCAAAGGATGCAGGCTGCTTGTCTGTTTTTATTTTTAATTTCTTTAATGTGTTCGCTGTTGCATCACCCATGGCAATTACTTTTTGTCCGGTATTAATGTTGTTTTTTTCAAAAAATGCTTCTACGTTAGATGGGCTGGTAAATAGGAGAATTTCGAAATTCGAAATTCGAAATTCGAAATTCGAACTGACTTTTATTGTTTCATAGACAACAACATCTTTCACATTTTCTTTTTTCGGCAGATTCAATTGAATACTTTTCATGCTTTCTTTTGCCTGCGGGAATAGTACTGTCTTGCTTCCCAGTAGCGCAGAGAATTTTTTTCCGGTCATCTTTGTGTCGCCATCTGTGCCGATGAAGTCGGCTCTTTTTCCGAATTTACGTATCTCATCGGCAGTGACTTTTCCTACTGCACCAAATTTTGCCCCTTCTACATCAGGTTTCTGTTCAAAGAAATGTCTGACAGCGTTTTTACTGGAGAAGAATACCCAATCTGTTTTAACAAACTTCCTCATTGGGATTTGCTTTATCTCGATCAGTGATTGAGCGAAAACTTTATAGCCATTGGCTTCGAGGCAGCGTTTGAAGAAGTCGTTCTTTTTTTCGTTGCGGGAGATGAAAACAGCCGGTCCTCCCCCTGTACCCCCTGCCTGTCCGGCAGGCAGGCCTCCCAAGGGGGATAAAACAGCCCCTCCCCCCAACCCCCTCAAAGAGGGGGACATCCTCCGAACGATACTTTCAGCAAAGCCATCTGCCTTTTTAGATTCAAAATAAAAATATCGGGGGAATGAATTCCAAGTTTCTGCTTTGGCAACACGAACTTTGAAAACAGGACTTCCGTTTTCATCCTCCTCCTTTTCACAATGAACTCCAAGAGGGAGCTGACAGCCTCCATCAAATAAATTCAAAACTTTTCTTTCAATAGAGATCGTTTCCTGAACATCCTTGTTGTTTAATTTCTGAAGTGCTTTAAAGAGCGCTTCGTCCTTCGCCCTCTCCCCTTTGGGGAGACCTGCCCGACCGGCAGGCGGGGATGGAGAGGGGTGCCTTATCTGCAAAGCAAGAACGCCTTGTGCAGGAGCGGGAATAAATTCTTTAGAATCCAGTATTTCACTGTGAAATTCGCTCAGATCAATTTCTAAACGGGAAACCCCTGCCTTCGCAATTAAGATAGCATCGTATTTCTTGTCTCTCAATTTTTGAATTCTCGTAGGAACATTCCCTCGCAGGTCTTCCAATTTCACATCCGGCCTCCAGGCCAGCATCTGGGATTTTCTTCTGGCAGAGGATGTTCCAACCACTGCGTTTTGTTTTAAAGAAAATTTTCGCTTTTCATCTACAGCACTTTTATTTATGAGTAAAAGTTCGCTGGGATCTTCTCGCTCCGAAACAGCAGCGATCACCAATCCTTTGACAGGATCGGTAGGCAGGTCTTTGTGCGAATGAACAGCCAGGTCAATTTCTTTTTTCAGCAGAGCCTCTTCAATTTCTTTGGTAAAGAAGCCTTTGCCTTCCATTTTATCCCAACTGAGCGTTTGCTCGATATCGCCTTTTGTTTTTATAATTTTTATTTTCGCTTCTACTTTTATTTTTTTTAGCTCAGACAAAACAAAATTGGCCTGCCATAAAGCAAGGTCGCTGCCTCTACTTCCTATTGTAATTTTCTTCGGCATGGTGGGATTGCTTCGCTGCGCTCGCAATGACGTCTTCGTGATAATATTATCTTGAGGAAACTTCAGTGATGAGAATTTCTTTGGCCATTTTCATGGGCACGCTGATATATTTTTTCTCGAGGTATGCGATCACTTTGTCAAGTGTTTCTTTGGAACTTACATCCAGCTTTCCGATCTCCTTAGCAAATACCTCGTTCACAGCTGTCTCGCGGATCTCTTTCACCTTACGGGGCACATCGCTCATGGCCAACTCTATCTTACGTTCTTTGATCTCTTTTCGGAAGAGATCGATGTTTTCATCAATTATTTTTTCACACGCAGCCAATTCTTTTTCCCGCTCTTTTAAATTCTTATCCGCAATCTCCTGAAGGTTACTGACCGCTATGAGATTCACATCGTGATTTTTAAGTATCTCCGCATCCAGGTCGTTTGGCACAGCCAGGTCGATCACAACTTTTTTTGTTTTGTCGTTTCCAACGAGGGAAGAATAAATTTCTTGTGTGATAATGGCTTCGCTGGAGCCTGTGCAGGTAACGATCACATCAAATCCATTTTTATAACTTTTTAATTCGGAAAGTGGGAATGCTTTTGCGGAAATATCCTTCGCTAATTTTTCTGCGTTGACAAGTGTGCGATTGAACACAACAAAATCTGTAAAGCCGTGCTTCTTCAGGTATTTTGCCATAGTGGAATTCGTAACTCCTGACCCAATGATCAGAAATTTAGCATCCAGCTTTACATTCAGGTCACGCAGCTTTCTGTACGCCAGCGAAACCACCGAAACCGGATTTCTGGAAATATTAGTATGCGTGTAAACTTTTTTAGCGCACTCGATGGTTTTTTGAATAACGATCCTGAGAAGATCCCCGGTAAGATCCAGTTTTTTGCAAAGCTCATAGGCATTGCGCACCTGTGTGATTATTTCTCTTTCACCTACCACCAATGAATCGAGCGAAGAGGCCACATGGAAAAGATGTTTCAGGGCTTCTTCTCCCTCAAAAACGAGAGCAGATGAAATCGTTCTTTCAGCATCTTTTGTTTTTATTTCAGGATAAACAGAGGCAATAAATTTATTTACAAAGTCTTTGTCAATCTCTCTGTTTGTATTCAACAAAAACTCCACGCGGTTGCAGGTGGAAAGAAACATAAGTTCTTCAACTCCGCTATTCTTTTTTAACGCAGCAAGGCGGTTCCCCCATTCTTTTTCATCAATGTGAAATTTTCCAATATCATTGATATCGAAATTTTTATGGGTAGCGGCTATGATCTTGAGATGGTTCACGCAGTTGCAAATTTCGAAAATGAAGAAGGTAGAACTGTCATGGAATTGTCAGAACCCGCCGGCAACATCACTGAAACATCAGACCCATCTGCTCTTCCCGAAGACTATGGATGCAAAGGACTTGTCCTCGATCTTGCTTTCCAGCCAGGAAATAAAATCAAAATAGTTCAGTGCATGCCTTTCGTATGTATCCTTTGACAATTGTTCAAATTTTTTCCGGAGCACATTGAATGGCTCTTTCATATTTTGTCCGGGGTTCCATCGGAGCATGTATTTGCGCATAAACTGCATCATAGCCGCTTCAAATTTATATAAACGTTGATGCTTGTAAAGGAATCTGTAGGTAGATTTTAAAAGTGAGGCCATGAGCATTTTATCGCTTTTAGCTTCGTAATGTGTAATAAGATAGAACAAACGTACAAAGCACTCAATATCCGTGCGCACTTTCATTTCACCAAACGACATGATCTTATTGAGCCAAAACAAACAGCGCTTGTAATTTTCAAGTCCGAAATAAATTTGTGCAATGGTGGCATACAAAATAATTTTTTGAAGCCTGTTCAGATTATTCTCGTGCACAAGTAATTCTGACTCCATACGCTTGACATCTTCCTGAGATTCTTTGAACGCTCCTGTACTGATGAAATAATTCAGTAAATGATACATATAAAAAAATGCAAGTGCCTGATCAGAGGGAGACTTGATATCTTTTCGCATCTCTTCCAGTTTATCCAAATAATCCAGCATCTCAGAATAATTTTCTATTCCGTTGCAGGCGACCAGAAAATTATTGACAACTGTTAGATACGAAGAGGGATTGCATTCTATAATGGCCGGATTTTCAAGATACATATCGGTCATCTTTTTACTGAAACGGTAGGAATTTTTGTAATCTTCGCGGATGAGGGAAAATAAATAATGACAGTCGTAAAAATTCTGTTTTGCGCGAACGGACAAGGCAAGTGATTCGTCCTTCAACGTGGAAGATGAAAGATGCTTTTTCATTTCAGCAACGTAGACCGGACTTCGTTCGGTTCCGTATTTCTGATATTTGAACGAGAACAAATTGGCAAGATCACGGTATTTTTTTTGATTGTTGAGCAATACGATCACATTATTTTCTTCGGCAAGTACGTGCTTGCGCATGGACATATCAAACCTTTTTACCGCAAGCCTGTATTCCCAACGGAGAACTTCGAGCCACTCTTCGAACAATTCATATTTCCGTACTATCTTTTTTGCTTTGCGTATTTGTCTCTCACAATGGTCCAGGAGTGACCTGTCGAATAATATTTCAATGTGGTTCAGCGAACTGCGAAGGTCAATGCCAATTCCTGAATGAAATTCTTCCAGACTGCGGAGGACAGACTGGTAGAGCCTTTTCTTGAGCGAACTAAGATCGTGAAACAGTTTTTGGCCTTTCAATTCTTTCTCGTCATACACGTTTTGTTTTTCGATCGCATCAAAAAGGCTAACATAAATATTTTCATCGCCTATCACATGCTTGCTGCTGTACACTTTGAAATGCCTTTTTTCGGCTTTACTTAGCGATTTTATAAGCGAAAAAAGGTGGCCTGTATTGTCTTTAGACATGCCCCAAAAATACATAAATATGTAGATGTAAAATGGGGAATATATTAGATAAAATACAACTTACATTTATCATTCTCCATAAAATATAATGATTAGACATGCCATTATGTTGATTTATTATCGGGTATTTTACCAAAAGAATACCGATATTTGAGTAACCTGTAAACTACTACCTGCGTAGAAGAAAACATTGACGTAAAAACTATGAAACAATACTTTTTCTTTTTTGCTTTTGTCTGTACCTGGAATTTTTCGGAATCACAGAACATTGGAATTAATACTACCGGTGCTGCTGCTGCAATAGGTTCCGGGCTGGATATTGATTTTACCAATAAAGGCTTGCTCATTCCACGCGTATCTCTGGCGAGCAATGCCGATCTGATGGGCAATGCCTCTTTGGCAACAAGCACTATTGTATATAAAAACGGAGGTGCCTGGGCAGCTGCAAACGGGTTTTATTATTGGGATGGTGCTGTGTGGCAGCCCCTGCTCACAGCCACCACCAGCGGTTGGGCACTTTTGGGAAATGCAGGAACGGTGGATGGAACAAATTTCCTTGGCACTACGGA
>JAHEYK010000005.1 GCA_023251625.1 Bacteroidota bacterium
TTTTGCAGTTTGGTTATCCTTTTATGGTTATTCCCAAAACATATCTACCATAGCCGGAAACGGAAGCTCCGGTTTTAACGGAGACGGGGGCCAGGCCACTTCTGCAACACTCAACTATCCCCAGGACATCACACTTGACAGTGTAGGAAATGTGTTCATAGCCGATTGGCAAAATTGCTGTGTCCGGAAAATAACGGCTTCCACCGGCATCATTACCACGGTGGCGGGCTGGGGCCTGTCCTGCGGATCAGGCGGGGACGGTGGCCAGGCTACTTCAGCGGGCTTATCCGGCCCGGGAGCGGTTTGTTTCGATCGTGCAGGTAACTTATACATTGCAGACAGCAACAATAATAAGATACGGAAAGTAACTAAAGCTACAGGCATCATTACAACTGTAGCAGGAAAAAATGGTCCCGGAGGCTATAACGGAGACGGAATATTAGCTACTTCCGCATCACTGTATGGAGCTGCCGGTGTTTGCGTGGATGATTCAGGTAATATCTACATAGCAGATAACAGCAACCATAGGATCCGCAAAGTAACAGCAGCCACAGGAATTATTTCTACCATAGCAGGAAACGGTACATCCGGGTTCAGCGGAGACGGGGGCCTCGCAACGGCAGCGCAGTTTTACTATCCTTCGGGAGTAACTATGGATACTGCCGGAAATTTCTATATAGGAGATTGGGCCAATCACCGCGTTCGAAAAGTAACAGCATCCACAGGTATTATTACTACCGTGGCAGGAAATGGAATAAATGGATTTGCCGGAGATGGGGGACTTGCAACTTCCGCATCACTCACATACGTACATGCAGTAGGCCTTGATCCGGCAGGGAACATGTACCTGGCCGATATCACGAATAACCGTATCCGGAAAGTAATGGCTTCAACAGGAATTATCACAACAGTGGCGGGAATCGGAACCCAGGGATTCAGCGGAGATGGCGGGTCTGCCCTTTCAGCAGAATTGAACCGGCCTTATGCTGCCCGGATTGATTCTTTGGGAAATATGTATATCGTGGAGCAGTACAACCAGAGGGTCCGCAAAGTGATAGGTGTGTATCCCGGATCACCGGTCATTATGGGCAACACAACCATCTGCAACGGAAAAAGCACCACGCTCACGGCTTCGGGCGGAACAACCTATTCATGGAGTACAGGCGAGTCGGCATCCACGATCACTGTTTCACCTTCGGCAACGGTTGTTTATACTGTTACGGCAACAACGGGAACTTTCGTTGCAGCCACCACCACCACGGTAACAGTAAATCCTACACCCACTGTAACTGCCGGTGGCAATGCAAGCATTCTTTGTAAAGGAAAAACTACTGTACTGAATGCTTCAGGTGCAAATACGTATGTGTGGTCGCCTGCAGCGGGCTTGAGCAATCCAAATATTTCCAACCCGATTGCAGGCCCTACGACTTCTACAAATTATACAGTAACAGGCACAAATACCTATGGATGCAAAGATACTTCCACCTACAGCATAACAGTAAATCCAACACCTACGGTGAGTATAAGCGGAATAAAAACAATTTGCAACGGCGAGTCCACCACACTTACCGCCTCGGGAGCAAGTTCATACGTATGGATTCCCTCGGGGAGTTTAGACAATTCAAGTATTGCAAATCCGGTTGCTACTCCCACCACCTCAACAAATTATTTTGTAACAGGAACCGATGTGAATGGCTGTACCGGTACTTCAACTTACAGTGTCACTGTCAAAACAAATCCCGGCATTGGCGTGAGTGGTATCAAAACAATTTGCAACGGAAAAAGTACAACGCTCTCAGCTTCGGGTGCAAGCAGCTACGTCTGGTCGCCTTCCGGAAGCCTGAGCAATTCTACGATCGCAAATCCGGTTGCAGATCCAACCTCTTCCACCACCTACACCATCATAGGAACATACCTGGATGGCTGCACCAAAACATATACTTGTAACATCACCGTAAATCCTACACCTGCCGTGATCATTTCAGGAAACAATACGATCTGTTCCGGCAGCTGCGTTACGCTCACTGCATCCGGGGCATCAACGTACACCTGGGTTCCGATCGGGCAAACTTTTCCGACCCTGGTGCGCTGTCCCACTAGCCTTACAACTTATACCGTGGACGGAAAGGATGCCAACGGATGTACCAATACAGCTGCTTCACCCGTTACTGTAAATCCTCTTCCTGTACTGAGCGTAACTTCTGTAAACGCCACGGCTCCCGGATGCTGCAATGGCAGCGACAGTGTTTCTGCATCGGGCGGTATCTCTCCTTATACGTACAACTGGTCAAATGGCTGTACTACCTCTGCGTGTATCGGCCTATGCACAGGCAGCTATTCCATTTCCGTATCAGATTCGGTCGGCTGTATTAAAACCAGCACTTTCACAATTTCATGCCTCACTGGAATTGAACTTGACATTTCCAAAATAGAATTGGCATCTTACCCTAATCCTACCCATGGATTGCTGCACCTTTCTTATCCCGGAACAATTACCGACATAATCATTATGGATATGATGGGTAAAAAAATGATCGTCCCAGTAAGCATCCGGGAAAGAACTATTGACCTATCGCCTGTACCTGCTGGTATTTACTTGATAAATCTCAAAACACCAAATGGCATTGTTGCACATAAAGTGCTTCGGGAATGACAACCCGTTTGACGTAGAATATTCCGTACGATAGACAAAAATCAAATAAGGTCGAGCGAATCGGGTGATCCCATCATCTATTATGGTAAAATTAGTGCCCGACAAATTCCAGCGAAGGCCGCTCGATGATTTTGAATACATCGCCTGGCTGGATAACAAGATCAGAACCGCCCCTTTGCTGAGGTGATGAGGGAAAAGAGAAAAATGTCTGACTCGCTCACCCTTCATAATACCCTTATTCTTATTTTTAAAGACTCCGGTAATTACAAGCAGATGTTGCATTTTTCATATAGGGAATCTTGCCTTGTCCTACTATTATTATTAAGTTTCAAAACAAGCAATTTTTAGCCAAAGTGATGAAAGCCGATTATTATTTTGGGACTATCTTTAGGGGCACTATTTTTACAAAGACGGACATAATATGAAAAGCAAGATCACTATCTTCTTACTCTTTACATGTTCTTTATTCGCAGAAGCGCAGTCGCCATATCGTTTTTACGAGAATGGAAAGGTGGGTTATAAAAATGCGGACGGCAGCACCCTCCTACCGGCACAATACGAATCAGGCAGTGAGTTTAAAGACGGATTCGCGCTCGTCATCATCGGCAACAAACGTGGTTTCATTAATACCAAAGGAGAGATCACTATACCAGTTATTTATGACGATGCGTCACTTTTTTTCAATGGCATGGCTGCGGTTTCACTGAAAGGCAAATACGGATACATAAATAATACAGGCACCTTTGTCATCGCTCCGCAATACGAAATGGCCAGGGATTTTTCAGAAGGACTTGCCCTTGTTAAACAGGAGGGGTTGTTCGGCTACATTGACCTGAGTGGAAAAACGGTGATTCCTTTCAAATACTCTAACGCGAATAGTTTTTCTGAAGGATATGCCGCGGTACGCCTCGGCAATAAATGTGGATATATCGACCCTACGGGAAAGGTGATGATCAATTTCTCCTATGATATGGTAAGCTCTTTCACCAACAACGAGGCACTGGTGATGAACGGAAAAGAGAACATCATCATCAACAAGAAAAATAAAAAAGTGCGCAGGATAGAGAATGAGGAGGAAGAGGAGCAAAGAGAACAACAAAAAGCAAAAAGAAAAAGCAAGTAGTGAACAGTTCCGACCCCTCAAAAATGAAAACCATGACAGCAAAATACAAAAACGTATTTTTTGCTTTTTTCGTTTTATTTACCTGCGGACAATCCTTTGCCCAACAGGGTTGGTGGACATGGATGAAAGGCAGCTATCCGGCTGTGGCTTCGCCCACATGGGGGACACAAGGAGTTCCGGCATTGACGAACGAGCCTCCGGGTGAATATTGCTCCTCCACCTGTTGGACGGATTCAAAAGGAGATTTCTGGCAATTCAGCGGGGGCAACGGATGGGGTTATCCCACCCTATGGAAATATAGTCCTGCTACAAACATGTGGACGTGGGTAAAAGGAGCAAACGTATTGGCCACCACCAATGGAGGTGTATGGGGCACGCAAGGAGTTCCCAACATAGCGAATTGTCCACCGGCACTCAGCATCGGGGCAGTTAGCTGGGTAGATGCGAACGATAATCTATGGTTGTTCGGTGGATTTGGATGGGGAACTACCGGCACCTTCCGTAGCAAACTGGCAGCTGTATGGAAATACGATCCTCTTACCAACATGTGGACCTGGATGAATGGCCCGAGTCTGGGAAACAATCCGGTCGGTGTTTATGGAACTCAGGGAGTGCCTGCTGCCGCAAATTACCCTCCTGCACGCTACGAGACCAACGCAGCCTGGACCGATAATTCAGGAAACCTGTGGTTGTTTGGAGGCCAAGGGCCGACCGGGGAACTGAACGATCTTTGGAAATACAACATGGCAACAAATCAATGGACCTGGATGAAGGGATCCAACACCGCAGGAAGCGCAGGTAATTACGGTACAAAAGGAGTAGCTTCTGCCACAAATAATCCGCCTGCGCGGCAGGTTCATTCCCGCTGGAAAGATAACAATGGAAATTTTTGGTTTTTCGGAGGAACACATGTTAGCAACACACAAGCCATGAACGATATGTGGAAATATGATCCCACCACAAATAACTGGACCTGGATGAGTGGCTCCAATTTGTTTGACCAGATGCCCGCTCTCCCGGTCAAATGCGTGCCTTCCACCACCAATTATCCACAGGCAAGGAGAGAAAATAATTCCAACTGGAAAGATGCTTGCGGAAACTTGTGGATGTTCAGCGGAGACTGGGTTACCGGAACACAGCTGAACGACCTGTGGTGTTACAAGGTCCAAACCAACGAATGGGTGCTTGTTGGCGGAAATATCGCGCCTGCCGCAGGCACCAAAGGGGTACCGGCTGCCGCAAACATGCCGCCAAAAATGATAGGCTATGCTGCATGGACAGTCAACAATGAATTCTGGCTGTTTGGCGGGCGGGATGGCGGCACCGGAAATGAACTGAACACTTTATGGCGTTATTACCCCGATACCTCCTGCGCTCAAAGTACCTGTAGTGTTGCCAATCCGAATGCGGGATTCACAGCGACCAATCTTTCGGGCTGCGCACCACTCACCGTTACATTTACAAACACGAGTACGAATGCAACTTCGTGGAACTGGAATTTTGGAGATGGAAATTCATCCACCGCACAAAATCCCCTTCACACCTACACCACTGCCGGAACGTATACTGTTTCTCAAATTGCGCATAACGGGCCCAACAGCGATACGCTCGTGCAGCCAAATTATATCACTGTATTTCCATCGGCAGTTGCAGCGTTTACCGCCAATACTGATACCATTTGCCTGGGGCAAAATGCCACATTCACGAACGGATCCACTAACGCAAGTACCTACAGCTGGACTTTCGGTGACGGAAGCTCTTCTGCCAACCAGGATCCTGTACATTCTTACACAGCAACAGGATCTTACACAGTTACCCTTATAGCGCACAATGCAAATGGCTGCGATGATACGATCAGCTCAGCGGTTACCGTTTTGTCTTCCACTGTAACAGCATCATTTACTCAAAGTCCGGGAAGTTGCGCGCCCGTCACTATTAATTTTACGAACGCAAGTTCAGGAGCTACCACGTACACATGGACTTTCGGGAATGGAAGTTCATCCACAAGTCAAAGTCCTTCCACCACGTATACAACTGCCGGAACCTATTCTGTTATGCTGATATCATCCACAAACAGCTCCTGCGGAGTGGGCACTGATACTGCTTATTCTATTGTTACACTCGGCCAGTCTCCGGCCCTAAATGTTGCGACACAAGGAAGCGTTTCGTGTAATGGAGGAGCCAACGGCACTGCATCAGTCACTGCAACCGGAGGCAGTTCGCCTTACTCCTATTTATGGGCTCCCTCTGCCGCTACTACTGCAACGGCCACGGGATTATCTGCAGGAAATTATTCGTGCGTTGTGACAGACGCATCCGGATGTTCAGCAACTCAAACTGTTTCCATTTCACAACCAACTGCCATCACCACAAGCATCACAAACACATCTGCTTCCTGCAATACAAATGACGGAACTGCAACAGCAACCGCTGCAGGAGGAAGTGGCAACTTTACTTACCTATGGAACCCCAGCGTTGCTTCAACTGCCGGAGCTACGGGCCTTTCGGGCGGAAATTATTCATGCACCGTAACGGATGCGAACGGATGTACACAAATTTCATCGACCACCATCGCAGTAGCGAACGGCCCCACTATCACAGTGAGCGGTAGTGCCATCATTCAACCGGGCAGCTCAACCACATTAAATGCTACAGGTGGAATTTCTTATTCATGGTCTCCGGCCACCGGGTTAAATAATTCTTCGATCGCAAACCCAACCGCGTCCCCTTCCGTTACGACAACCTATTGTGTGTTTGTTTTTGACGCTGGCGGATGCTATGACTCCTCCTGTGTGGTAGTGACAATAGATGTACCGTGCGGAGAATTTTATCTCCCCAATGCGTTCTCGCCTAATGAGGACGGAGAGAACGATTTTTTCAAAGCGTACGTAAACCCCGCTTGCGTCACAGATTTTAAACTAATTATTTACAATCGCTGGGGTGAAAAAGTTTTTGAAACAAATGAGGTAAACGAAAGCTGGAACGGATATTTCAGGGGAACTGCTTCCAATTCGGCTGTATATGCCTGGTATTGCAGGGCTACACTGACCAATGGGCTAGACATTGATAGAAAAGGAAATGTGAGCCTGGTCCGATAGTATTATAAAAAAACTGTACTTGCTTTTTTTTCTGGGACTCTATTTTACTGCTACATTGATATATGAGTTGAAGGAAGATATGGTGGGTACTATATTAATATGGAAGTAGTCTCCATAGACGCAAGGAAATACATCGAGGCGAGCAATCGGATTTGCTCAATCATTGGGAGGAAAAATGAAAATTCTCTCTTTTTCGGAAGATGTATATATTTGTGAAAAATCCCCCTTGCTAATTGCAGGAGGGATGGAGTCCTAGAGGGCCCACCCAATTTGCAAGTTAAACGCCCCATCGATCCTGATCGGTAAAAATTTCCTCCACTACAAGAAATGCAGAGCAAGTGGTCAGATACTGAAGCAAAAAAAAGGGCGGGCGACCCTGTTCAGTTACGGGTGTATTCATCGCAGCTTTTAGGCAAAGAACCCGACCTGGTGCTTCACGGAGGAGGAAATACATCCGTTAAGGTCAAAGAAAAAAATGTTTTTAATGAGCCGGAGGATGTCCTTTATATGAAGGGCAGCGGTTACGATTTAGCTGTGATCGAAGCATCGGGCTTTGCTCCTGTAAAATTGGATGTGCTGAAGCGCATGATCCGGCTTAAGGGCATCAGCGATCAGCAAATGGTGCAAATACAGCGCACCGCACTTACCAACCCTTCAGCACCTGACCCCTCCATAGAAACAGTGGTACATGCAATAATTCCATTTACCTATGTAGATCACACGCACGCTGATGCGGTGGTTACCATCACCAATACGGAGAATGGTGAAAAGAAAATTAAAGAGATATATGGCAATAAGGTCATTATTATTCCCTACGTAAAACCCGGGTTTCCCCTCGCTGAAAAAATGTATGAATTGATCAAAGGAAAAGATCTTGAGCAGCTTGACGGGATGATCCTTCTCAACCACGGTGTTTTTACTTTTGATCACGAGGCAAAACGCTCGTACGAGAAAATGATAAGCATTGTGACAAAAGCAGAAAAATATTTGGAAAAAAATGCGAAGCCCTTACCCGTTCAAAAAGGGGAAGGAAAAGAAAATCTACCGGAGCTTGCAAAGATTCGTAAGCAGGTTTCACTCCGCTTCAAAAAACCTGTCATCGCCCTGTCAGATAACAGCCCGACAGCGTATTCGTTTTCAAAAAATAAGAACATAGAGAAAATTACAGGAAGGGGGCCATTAACTCCCGACCATATCATCCGCACCAAGCGGACTCCAGCGATCCTTGATGGCGATCCTGACGGGGAAATTGCTGAGTATGAAAAAAATTATTTGAAGTACTTTAAAAGAAATTCAACTCCCGGCCTTATTTGCCTTGATCCTGCCCCTCGCTGGGCGGTATGGAAAAATTTTGGCACTATTTCCTTTGGATCAACACTAAAAGATGCAAGTATTGTTTCTGATATTGCTCAACAAACTGTAAAAGCAATTACCACCGCTGAAGCGCTCGGCGGGTGGAAAGCGCTCCCCGAAAAAGATCTTTTTGAAATTGAATACTGGGAGCTGGAGCAGGCCAAACTGAAAAAGAAAGGAGCCAACCCGGCATTCGCAGGGAAAATTGCCCTCGTAACAGGAGCCGGAAGCGGAATAGGAAAAGCCTGCACTGAAATGCTTGCGGATAGCGGAGCTGTAGTGGCAGCCCTTGATATCGATCCTTCGGTTAAGGGGTTGTTCAGTAAAAAGGAGATCCTTGAAATAGTTTGCGATGCAACAGATAAAAAGCAGCTCCAACATGCGATCCAGGAAACAGTACGGAAATTCGGAGGACTCGATATCGTGGTGAGTAATGCCGGCATCTTTACTGGGAACGAGAATATCGAGGATATGAGCGATGAAACATGGAACAAAAGCCTGAATGTGAACCTGACAAGCCACATGCAACTGCTGAAAAATTGTATGCCATTTCTAAAAGAAGGAGTTGAGCCTGCAATTGTAATTATAGGATCTAAAAATGTACCGGCTCCGGGTCCGGGGGCAGGAGCATATTCTGCAGCTAAGGCCGGGCTGACACAGCTGGCGCGTGTGGCCGCTCTTGAACTTGGCCAATACGGCATTCGTGTAAATGTGGTTCATCCCAACGCTGTGTATGATACAGGAATATGGACTGATAAAGTGCTTAAAGACAGAGCCCGTCATTATAACATGACAGTAGAAGAGTATAAAACAAACAATGTTCTAAAAACTAACATCACGTCAAAAGATGTAGCACGGATGGTTTGTGCCATGGCAGGAACCACATTCGGAAAAACCACAGGCGCTCAGGTACCGGTAGACGGAGGCAACGACCGTATCATATAATGAAAGTTAACGGCAAACATTACAGAACCATCTGGATGGAAAATACTTCGGTCTTTATGATCGAGCAGAATTTATTGCCGTTTGAATTTAAAATATTCCGATCCGATAATTACCACGATACCGCTGAGGCCATTAAGAACATGACTGTAAGAGGGGCCGGTGCGATCGGTGCAGCAGGAGGTTTTGCCATGGCACAGGCATTTATTCAGTATGCAACAAATAAAATTGAAGTGGAGAAAGCAAAAAAAGAAATTGAATCTACACGCCCCACGGCACAAAACCTTTTTTATGCCATCGACAAAGTTTACAAAGCAGGTAGGGTGTCTGTTCAGGATGCAGTGCACGAAGCTCAGCGCATTGCCGATGAGGATTCAGAATCATCAAGGGCAATAGGAGAATTCGGAAACACACTTATCAGGGACGGATTCAGAATTGAAACACATTGCAATGCCGGCTGGCTGGCATTTGTGGATTATGGTACCGCCCTCTCCCCTGTTTATGCCGCACAACGTGCCGGAAAAAATATTTTTGTTTATGTAGATGAAACCCGCCCTCGAAGTCAGGGTGCCCGACTCACCGCCTGGGAATTAAAAAATGAAAATGTACCGCATGCCATTATTCCTGATAATGCCGGAGCCTATTATATGTCACAGGGAAAAGTGGATATGATGATCGTGGGTGCCGACCGGATCGCTCTGAATGGAGATGCCGCGAATAAGATAGGCACTCTTGAAAAAGCAATTATCGCAAAAGAATACAACATTCCCTTCTACGTTGCTGCACCATTTTCTACCATTGCTTTTGAAACCAGGACCGGAAACGAAATTCCCATTGAGCAGAGAAGTGAAGAAGAGGTTTTATACCAAACAGGAACCACGAAGGAAGGAAAAATAGAAAAGATCCTTGTCTGCTCTCCGGGCTCATCAGCCATGAATCCTGCTTTTGATGTAACACCCGCCCGGTACATCACGGGAATTATCACTGAGAAGGGGATCTATACTCCTGATAAGATCCGCACCTTAAAGACAAGCTAGCCTCCATTTAAAAATCCTTTTGTTTCTACTGTTCAGTAGGGTAAGATATCGCCATTTACGATTGTATTTTAGTTGCTATTTGTCTTACTATTGTATAGCCAAAACCATTTGTGTTGAAGAGAGCTTTTACAATATTTCTGTTTGCATTTTTCGTTCATACTGCCAATGCTCAAAACTGGGTATGGGCCAAAAGCGGTTCTCTGCCAAGCGGGATCGGTGAAGGAATGAGTGTGGCCACAGATGCCTCCGGCAATGTGTTTGTGACCGGATATTTTGGCGCTGCAAGCATTACATTCGGAGCCACTTCGCTCACGAGTTCAGGATCTAACTTCGGTTCTTGTTTCCTGGTAAAATATGACCCGAACGGAAATGTATTATGGGCAAAAGGAATTGGGTTCAATGAGCAGGCGGAGGCTCTCAGCGTAACAACAGATGCTGCAGGAAATGCATATATAACCGGCAATGCCAATTCAGCAACTCTCACGTTTGCTCCCATCAGTTTTGCAAGCATAGGCGCTTTTATCGCCAAATATGATCCGAACGGAAATGTACTATGGGCCCAGAATGTTGCCGCATCATCAGTCACTGCCCAAAGTGTATCGTCTGACGGTGCAAATAACATATACGTAACGGGGCAATTTATTTCTGCCACAGCCTCATTTGGAGCGGGCACTCTCAACAATTCGGGGAACTTTGATCTGTTCATTGCCAAATACAACGCAGCAACCGGCACTAACCTGTGGGCAAAAAATGCATCCTGCAGCGGGGCTGACGGAGGCTATAGCGTACACGGCGAAGCTTCGGGAAATGTTTATCTCACCGGATTTTTTGCTTCCTCCATCACTTTCGGAGGAACTACATTGAATAATTCAGGCGGCATGGATTTTTTTCTTACCAAATACGATGCAGCAGGAAATGTTACCTGGGCAAAAAAAGCAGGAGGTACATTTGATGACCCCGGATATTCTGTCACTACGGATGCCACGGGAAATGTATATGTGACAGGCGCCTTTGCCTCCTCCTCTATTACGTTTGGAGCAACTACGTTGAATAATACCGGAGGCGTTTCCGGAACTAAAGATTTTTTTCTTGCAAAATATGATGCTGCCGGCAATGTGATCTGGGCAAAAAAGGAAGGAGGTATCATGGATGAAATAGGTTATTCGTTAAGTACAGACCCCACGGGAAACATTTACTCGACCGGATCATTTCAATCTTCCAGTTTTAACTTCGGAACGTATACCATGACCTTTCCTCCCGGGGCAAATGACCCATCATTCATTGTCAAGTATGATCCAAACGGGAATGTTCTCTGTGCCTCTGCACTGGCAAGCGGTGGGGACGACAATAATGGGGTGGCTGCCGATGCGTCCGGCAATGCATACACAACAGGTGATTTTTATGTTGTTAATCCTTTCATTGTAGGATCAACCTCTCTACCTCGTACAGGAACCGAAGATGTGTATGTAGCCAAATATACCTGCAACACTGTTCTTAATGTGGCGGCAACATCCACCAACCCGCTGTGCAACGGGCAGTGCACCGGCACAGCAACTGCAAACCCCTCGTTGGGCACTACTCCTTATACATATAACTGGAATGGAGGGCAAACAACACAAACCATTACCGGATTGTGTGCAGGTAATTATACGGTAACCGTAAGCGATGCAGCAAGCAGCACGGCAACCGCAACAGTTGCTATTACAGAACCCACATCATTGTCAGCAAGTATGAGTTCTACGAACGCTCTGTGCGGAAATAATAACGGCACCGCTACGGCAACAAGCAGCGGAGGCACTCCGGGATATACCTACAGCTGGAATCCCTCGGGACAAACCACGCAAATCAGTACCGGACTTGCACCCGGTTCTTATACAGCCACGATCACAGATTCACATGGCTGCAGCATCACCGATACGGCTTCTGTTGTCGTAGGGAATTTGACCGCTGTTGCTGCTGCCAACAGCACCCTCTGCGAAGGCGATGCTGTAACATTCACCGCATCGGGCGGAACAGCGTATGCCTGGAGCAACGGAGCAACCACTACTTCGATCACTGTCTCTCCTACAAGCAGCACAACCTATTCTGTTATTGTTTCATCCGGAAGTTGTGCGGATACGGCCAGTATATCGGCAGTAGTAAATTCCAATCCACTCGCTACGGTTTCAAGTAACATTACCATTGCTGCCGGAAGCAGCACCGTACTCACTGCCGGTGGAGGCGGAACTTATATATGGAGCAACGGAGCAAGCGGTGCATCCATCACGGTTTCTCCGGGGGCAGATTCAACATACTGCGTATATGTTTCCAATTCTTTTAATTGCACCGATACGAACTGCGTAAGTGTTACGGTAACTACCGAACCGCCGCTGGATTGTTCTACCGCCGGAACACTTTTCATCCCCAATGCATTCTCCCCCAATAATGACGGAGAGAACGAAGTGTTTCAGGTCTTCTATGGAAATTATTCATGCATACTGGAATTCAAACTCTCTATCTATGACCGGTGGGGAGAACATGTTTTCGAAACCAGTGATGCTGCCTTTCAATGGAATGGAAAAAAGGACGGAGCAGTTATGAATACGCAGATACTGGTATATTATTTAAGCGTGGTGTATATTGACCAAACCAAAGAGGATAAGAAAGGGAATATCAGCCTGGTGAGGTGATCTCACAAGAACAAAATCATCTGCACGGTCACTCCCAGCAAAAACCCCACATACACCTGCCCAGGGTTGTGTGCGCTGAGTTTAAGGCGGGAAAAAGCGACAAACCCTGCAACCAGGAAAAGTGCAATCAGTAAAAAATGCATATTGATCTGTAGGCGCGATGAAACAGCGATCATCATTCCGCATAGGCCGCCAATGCCTGCCATGTGAGAGCTGATCTTCCAGAAAAGATTGATGATGAGCACACTGACCACCAAAATAGTTGCGCCCAGTATCATGGCCTGTACCAAAGCAGGCACATCCAGCTTCATCAGCAAATAAGATTCCATAAAATAAAAAGTAGCTGCTGCGAGGTAGGGAATTTTTCTTTCTTCTTTGGTGGCCATCTCCAGCGAGGCTATATACTTTGTTTTAAGAAGTAAAAATGCAATAAACAAAGGCAATAAACAAGTTGCAGTAAGCGTGAGGAGGTAAAGAAATAGCTGCATCGAGGAAGATGGAAGCCAAAGCCCGGCCTCCTCCAAATTGAAAATCATAAATAATCCCAGCAGAGGAAGAAAAAGGGGATGGAATAAATAAGAAATTATCCTAGCAATAAGAACGCTCACTTGCAAAAGTTCAATGCTATTATTTTGTTGCTGTAGGGCTGCAGCTAATGGAAGCCCCGCCTGAATCCTTCATGGTATAGGAAATGGTCAGTGTATTTCCGCTCAGCGTACCGCTTCCGGCAAATATATACGGGCCGGCCCCGGTGGCGCTCAGATGCGATTGACTTGGAATGGTCATGGTATTTCCTGATACGGTAGCAGACAAAGTATATTCCGTATGAAAATGGGTCAAGGTAAGATTGGAACCGGACGCTGTAATGGTCATTGAATAATTTCCGCAATTACCTGTTACGTTGTAGGTACCCGCATAGTCTGCCGGAGTTGCTGTAGTACTTGATGTATCATTTTTTTTACAGCCGGTTACAATAGATGCAACTGCGATGGCGATTATAAATATTCCTGTGAACTTCTTTTTCATACTGGGTTTTTAAGGATTGATTAAAGTATAATAACGTGGAACAAAGGTAAAATTAAATATCAGTTTTCCAAATCTTCCAAAGGACCGAAGTTGTTATAGGTTCACTCCACTGAGGTACATTTTTTATTTCATTCCTGCACTTTACCGTCATAAATTCATAAAAGGAAAGGTTTTACAATTTCTTCCTCATGCGGGCTACCGGGATGTCAAGCATTTCGCGGTATTTGGCTACCGTTCTGCGGGCAATGTTATAACCCTGAGCATTGAGGACCTTGGTGAGCGCGTCATCGGTGAGGGGTTTCTTTTTTTCTTCTGCTTCTATGCTGTCAAAAATTATTTTCTTCACCATTTTAGATGATACATCTTCCCCTTCATCATTCGTAAGCGCCTCATTGAAAAGAGACTTGAGCAGGATGGTTCCGAAATTGGTCTGAACGTACTTTGTGCTTGTCACGCGCGAGACTGTGGAAATATCCAGTTTTATCCTGTCTGAAATATCTTTCAGGATCATAGGCTTGAGCAACAGTTCATCTCCGTTCAAAAAATATTCCTTTTGATACTCCATGATGCAATGCATAATGGCGTAAAGTGTGTTCTGTCTTTCCTTTATGTTATTAATGAACGATTTTGCTCCTTCGATCTTTTGTTTGACGAACTGTACCGCTTCCTGCCCTGTTTTATCCTTGCGTGAAGAATACTCATTCAGCATTTGCTGATACAGCTTGCTCACATGCAGATCAGGCGCGTTGCGTGAATTAAGTGTAAGCTCCAGCACTCCGTTATTATTGGACAGAATGAAATCCGGGATAATGCTCAGCATATTACGCTGAGCATCTTTTACGGAACCCCCTGGACGTGGGTTCAGTTTCAGAATTTCATCAATAGCCGGTTTGATCTGCTCTTCGGTAAGATTAAAATGCCTGGCGATCTTGCTGTAATGTTTTTTAGAGAACTCTTCCATCTGTTCGTTCACAATTTGCAAAGCAAGCGCACGTGCTTCGGTATATTTTTTACGGTCGAGCTGCAAACGCAGACATTCCTGCAAATCCTTGGCCCCAATTCCAACCGGTTCAAATTCATCCCGTATCATTTGAAGAACTGCTTCAAGCTCCTCAAGATTGGTTGTGACATTTTGCGAGAAAGCCATATCATCTACAACGGATGATAGTTCCCTGCGGATATATCCATCTTCATCAATACACCCCAGTAAATATTCTGCTATGATCTTTTGTTGCTCGGTCAGTTCCAGGTTTTCCAGCTGACTGAAAAGCGTTTCCTGGAAACTTACGGAAGATGCCATCGGCATTTCCTTGTCCTCATCCTTGCCCTTGTTGTTTACCTGTAATTTGTAATAAGCAATTTCATCATCATCGTCTAAATAATCTTCGGGCGAAAGTTCGTCTTTCGCAGCTTTTTCGTTGTCAGCTCCATCCAATGAATCATCCATTTCATCTGCTGCATCATCCGAAGAGTCCTCATCCTGTTCGTCTTTTTCTTCCGTTGGCATTTCTTCGTCCATACTGGCGTCCTCCAAAGCAGGATTTATTTCCATTTCTTCCTTGATACGTTGTTCGAGCGAAGTAATAGGCAGCTGAAGTAGTTTCATCAGCTGTATCTGAGCCGGTGATAGCTTTTGAAGAAGCTTTTGTTGGAAGGTCTGCCGTAACATCAGAATTCTGCGTTCTTGGGTGTTCTCGGAAATGGAATTACATCGCGTACATTCGTCATTCCGGTAATGAATAGCACTAATCGTTCCAAACCTAAACCGAAGCCGCTGTGCGGACAAGTGCCGAATTTGCGCGTTTCGAGATACCACCACATGTCTTTTTCAGGAATATGCATCTCCTGCATGCGCTTGAGTAATTTGTCATAATTTTCTTCGCGCTGTGATCCACCTATTATTTCCCCAACATACGGAAACAGCACATCCATTCCCCTGACTGTTTTTCCATCTTCATTTTGTTTCATGTAAAACGCTTTGATATCCCTCGGATAATCAGTAACGATGACGGGCAGATTAAAGTGTTCAACCAGAAAATTTTCATGTTCGCGCTGCATGTCAATCCCCCATTTAACAGGGAATTCAAATTTCTTTCCGGATTTTTCAAGTACCTCGATTGCTTCGGTGTAGGTCATGCGCTTGAAAGTTTCTTTTGCAACCATGTTCAGGCGGTTCAATAATTCTTTGTCGTAATGTTCGCAGAGAAAAGCAAGATCATCTTTACAATGGTCGAGCACGTAGCTGATCACAAATTTAAGCATGCCTTCAGCAACATCCATGTTGTCACTGAGATCATGGAAAGCCATTTCAGGTTCTATCATCCAGAACTCTGCAAGGTGGCGGGGCGTGTTTGAATTTTCTGCACGAAAGGTCGGGCCAAATGTGTAAACGAGCCCAACGCCCATGGCTCCAAGCTCTCCTTCAAGTTGCCCGGATACGGTGAGGTTAGTTTCTTTTCCGAAAAAATCTTTTTCAAAATCTATTTTACCTTCTTTCTGCGGAAGTTTGTTTAGGTCTAATGTGGTCACACGGAACATCTCCCCTGCCCCTTCTGCATCCGAGCCTGTAATAACCGGAGTGTGTAAATAAAAAAATCCCCGATCGTTAAAAAACTGATGAATGGCGAAAGAAATATGATGCCGCAAACGTAAAATTGCTCCGAATGTATTGGTACGTGGACGAAGATGTGCTATATCGCGCAAAAATTCGAGCGTGTGTCCTTTTTTCTGCAATGGATATGTTTCATCTGCATTTCCCAGAATAGAAATTTTTTCTGCCTGAATTTCTACGGATTGTCCTTGACCTTGTGACTGAACTAATTTTCCGGTAACAGATATACAGGCACCTGTGGTAACGCCTTTCAAAACTTCTTCTCCAAATTTTGCTATCTCAGCCACACATTGTATTGTATGAATAACACTTCCGTCATTCAACGCAATAAATGCAACACTCTTTGCTCCGCGTCTTGAACGCACCCAGCCCTTTACAGTTACTTCTTTATTATAATCGGCAGACTTAAGAAGTTCTGAAATTTTTGTGTGTTGCATACAATATGAAGTGTTATGATTCGTCTCCAGTCATATATATAGGAGCATACACAAAAATAGTTTTTTAGTTCACACCATGTTATAATGCTGTTTCTATTTGATAATCAATAAGTTAAAATTAAATGGAAACTTCGGGAATGTTAAAAGTTTCCATAGTTTTGCCCAGATTTAGCTACAGGCCCCTTGACATGAAAGACCGGATAATCAACGCAACACAGGAACTTTTCATGAAGTATGGCATTCGTACCATCTCGATGGACGATATTGCCAAACATCTTTCTATTTCTAAAAAAACCATTTACCAGTCATATAAAGACAAGGATGAATTGGTACACGAGCTGATGAAAGTAAAACTTAAGGAGGATTCTAAAAAATTTCATGACCTGGAAAAGGAATCGGAAAATGTGATCGATGAGGTATTCAATATTATGAAACACATGGGCAAGGTGATCGGACAGGTAAACCCCAGCTTTTTCTATGACCTGCAAAAATATCACCCGGAAACCTGGAAATTATTTAAAGAGTTTAAAGAAGACTTTATCCTGAAAATGGTAGAGGGTACACTGGTGCGCGGAGTAAAACAGGGATTCATCCGTCCGGAAATAAATGTGAAGATCATATCTAAAATGAGGATGGAACAGATCGAGATGGGATTCAACCCCGCTGTTTTTCCTCCTGATAAATTCCAGCTCCTGGATGTGCAGCTTGCCATGATCGATCATTTTCTGTATGGGATCTGCACACTGAAAGGGCATAAGCTTATAAATAAATACAAACAAATTATAGATGAAGAATAGTATGAAATTACAAATTACAAACTACAAACTACAAATTCTAACAGCCATCCTTTTGGGTTCGCTGCTAAGAACTGCCTCTGCACAAACTGCAAAAGACACGGGGAAATTTTCTTTTTCGCTCAAGCAGTGTATCGACTATGCGATGCAGAACCAAACTTCCATGAAAAATGCAACGCTGGAAGAAGCGATTGCTGCTTCCAAAGTAAAAGAGATAACAGGTATCGGCTTGCCACAGATCAATACAAGCGCTCAGCTTTCGAACAATGATCCTTTGCGAAGAATGTTCACTGCCGGAGACGGGGTACATCCGAATTTTCTGGCAGGCGGGCAGGTCATCCCTAAAGGCGAGGTGATTGCAGTGCCCAACGTGTTTCAGCTGAAAGCAGGAGGCGATGTGGGAGCAACCATTACCCAATTGATCTTCAGCAGTTCTTATTTTATAGGGCTCAAAGCAGCAAAAACATACAAAGAGCTTTCTGCAAAATCCACGCAACTTACCAAAATCCAGGTAACAGAAGGAGTAACCAAAGCCTATTACCTCGTTCTTATCAACGAAGAGCGCATCAAACTGTTCGATAAAAATGTTATCCGGATCGACTCCATGCTTAAGCAGACACAGGTAATGCATACGAATGGTTTCGTAGAAAAAATTGACGTTGACCGAATTGAAGTTGCATACAACAACCTGCAAACAGAAAGAGAAAAGTTCAACAACCTTCTTGCTATGAGCAAACTATTATTGAAATATCAGATGTCCATGCCGCTAGGAGCTGATCTGTCATTAACAGAGAAAATGGCCGACTATAAATCGGTTGTTTCTCCACCGGATGCCACCCAAAAGCCAAATTACTCCGCACGTATTGAATATTCTCTTTTGGAATCACAAAAAAAACTACAACTGCTGGATATAAAAAACCACAAGCTGGCTTGTCTGCCCCGCATTGCTGCTTTTGCAAATGCCGGATGGTTCTCACAGAGCCCCACCTTCAATTATTTCTCCGAGAAAAACCTATGGTACAACTATGGCATGTACGGCTTAAGCCTGAACCTTCCCATTTTTGACGGGCTGCAGAATGCACGTCAAACGCAGCAATCAAAATTAAAACTTCAGGAGCTCGATAACAATATTGCTTCTTTAGAACAATCGATTGAATTGCAGATACGCACTTCGGAGATCAGTTTAAAGAACGGGCTTTCATCCTTAGCTGCTCAAAACAAGAACATGGAACTGGCGTCTGAAGTAGCTCAGGTGACCAAAGCGAAATACAAACAAGGGGTTGGAACCAGTCTGGAAGTGACCAGTGCGGAAACCTCTTTGCTGGAATCACAAACAAATTATTACAACGCACTCTACGATGTGCTGATCTCAAAAGTAGACTATGACAAAGCTACCGGAACTATCAAATAACATAAAGCCAACTATCTAACGAAGAAAACATTTTATGAAAAAACTCTCCAACCTCGCCTTCCTCGGAATTATTTTTTTCACAGCTGCCTGCGGATCAAAAAGTGGCGACACTAAAAAAACAGAAGCAGTATCTGCCGACTCCACGGGCAATGACAAAATAAAAACAGTAAGCATTACTTCGCTGGCACCACAGCTGTTTAATAATTATATTGACATACAAGGAAGAGTAGATGCCGATGAGAATGTAGCTATCAATGCCGAAATGGCGGGCACGGTTTCAAAGGTGCATGTGCAACTGGGCGAAGAAGTAACTCCCGGACAAGTGCTGGCAGAACTGGATGCCAAAGTGATCCAGCAGGGAATTGCTGAACTGCAAAG
Organism: Bacteroidota bacterium; assembly: GCA_023251625.1. Lineage (GTDB taxonomy): Bacteria > Bacteroidota > Bacteroidia > Palsa-948 > Palsa-948 > Palsa-948. The sequence goes on from JAHEYK010000005.1 coordinate 19,533, forward strand.
TGCGCTTGAACTGGCAACGACTATGTTCGAAAGACAAAAAAATCTTTGGGAGCAAAAAATAGGAACGGAAGTTCAGTTCCTCTCGTCAAAGAATCAGAAAGAATCTATGGATAAAAGGCTCGCCTCCTTGCAACAGCAACTGGAGATGACCAAAATTAAATCTCCCATCAAGGGCATTGTAGATGCCATTGATATCAAACTTGGACAAGCGACCATGCCGGGCCTGCCTGCGATCCGCGTGGTAAATCTCAGCAGCCTGCAAGTAAAAGGAGAGGTGGCAGAGTCCTACCTGGCAAAAGTGAAAAAAGGGAATGATGTGGAGATTATTTTACCTGATATGCAGGATACTTTGAAAACAAAAATTTCTTACGCGGCAAAAGTGATCGCGCCACTTAACAGAACTTTTTTGGTCACTGTAAATCTTGACGGTGCAAAAGACTATCATCCGAACATGATCGCTATCATGAAGATAGTTGACTATTCAAATCCAAAAGCATTTGTAGTACAAATGAATATGGTACAAAGATCAGAAGAGGGGGATTTTGTTTTCATTGCCCAGAACAACAAGGCAAAAAAAGCAAGAGTAAAAACAGGAAGGGTTTATAACGGTACCGCAGAGATCCTCCAGGGGTTGAAAGAAGGCGACAAACTCATCACCAAAGGATTTCAGGAATTGAATGAGGGAGAGACAGTAAAATTTTAAAATATTTTTTGAAGCTGTTATTATGAAAAATTTCACTCGATATGAAGTATTTGTTATAGCCGTGCTTGCATTGGGGCAATTCACCGTCATACTTGATTTCATGGTGATGGCTCCGCTCAGCGCTATTCTGCTGCCGATTCTACATATTTCCACTGCGCAGTTTGGTTTTGCAGTGTCTGCCTATGCAATCAGTGCCGGTATATCCGGAATACTCACGGCTGGATTCGCTGATAAATTTGATCGAAAAAAATTATTGCTTTTTTTCTACAGCGGGTTTATTCTCGGGACTTTTCTGTGCGGCATCGCCAGCGATTATTATTTTCTGTTGGGAGCAAGGATCGTTACAGGAATGTTCGGAGGCGTTATCGGTTCCGTAGGCGGGGCCATCATTACGGATCTTTTTCAAATTGAAAAAAGAGGGCGCGTAATGGGCTTCGTGCAAATGGGTTTTGCCGGCAGCCAGGTGCTTGGGCTGCCTATTGGTTTGTATCTGGCTAATCATTACGGATGGCATTCTCCATTTCTAATGATCGTTGGATTGAGTACGACTATGGGAATTATCATGATGGTTTATCTAAAGCCGGTAGCGGAGCATTTAAAAACAAAAGTGGAACACAATGCGTTCAGGCATTTGTACAAAACAATTACGCACCCCGACTATCTCCTGGTGTTTTCAACCATGGTACTGATCGCAACAGGTGGCTACATGATGATGCCATTCGGCAGCGCGTTCGCGGTCAATAACATTGGCGTAACCCTTGACCAGCTTCCTTTATTATATATGGTGACCGGCATATTTTCTTTTGCTGTGGCTCCGCTCGCGGGCAGATTCAGCGACAAGATTGGGAAATACAATGTATTTCTCATCGGCTCAGTTCTCACGACGATCATCGTCAGCATCTATTGCAACTTGGGCGTTACTCCTCTTTGGGTTATCATGATCGTCAACGTTTTATTGTTTGCAGGAATTTTCTCCCGCATCGTGCCTGCGTCCGCGCTCATGACGGCCATTCCCGATACTCATGACCGCGGTGCGTTCATGAGTATCAATGCCTCAATTCCACAGTTCGCCGGAGGAGCCGCCTCAGCTGCCGCCGGTTTGATAGTGGTGCAGATGCCCGATGGGAAGATTTTACATTATGATACGCTGGGATATGTAGTAATAGCGGCAATGATTATTACTGCCGTGATGATGTATTTCATCGATCAGCAAGTGAAGAAAAAAATACATTCAACCAAGCCCGTTTAATTTAACAAGAAAATATTTTATCAAAGCTGCTCTATGAAAGACTTAAACAAAGAATTCAAACCAAGCACCTGGGCGATCAATAACCGCACAAGTATTTTTGTCCTTACGGTAATTCTTACCCTGACAGGGCTCGCAGCTTACAACAGCCTGCCGAAAGAAAGTTTTCCGGAAATAGTCCTTCCGAAAATTTATATCAGCACCATTTATCCCGGAACTTCTCCTGCCAATATGGAGAACCTCGTGACCAAACCGATCGAGAAGCAGATGAAATCTATTGCGGGTGTAAAAAAGATCACAAGCAACTCGTATCAGGATTATTCAAATGTGATTGTGGAGTTCAGTACGGATGTGAACATTCCCATTGCCAAACAAAAAGTAAAAGATGGGGTTGACAAGGCAAAAAGCGACCTGCCGGCCGACCTGCCGCATGATCCGAATGTGATCGACATCAATTTTTCTGAGCTGCCGATCCTGTATGTGAACCTTTCGGGTGATTTTGACCTGAACAAATTGAAAAAATATGCAGACAGATTGAAAGACCGGATCGAATCGATGAAAGAGATCACCCGCGTGGATGTGATTGGAGCACTTGACCGGGAAATACAGGTGAACATTGACATGTACCGTGCACAGGTCTCCCAGATCTCGATCGGCGACATTGAACGCTCTATCGGCTATGAGAACATGACCATTTCGGGCGGGGCAGTGAAAATGGGAGGTTTGCAAAGAACCATTAACATAAAAAAAGAATTTAAGACTGTTGATGAGTTAAATGATCTCATCATAAAATCTCCCAATGGCGCGCCCATGTATCTGAAAGATATTGCTGAAGTAAAAGATACCTTCAAAGAACAGGAAAGCTTTGCTCGTTTAGGTGGAAAAAATGTGATCACACTCGCCATCGTGAAACGTGCCGGCTTCAACCTGATCGAAGCTTCTGATCAGATACAAGCTATTGTAAAAGATATGCAAACAAATGCATTTCCCAAAGACCTGAAGATCGTTCTTACCGGCGATCAGTCTGAAAGAACACGTATCACACTTCACGACCTGATCAACACAATTGTTATCGGATTTATCCTGGTCACTATCATACTTATGTTCTTCATGGGAGCCACCAACGCGATCTTTGTGGCCATGTCAGTTCCTCTTTCCATGTTCCTCGCATTCCTTCTGATGCCTACGATCGGGTTCACGCTGAACATGATCGTTCTCTTCGCCTTTTTACTCGCGCTCGGAATTGTGGTGGATGATGCTATCGTAGTGATCGAAAATACACACCGCATTTTTGAAAATGGGAAAAGGAGTATTGCCGAAGCTGCAAAAATTGCTGCAGGCGAAGTTTTTGTTCCCGTTCTTGCAGGAACACTGACCACACTGGCCCCATTCATACCCCTTGCATTTTGGAAAGGGGTGATCGGAAAATTTATGTTCTTCCTCCCAATTACACTGATCATTACGCTCACTGCTTCGTTACTTGTTGCTTATATTATCAGTCCTGTGTTTGCAGTGGCGTATATGAAACCTCATCACGAAGATGATGATAAAAAATCCAAATGGACAAAGGGAGCAAAGATTACCGCCATCATTTTTGGATCTCTTGCGCTTTTATTTTATCTCGGCAGAAATGTTGGAATGGGAAATTTCTTGCTTCTTCTCCTTGGCCTGAATATGCTCTATCGCTTCGTGATGGAAGGCTGGGTGAAAAATTTTCAAACAAAGGTTTGGCCTGCTTTTACAGAAAAATATAAAACGCTTCTCTCCTGGTGCTTGAATCATGCAGGAAGAACTATGCTGATCACTGTCGGAATTTTCATTTTCTCGATAGTGCTTATGGGGGTACGGTCTCCTAAAGTTGTTTTCTTCCCAAAGTCTGACCCAAACTTTGTATTTGTGTATCTCAGTCTCCCTATTGGAACCGATCCTGCATATACAAACAATGTGTTGAAGGATGTGGAGAAGAGGGTGAATAATGTTCTGTATCCCGAAGGAAAAGCCAATCCTCTTATTTCTTCTGTGATCTCCAATGTTACGATCGGTGTAACAGACCCTCAAGATGAAGATCAGGGACAATATCCCAACAAAGGAAAAGTTCAGATCTCTTTTGTGCCATTCGCAGAAAGAAATGGTGCTGCAACAACTCCTTATCTCGATAAAGTGCGCGAAGCAGTAAAAGGAATTCCCGGTGCAGAAATTACGGTGGATCAGGAAAAAGCCGGCCCCCCTACTGCAAAACCCATCAGCATACAAATTACAGGCGATGACCTGGGGGATCTGATGAAGACCTCTAAAGAATTAAAATACTACCTCGATGAACAGCACATTGCCGGAGTGGAAGAATTGAAATCCGATTTTCAGGATAACAAGCCCGAAATTGTTTTTGACATCAACCGCGAGCGTGCAAACCGTGAAGGTATATCCATGGGGCAAATTGGTTCTGAAGTACGTAAAGCAGTTTTTGGCCTCGACAGAACCTCCAAGTTCCGTGATGTAGAGGATGAATATCCTATACAAGTGCGCTATCAGAAAGATCAGCGCAATAATATTGATGCACTCAAAAACCTAACATTCGTTTATCGCGATATGGCTATGAACGGAATGATCCGCCAGGTTCCACTCTCTGCGTTTGCAGATATCCGTTATGAAAATACATACGGAGGTATTAAACGTAAAAACCAAAAACGCATCATCACACTTTCATCCAACGTACTTACCAACTTTAATCCGAACGAGGTAGTTGCCAATGTACAGAAAGAGGTGAATAAATTCAAACAGCCTGAAGGCGTTTCTATTGTGATGGGTGGCGAGCAGGAAGAACAAAAAGAAACCGGAGCATTTCTCGGAATGGCGCTCCTTTCTTCGATCGGGCTTATTATCCTGATCCTTGTGGTTCAATTTAATTCTGTAGGGAAACCGCTCATCATTCTCACCGAAATTCTCTTCAGCATCATAGGGGTTTTTCTGGGTGTTGCCATTTTCAAAATGGATATGTCAATCATCATGACCGGAATTGGAATTGTTGCGCTGGCGGGGATCGTAGTACGGAACGGGATTCTTCTTGTCGAATTTACCGACCTACTGCGCGGACAGGGTATGCCGCTTCGTGAAGCCATTATAGAAGCTGGGAAAACAAGAATGACGCCCGTAATTCTCACAGCATCGGCAACTATCCTGGGTCTAATTCCGCTTGCCGTGGGGCTGAACATTGATTTTGTGACCCTGTTCACAGAACTGAACCCACATCTTTTCTTTGGGGGCGACAGTGTTGCATTCTGGGGCCCGCTTTCCTGGACTATGATCTTTGGTTTGAGCTTCGCAACCTTTTTAACATTGATACTTGTTCCTGTAATGTATTTGCTAGGATTCAATATGAAGTGGAAAGTGTTGGGATGGTTTGGGCAGAAAGCTGAAGTTTAAGATTAAATAAATAGTTTTTTGGGCTGAAGCCCGATTTACAGGATCTCAATAGCCGCGTCCTTAAGGACGCGGCTGCTATATATAAATGCCAATTGGCTTTAGCCAAAAAGTAAAATGAAAAAATTATTTTTATTTTTTTTCGTTGCTGCGCTTGGTGCCTGCAACAACAACAAGAACACATTTGATGCTTCGGGTTCTTTTGAAACGGTAGAAACAATAATTTCTGCTGAAGCTGCGGGAGCTATCAAACAATTCAACATTGAAGAAGGGCAAACCCTTAAAGAGAAACAGGTGATCGGCTACATTGACAGTGTGCAGTTATATTTGAAAAAAGTGCAACTGCAGGAGCAGATCAAGGCGGTACTCAGCGCAAGGCCCGATATTGCAAAACAAGTTGCAACCCTGCAGGAACAATTGAAAAATGCAGAGAAGGAGCAAAATCGCTTTTCAAATTTATTACAAGGAGGGGCCGGCACTCAAAAACAAGTGGATGATATCAATGCACAAATTGAGGTCATCAAAAAACAAATTGAGGCACAGGAATCCGCTCTGGGTATTTCATCCGGAAGCATTTCTGAACAGGCTTCTCCCCTGCAAATCCAAATACAACAGATCAACGATCAGCTGACAAAATCTAGAATTGTAAATCCCATTAATGGAACCGTGCTTGCAAAATACACGCAGGTGAATGAAGTCACCGCTCCCGGAAAACCTCTTTACAAAATCGCAGACCTCTCCTCCCTCCTGCTCCGTGCTTACATTACCAGCGGACAGCTTTCACAAATAAAACTGGATCAGAAAGTAAAAGTGCTTGTGGATGACGGGGTTGATAAATACAAAGAACAGGAAGGTATTATTGTATGGATAAGTGACAAAGCAGAGTTCACGCCTAAAACCATTCAGACCAAAGAGGAACGTGCAAATCTGGTATACGCAATAAAGATAAAAGTGCCTAATGACGGATCTCTGAAGATCGGGATGTACGGAGAGGTTAAGTTTTAATGTATGCAAAAAAAAATCCTGCTTTCACTTTTTATTTTCATTGCCTTATGCTTTGGCGTGTACTCTCAAAATAAACCTGCCTTGCCGGCAAGTAAGTTTACCATCAGCGGGTATGTAAAAGATGCTAAGAGTGGAGAAGAACTTATTGGTGCTATGGTCACTATCAAAGAAATGAAAGGCACCGGGGCAACTGCCAATGCATATGGATTTTTTTCCATCACCATTCCGGAAGGTAATTACACCGTTGTATCACAGTTCATAGGATATGAACCGAAAATTGTGCAGGTAGCTTTAAAACAAAATACAAAACTTGACTTTTCCCTCAACGAAAAAGGAAAGGAGCTGGGCGAGGTAGTTGTCACCGGGGAAAAGAAAGACGAAAACATCACTAAAACCCAAATGGGCGTTGAGCAGCTGGATATTCAGCAGATAAAAAATGTGCCGGTTCTGTTCGGAGAAAAAGATGTATTGAAAACACTTCAGTTGTTGCCGGGGGTAAAATCGGCAGGAGAAGGGAATAGCGGCTTTTATGTTCGTGGAGGAAATTCAGACCAGAATTTAATTCTGCTCGATGAGGCGACTGTCTACAACGCATCACACTTGCTGGGATTTTTTTCCGTGTTCAATTCGGATGCGATCAAAGACGTAACTCTTTATAAAGGCAGCCAGCCGGCTGATTTTGGCGGGCGTCAGTCTTCTGTATTGGATATTAAAATGAAAGACGGTAACGATAAAAAATTCGGAGTGAACGGGGGGTTGGGATTAATATCGTCACGCCTCACACTTGAAGGGCCAATTGTAAAAGAAAAAGGCTCGTTCATAGCTTCAGCACGCAGAACTTATGCAGATCTCTTTTTGAAACTATCACAAGACAGCGCCACCCGGCAAGCAGTATTATATTTTTACGATCTGAATATAAAAGCTAATTATTGGTTAAATGATAAGAACAGGATCTTTTTATCGGGATACTTTGGCCAGGATGTACTTGGCTTCGGGACCACGTTTGGGATCGATTGGGGAAACGCAACCGGCACCTTCCGGTGGAACCACCTATTCAGTGAAAAACTTTTCTCGAATACTTCTCTGATCTTCACAAATTACGATTACAAGATCTTTGTCACGATCGGAGGGAATTCGATCGATATTATTTCGAGAATACAGGACTACGGACTAAAACAGGATTTTCAGTATTTCGCCAACACAAAGAATAAAATAAAATTCGGGTTCACTTCTACTTTGCATAAAATTATTCCGGGAATCATAACAGCCAGTAGCAGCGCTTCTATAAGTGAACTGCATCTTGCCAATAAATATGCACTGGACAACGCCTTGTATGCTTCTCATGAAATAAAAGCATCTGAAAATTTCAGCCTGGAATACGGAGTGCGGCTTAGTGCTTTCAGTTTGATGGGACCGGGAAAATTTTATAACTATAATTCGAACGGAGAGGTTACTGACTCCGCATCGTACACTTCAAACCAGTTTGTAAAGACCTATATTAACCCCGAACCGCGCATCAGTGCGAATTACATCATCAATGAAAAAAATGCTGTGAAAGCGGCTTATGACCGCAACACACAAAATCTTCATTTGCTTTCAAACTCTACCTCCGGAAGCCCGACCGACCTATGGATCTCAAGCAGCAATAATGTAAAACCAGAGATCGCTGACCAGATTTCCTTGGGATACTTCCGGAATTTCAAAGAAAATATGTTCGAATTTTCGGTGGAAACCTATTACAAGAACTATCAAAATGTGGTGGACTATAAAGACAACGCGCAATTGAATTTCAATGAAGGCGTTGAATCTCAATTGCTCTACGGAAAAGGAAGAGCCTACGGGGTAGAGTTTTTCCTGAAGAAAAAATTCGGGAAGTTCAACGGATGGGTAGGATATACACTCGCAAGAACAGAAAAGATCATTGAGGGAATTAACAGCTACAATTGGTATCCGGCTAGGCAAGACCGTACGCATGATGTTGCCATTGTAGGGATATATGAGCTCAATCCTAAATGGACCTTTTCGGCAACATGGGTCTATTACACAGGCAATGCTGTTACTTTTCCCAGCGGAAAATACGAAGTGGCGGGACAGGTCATAAATTATTACACCGAAAGAAACGGATATCGTATGCCTGCCTATCATCGCCTGGATATCGGCATCACGTGGCAGCGAAAGAAGACCGAGAAATTTGAATCGAGCTGGAACTTCTCTTTATACAACGCCTATGGCAGAGAAAACGCATATCGGATAGATTTCCAGGAAGACCCGAATGATCCAACGAGGACCCAAGCAGTACAAACCACCTTGTTCAGGTGGATACCATCCATCACATACAATTTTAAATTCTAAGAAAATGAGAAAATATATTTATATCCTGAGCGCTCTTCTTCCTTTGATGGCGGTTCAGTCCTGTCAAAAGGTAATTGATATTGATCTCAATTCGGCTGCTCCGCAAATTGTAATTGAAGGGAGTATTTCCGACCAACCGGGGCCTTACACGGTAAAAATCACCAAAACAGTTAATTTCAGCGAGACAAATATTTTTCCTGCTGTTTCAGGCGCAGCGGTAACTGTAAGTGACGATGCGGGCAATTCTGAAACACTTGCAGAAACTTCTTCAGGAATTTATACAGGCAACAACCTCCAGGGAATACCAGGAAGAACCTATTATCTCTCGGTCACAGCCGATGGAAAAAACTATTCGTCCGCATCTACCATGGCTTATCCCACCCGTATTGATACGATGGTTGCTCAAAAATCCTGGTTCGAGCCCAAAAAATTTGCAGCCGTACTTTTTCAGGATTCTATAGGTTATAAAAATTACTACCGCCTGGTACAGATCAAGAATGGAGTTACTGATAAATCAATTTTTATAATTGATGACAGGCTTCGCGATGGTAGCCTAATTCCTTATTTCCTGTTTACGCGAGATGATTCCGTACGCACAGGGGATTCGGTAACCGTGCAGTTACAGGGTATTGATAAAGGAACATACGATTACTTCTTTAGCCTTCTTCGCACAATCCGCGGAGGTTCTGCATCGCCTACAAATCCCACTTCGAATATCAGCAACAAGGCGCTGGGTTATTTCAGCGCTTATGCCGTACGGTCAAAAAGTATTGTTGCCCCATGATTAAAACGTAAAATGGTTGCCGTACAATTAAATAATCTCAGCAAGAAATACGACAAAGGAAAAATTGTTGCAGTAGATTCTATTTCCTTTTCGGTCGATAAAGGAGAACTGTTTGGGCTGATCGGTCCCGACGGTGCGGGCAAGACAAGTATTTTCAGGATGTTGACCACCCTGTTGCTCCCCGATGGAGGTTCAGCTGTTGTTGACGGATATGATGCAGTAAAAGATTACAAGGCCATCCGTGGCCGTGTAGGCTATATGCCCGGAAAATTTTCACTCTATCAGGATCTCACCGTGGAAGAGAACCTGAACTTCTTCGCAACGGTATTCGGCACAACCATTCGGGAAAATTATGAGTTGGTTAAAGATATTTATGTTCAGATAGAGCCTTTCAAAACACGCAGAGCGGGAAAACTTTCAGGGGGTATGAAGCAAAAGCTTGCCTTGTGCTGTGCGCTTATCCATAAACCATCGGTTTTATTTTTGGACGAGCCCACTACAGGCGTAGATGCAGTATCGAGGAAAGAATTCTGGGAAATGTTGAAACGTTTGAAACAACAGGGCATTACCATTTTGGTTTCTACTCCTTATATGGACGAGGCAACCATCTGCGACCGCATCGCACTCATTCAATCCGGAAAAATATTATCTATTGATACGCCTGATGCTATTGTGAGGTCGTATGAAGGGTCTCTATTTGCGATCAAATCAGAAGGCATGTACAAATTACTGAACGACCTGCGCAGCTATGAGAACACACTCAGCTGTTTTGCTTTCGGAGAATACCATCATATTGCTTTTAGGGATAAAATGAAAAATTATTCTGAAGAACTATTAAAGTACCTGGAAAATAAAGGGCATAAAGAAGTAGAAATGATGCCTGTGATACCAACTATTGAAGATTGTTTTATTAAACTGTTAAAGAATTAATGGCCGAATCAGTTATAAAAACAGAAAAGCTCACCAAACGCTTTGGAGATTTTATCGCTGCCAATGAACTTACGTTTGATGTAAAGGCCGGTGAGATATTTGGATTTCTAGGAGCGAACGGAGCCGGAAAAACAACAGCCATGCGCATGCTCTGCGGTCTTTCGATCCCCTCATCCGGAAAAGCAACCGTTGCGGGGTTCGATGTTTACAAACACACCGATGAGATCAAAAGAAATATCGGTTATATGAGCCAGAAGTTTTCATTGTACGAGGATCTTACCGTTGCAGAGAACATCCGGTTTTATGCCGGTATTTACGGTTTATCCAACAAAGAGATTAAAGATAAAAGCGAAGAACTTGTTCATCAATTGGGTCTTGAGGGAGAAACAAAAAAATTAGTACGTGAACTTCCCCTGGGCTGGAAACAAAAATTATCTTTTTCAGTCGCCATCGTTCACCAGCCTAAAATTGTTTTTATGGATGAACCTACCAGCGGGGTGGATCCTGTTACACGCAGGCAGTTCTGGGACCTTATTTATGCAGCTGCCGATAAAGGCATGACCATATTTGTTACTACCCATTATATGGATGAATCAGAATACTGTAACCGTATTTCCATCATGGTGGATGGAGTGATCAGGGCATTGGATACGCCCTATAATTTGAAAAAACAATTCTCTGCGAACTCCATGGACGAAGTATTTTACGGACTGGCTAGGGAAGCAAAAAGAACAGGAGATTAATAAGGTACGGATAACGAATGAATACGAATCTACGAATAGAAAATCCGATCTGTGATTTGCAGATTCGTAGAGATTGGTATCCGTACAACAAGAAACTATGAAACAATTATTTACATTCATAAAAAAAGAATTCTTCCACGTGTTCCGCGACCGGAAAACACTGCTTATGCTGTTCGGACTTCCCATCGTGCAGATCGTACTGTTTGGTTTTGCACTGACCAATGAAGTTAAAAATGCAAAAATTGTAATTGCAGATTATTCCAAGGACGTAACCACCAAAAAGATCATTGATAAAATTGAAGCAAGTAAATACTTTGAAGTGGAAAAATCCCTAAAAAGCCACAACGAAATTGAAGCCGCATTCCGGGAGGGAAAAATTAAGTTAGCGGTTATCTTCCCCGAAAATTTCAATGAAGACCTGATGCACCTGAACAAAGCACAGATGCAGGTCATTGCAGATGCCTCGGACATAAACACAGCCAACACGTTGACCAATTATATTTCATCTATCGTAATGGATTATCAAAGGGAGCTGATGCAAAACGTTGCTATCTCGCTCAGCATCACTCCGGAGATACGGATGCTTTACAACCCGGAGCTGAAAGGAGAACATATTTTTATTCCCGGGATCATGGCTATGATCATGATGCTGGTGTGCGTAATGATGACCTCGATTTCTATTGTGAAAGAAAAAGAACTGGGTACGATGGAGATACTGCTTGTCTCTCCTTTCAAACCTCTGATGGTGATCTTTGCAAAGTTCATTCCCTATCTTATTATTTCATTTTTCAATATCACGTCCATATTACTACTGAGTGTTTACGCCCTTGATCTTCCGATAAAGGGAAATATTTTTTTACTGTATGGAGAAGCCTTGCTTTTCATCATGACCTCCCTTTCTATCGGACTGCTGATCTCTATCAACGCACAATCTCAGCAAACGGCCATGTTCGGTTCCCTGATGGCAACTATGCTGCCTACCCTTTTGCTCAGCGGATTTATGTTCCCTATTGAAAATATGCCTGTTCCTCTTCAGGTTATTTCCAATGTTGTGCCGAGCAAATGGTTTTTCCAGATCGTGAAAGCGATCATGATAAAAGGAGCAGGGTTTTCTGCCATATGGAAAGAAACGGTGATACTCATAGGGATGACTATATTTTTGATGGCAGTAAGTCTGAAAAAATTTAAAATACGTTTGGAATGAGAACGCTTTTGTTTTTGCTTCAAAAAGAGTTTCTCCAGATCTTCCGCGACAAAAATTTGCTGCGCCAGATCCTGATGGCCCCTATCATCCAGCTGATGATTTTGCCCTGGGCTGCAAACTATGAAGTGAAAAATATTTCTCTTGCCATCGTAGATCATGATCATTCTACGTATTCCCAAAAACTGGAATCTAAGATCTTCTCTTCAGGATATTTCAAACTTGCTGACTATTGCGCCTCGTTTAATGACGGGTATAAGCTCATTGAAGGCGACAAAGCAGATATTGTGATGGAGATCCCGGCCAACTTTGAAAAGAACCTGGTGCGCGAGAACAAACAAAAGATCTTTCTGGCCGTGAATGCTATCAACGGAGTGAAAGCGCTCGTGGGAACGGGTTACCTCGGCAATATTCTGAACGATTACAATGGTGAGCTGCGTTTGCAATGGGTTCAACCCTCTAAGATCTCTCCTATCCCGTCTATAGAGATCACTTCCATGAACTGGTTCAACCCCGGACTCAACTACAAAATTTTTATGGTGCCGGGAATTCTTGTGTTCCTCGTCACCATGCTTGGCAGCATGATGTGCGCCTTGAATATTGTGAGAGAAAAAGAGATCGGCACCATCGAACAGATCAATGTGACCCCGATAAAAAAACACCATTTCATCCTCGGGAAACTTATTCCGTTCTGGGTCATCGGCATTTTTGTATTCACGATCGGGCTGACAATCTCCAGGTTTGTGTACGGAATAATACCAGTAGGGAGTATCGGTGTGCTGTATGTATTTTTATCCATCTACATGCTGGCTGTGTTAGGCCTTGGCTTGCTGATCTCCACCTATTCTGACACGCAGCAGCAGGCTATGTCGCTTTCGTTCTTTTTTATTATGATCTTTAATTTACTGAGCGGGCTTTATACTTCGGTTGACAGTATGCCCGGCTGGGCACAGATAATTACGGATCTGAACCCGCTCCGGTATTTCATTGAAGTGATGCGTATGGTGGTTCTCAAAGGCAGCGGTTTCCATGACATACAACACCAGCTTATATTCGTAATTATTTTTGCCATCGTGTTTAATGGATGGGCCATTTTAAATTACAGGAAGACGACCTAATACTATAACACTTTTAAACTTTTCATTGTTTATTTCCTATTCTATTATCTTCGGACCATTGGACTATAATTCTTAATTTTGAGTTCTTATTTTCTATGAAGCGCATACTGCCCATATTTTTTTTCTCTCTCTCCATTATAGAATGGGGAATGGCGCAGAGCACTGTAAACCGGAAAGATTCGATCGATTATTATGACATGTCCATTGAGCAGCTGCTCAGTATGAAAGCGCACGGAGTTCCTTCTGAACTCGAAGAACTAATCAACTCCCTGATACTTGCCGCATCCAAACGCCCGCTCACGGCCAGGGAATCTCCGGGCATTGTAACGCTCATCACGCAGGAAGAAATAAGAAACTCAGGCGCCAGAGACCTGATCGATGTGCTGCGCCTTGTGCCCGGAATTGACTTTGGTATGGATGTAGAGGGCGTGGTGGGTATAGGTACCCGTGGATTGTGGGCTCATGAAGGGAAAATGCTGGTGCTGCTTGACGGGCAGGAAATGAATGAACTCCTTTTTGGCACCAATCAATTCGGAAATCATTTTCCGGTTGACCAGATCAAAAAAATTGAAGTGGTACGCGGGCCGGGCTCAGCTACCTACGGTGGTTTTGCTGAATACGGTGTTATTAATATCATCACCCGAACTGCTGCCGATATAGATGGCGTATCACTGGCAGGCACCTACGGGCAAATGCAGACCACTACGGGCAGAAGCAATTTTAACCTCTCGGCCGGAAAGGTGAAAAAAGATTTTGAGTTCAGTCTGGGTGCATTCCTGGGCAGTGCAACACGCAGCGATAAGAATTATACCGATTACGCAGGGCAAACATATAACATGGCGGGGAACTCCGATCTTAATTCTACCCTGCTGAATTTAGGGATGTCTTACAAGGGATTCAGCGTGCGCGGCATTATGGACCTTTACCAGACCACCGTGCGTGATGCCTATGATTCAAGCAAGGTAACACCCTATCCGATGGCATTTAATTCCTATTTCCTGGAATTAAAATATTCGGGCACACTGGGTAAACAGAAAAAACTTACTATCGTTCCTAAATTAAATTTCAAATCGCAGTCGCCCTGGCAAACACTCCCGGGCCAGGATACCACCTCTCCACCCTACTTTAAAGACGTGCAGCGTTACACAGGCGGCATTATGGCTTCGTATAACCTGACACGAAAAATAAACTTTTTGGCCGGTGCTGAAGCCTATCTTGACAGGTCGCAGGATAATATTGACAGCAGTTTTTTTAAAGACGGCAAGAAAGAGGTCGGATACAGCAACCAGGCCTATTATTTTCAGGGCCTTGCGAAAACCCGCTTCGTAAATTTTGTGGTGGGTGCCCGATATGATATGCACAGCAACTACGGTTCTGCTTTTGTTCCCCGTCTTGGGTTAACGAAAAAGATTAAAAAGTTCCATTTCAAAATACTGTACAGCAATTCATTCCGCTCTCCGAGTGTTGAAAATATTAACCTGAGCAGTTCCATCAAACCTGAGCTTACCACCGTGCTTGAATTTGAGGCTGGTTATCAGATCACACGCGCATCCATTTTAACTGCAAACATTTTTGATATCAGCACGAAATCGCCTATCGTATATTATGATTCTGCCGGCACTGACAATTACAAAAATTTTGGAGCAGGCGGAAGCCGTGGCATCGAAGTGGAATACCGGATACGAAGCAAATGGGGCTATGTGATCGCTAACTACTCGTATTATTCTGTTGAACACAAAGATAAAATTGCTGATTATGAAATTCCGGGCGTGTCATCCATGCTTCTTGCTTTCCCAAATCACAAAGCGAATTTAAATGCCTTGTTCAAGGCGGGAAAATATGTTGGCATTAGTCCTTCGCTTTCATTCATGGGGGAACGATACGGTTATACCCAGCTCGATACGGCAGGAAATTCTATGTGCGAAAAATTCAAGCCTGTTGTTCTTGCAAACCTGTTTATCACCGTAAGTGGTTTTGCAAAAGGATTAACGATCGGTGTCGGATGTTACGATATCCTGGGTTCAAAATACGCATTTATACAGCCTTATAAACCTTTGTACGGCAACCACGCACCGCTCCCGGGGCCATCAAGAGAGCTGCTGGTAAAAATTACTTACGATCTGAAAGCCGTTAAAAAGAGAAGAGAAAAAAGCGAAGAATGAAGCATTTGGGAAAATATATTGTACTGTCCGCAGTTTTTCTTATGACTTTCATAGGAAAAACCGAAAAGGCTTTTGCCCAGGATGTGGATTACAAAACCTACACGCTGTTCCTGTACAATTTTATGAAGTATGTGGAATGGCCTACCACCGAAGGTGATTTTGTGATAGGCGTGGTGGGCGAATCGCCTGTTAAAAAAGAACTCGAGCAGCTGGCAAAAAATAAAAAAGCAAAAGGCAGGCAGATCGTGGTGATCAATGTTGCCAATCCCAACGATGCGGCAATGTGCAATATGATATACATTCCATCCTCGAAAAGTGCCGAGCTGAAGCCGATCTATGAAAAAGTGAAAGGCAAATCGGTACTCATCGTTGCCGAACGAGAAGGGCTTGCCCGAAAAGGTGCCAGCATAAGTTTTGCTATCGATGATGACGATGCTTTGAAATTCGATATCAACAAATCCACCCTTGACTCGCAAAATCTCAAGATCGCCAACATGCTCATGCAGCTGGGTATCCTGGTTGGGTGAGTTTCATTTTCTAAGTTTGCTCTTTTTTTGTATTTTTGCTCAACTAACGATTGAGGCACGTGAAAAAGAATTCAGTCCTTCTGCTCCTATCTTGCATCTCCTCCCTCGTGTCTGCTTTCGCTCAAAATCCGGGCGATACACTTTTCAATTCTTCGCACATCCATAACATCAATATCACGTTCACACAGCCCGGATTTTGGGATTCGCTCATGCACTACAAACAGCATGCGGATTCGTTCAATCTCAATACACAAACGATGATGGGAAATTTTTATCTGGACGGGGCACTGATCGATTCAGTGGGTGTTCAGCTGAAAGGAAATTCCAGTTTTGGTTTCCCCGGGAGGAAAAAGCCCATTAAAATTTCTCTCAATCAGTATGTATCGGGAAAAAAATTGGAGGGACTCACGGCTATTGACCTAAACAACAATGTGCTTGACCCGACTATGATGCGAGAAAAACTCATGCTTGATTTCATGCATAAAAAGGGATTGGCCGCTCCGAGATGTACCTACGCAAAAGTGTCTTACAACGGGCAGTACGTGGGCTTATATAAGATCATCGAGCAGGTGAATAAGGAATTTATCAAGACACATTTCAGTACCTGGGGAGGAAATCTTTTCAAAGGCGATCCTCAGGGAAGTTTATATTGGGTAGATAACAATCCCACCAGTTATTACCCGTATTATGAGCTTCATTCGAATAAAACAGCAAACAACTGGGGTGATCTCGTTAGCTTTATCGACCATATTAATCATATTCCATCTACCGGCTTCTACGATACCCTGGAAACAGATCTGAACACAACCCCTATGATCCAACAGTGGGCAGCACGAAATCTTTTTGTGGATCTGGACGGATATTTTCATGCTCCGCATAATTATTATTTATATCACGACTCCCTCACAAATAAATTTGAATGGTGCAGCTGGGATCTGAGCCAGACCTTTGGATCTTATTTTATGACGGAAGATTCTACAGAGCATATCAGCCTTCTGTCGGCAAACGGCCTGCTCACGCAAAAAATGCTTGCCAACAGCACTTACAAAACAACTTATCTCAATACCATCTGCGATTATTTAGATTACCTCGATACCACCGTGATGAACCCGATCATTGACAGTCTTGCAGCAAAAATATATCCTGCCTTTTGTGCAGAGCCGGATTCCAACCAGATGTTTCCGGAACAGATGTTTTACTGGACCATCGATACCATGTCACTTCACCTCCAACCGGGCCCGAACATGAAATTTGATATTCCGGGGCTGAAAAAGTTTATAACGAAACGCAGAAACAATGTGCTGGCTGAACTTGCCTCACTTCCTTTCACCTGTACGACCGGGATAAATGAGAATGAAAACACAGATGAGATACTCGTTTATCCAAATCCTTCTAATGGGCAGTTCGTCATTGCGAGCCCCGATTTTATCGGGGCGAAGCAATCTCATATAGAAATATATAATGTACTTGGAGAAAAAATTTACTCCTTGTCCCCCTCTGGAGGCCTGCCTGCCGGTCAGGCAGGGGGCGCAGGGGGAGGGCTATCCATTGATCTCTCTGAAAAGCCAAATAACATTTACTTCCTCCACATCAAAACCTCCCAGGGACTGCTATCAAAAAAGATTATTATTAGCAAGTGAGCAGATAGAACAAATTTCACTTACAGATTACAAGAATTTTCGTTAAATTTGTCACCTAAATTTATTCAAATGCAAATTATTACCCCCCGCTATGTTCGGCAAACAATTTCAGCACTTGCCGTTATATTTTTAGCCGCAGGTACTTTCAATATATCTATCGCCCAAAAAATATCAGCCGGCAGCGATCATTCGCTTTTACTGTGTACAGACGGAACGGTAAAAGCCTGGGGGGATAATTATTATTACCAGCTTGGAAACAGTACGATGTCCGCCAGCAGTTTACCTGTTGTAGTAAATGGCTTAACAGGAACTATTACCGCCGTGAGTGCAGGAGGAAGTCATAGTATGGCACTGAAAAGTGACGGAACCGTTTGGGCCTGGGGATATAACTACGATGGCCAGCTAGGAGTTGTAGGAATACCAAGTTCAGATGTGCCGGTACAGGTAACAGGTCTTACAGGGGTAATTGCGATTGCTGCCGGCTATTCTCACAGCATAGCGTTAAAAAATGATGGAACCGTTTGGGCCTGGGGAAACAACGGCTACGGGCAGTTGGGCGACAGCACCAATAATGGAACCTCAATTCCTGTACAGGCAAAATTCCTGACAAATATTACTGCTATCAGTGCAGGAAATTATCACAGCATGGCGCTTAAAAATGATTCTACCGTTTGGACCTGGGGAAGCAACAACTACGGGCAATTAGGCCTGGGATCAAATTCCGACAGCATCTCAGCGCATAAGGTTCCGGGGCTTTCCAAAATAATTTCAATCGATTGCGGAGGAAGTTTTTCGCTCGCTTTGAAAAACACAGGAACTATCATGTCATGGGGAGAAAATTATTACGGACAATTAGGGGATGGTACACAAATTTCAAATAATGTGCCTATACCCGTGCTGGGGGTCGCAAACGTGATGGCCATCTGCGCAGGCACCAATCACAGCATGGCATTGAAAACCGATTCTACCGTTTGGAAATGGGGTGCTACTCTTCCTTTTCCGCTAAGAACACATCGTACCAATGATCTTCAGAATACCAGCCCTATGCAGATATCCGGCCTTTCCGGGATTTTTGCCATCAGTGCAGGCCAGTATCATCAACTCGCTTATAAAAACAATCAAACAGCATGGGGGTGGGGAAATAATATGAACGGCCAAATCGGGTGCGGAAATAATTCTGATCAGGTCAATCCTGTGCAGGCGCATTGCATTTGCGGAAGTCTTTACCCCACCGTATCTGCTTCTGCCGATGTAACTATTTGTCCGGGCACAAACACCACCGTAACCGGACTTGCTTCGGGCGGAAATGGAGCACCGTTCTCGTATGTATGGTCTCCCACTGTAAATATTAATTGTACCAGCTGCGCAAATGCTGTGATCAATCCTTTTGTTCCTACTACTTATTTTATTACCGGCTATGACTGGAAAATGTGTTCGGCACTTGATTCGGTAAAAGTGGATACGCTCGCTCACCCTTCCGCCCCTATCATTACCCCTTCTCCCTTTCCAACGGTTTGTAACGGCAACCCTGTTTCGCTTACTGCGAGTAATCTGAGCCTTACATTTTCCTGGATGCCCGGAGGAAGTACGGCTACTACGATTGTAGTGACTCCGACCGCTAACACCTATTACAAATTAACTACCACAGCCGGCAATAACTGCTCTACTACCGATTCGCTGGAGGTAAAACTGTTGAATGCAGGCATCAGTAAATACGATGTGACCACTTGCGGCGGTTGTAACGGAGCTGCTTACACAAGTGTAACAGGAGGAACAGGGCCTTACACGTATGCCTGGTCAGCAGGAGGCAGTACTACAAACTCTTATGAAAATTCTTTATGTACCGGAACATATTCTGTTACCATCACGGATTATAATAGTTGCTCAGTAACCGACAGCGCCAAGATCATTAACCCGGGGCCACTCACTCTGCCTGCACCCACAGTAACTAATGTTACCTGTAATGGGGCTGACAACGGAACCGCAACTGCGAATCCAACTGGCGGAACACCCTCCTATTACTATACCTGGAACGATGGAGGTCAGCCTCAATATACGCAGACGGCTACCGGCCTTACCCCCGGAGTAACGTATACAGTGATCGTGACCGATGCGGCGGGTTGCAGTGCTGCTGATACTGCTTATGTAACTGTAACCGAACCCACAGCGCTTACTACGTCCATTTCAGCGAACGTAAATGTTTCTTGCAATGGAGCCAATAATGGAAGTGCTACTGTTGCTGCAAACGGGGGAACCGGTTCGTATACTTATTTGTGGATGCCCGGAAGTAAAACAACACAAACTGCAAACAATCTTTCTCCAGGAAATTATTCTGTAACTGTTACAGATAACAACGGATGTACTGCTTCTCCCCCAAGCATTACGATCACACAACCTGCTATACTGTCTCTTGCTCTTTCTTCCAGCAATCCGACCTGTAACGGCCTGTGCAACGGAAGTGCAACGGCAACACCTGGCGGAGGAACAACCCCGTATACTTATGTATGGAGTCCCGGAGGAGAAACCACCTCTGCTGCAACCGCTTTATGTGCCGGAACATACACTCTTTCGCTTACGGATGTAAACGGATGTAATGCTACTCAAACTCTTACACTCACGCAGCCAACAGCGGTTACGACCACCATTACCCCTACCAATGCTTCCTGCAATGGGATGTGTGATGGATCTGTAATTGCAGGGGCATCCGGTGGAACAGGGACCTATTCCTACACCTGGACTCCGGGCGGAAATACAACATCTTCTGTTGGTAGTCTTTGTTCCAATACATATTCTCTTGCTGTGAGCGATATGAACGGATGTATGAGTAATAAAACCGTAACCATCACCGAGCCTACTGCACTTACCGCAACGGTTTCTAAAACAGATGCCAACTGCAACGGAACCTGTACTGGAACCGCTAGTGCAACCCCAGCTGGCGGAACAGGCGCTTATACCTACTTGTGGTTTCCAACTTCACAAACAACACAAGGCGCGTCATTCCTGTGTGCCGGAACCCACAGTGTAATTATTGCTGACAATAATGGTTGTATAAAATCTGATACGATCACAGTGGGCGAACCTTTGGGCGTACCCATCACTGTTACCGTAACTCCAACTTCGTGCGGATCGTTTAGCGGAACCGCAAGCGCGTCGGTTTCAGGGCCCGGAGCAGTGCCTCCGTTCGCTTATTTGTGGACAACAGGAAGTACAGCAACTTCTATCAATGGACTTGATGCCGGAGTTTATCGTGCCAACGTCACCGACGGAAACGGGTGTTTTGGATTTGCTGATGCAAATGTTTCTTCATCTAATGGGCCTGCGGTTACTATTAATACAGTCACGCCTGTTTCTTGTTCAGGATTATCGAATGGGGCCATTGACATTTCTGTCACAGGAGGCACTCCCCCTTACACCTTTTCGTGGAGCAACGGACAAACCAGCGAGGACGCATCGGGCCTTTCCAACGGCCCTTACGAAGTGAATGTAAGCGATGCAACCGGATGTATTGTCGTGAAAAGTATATATATAAATGAGCCTGCTCCGTTAGCTCTTACCTATTCCGTGATCAATTCAGGATGTTCTGCAACAAACGGTTCTGCATCTGTTCTCGTAAGCGGAGGAACATCCCCTTACAACTATATGTGGACAGCAGGCGGAAGCACTTCCGTTAAATCAGCTATAGGCGCGGGCATTTACGGAGTTACTATTACCGATGTAAAAGGATGTGCTGACTCCACACTCATTGCCGTGCAGGACAGCGGAGGCCCCGTTGTTTTTGTTGACACGATAGCAGCTGCAAACTGCGGAAGCAGCGGGTATGTATTGCTCGTACCCATGGATTCTGCTTCCATCTCCGGATATAATTGGTCCACCGGCAACACCACTCAAAATATTTCAGGCCTTAATCCCGGAAATTACGGAGTGGTAGTTACAGATACTGCCGGATGTAAGAGCGTACTCATCGCTCCTGTCAATCCTGTGCTTCCTCCTATAAAACCGATCTGCCTGGTTACGGTAGATACACTTAGCAATGAAAATATTGTGGTGTGGGAAAAACCCGTGAGCACCTTCATTGCCGGATTTAATATTTACCGGGAATCTTCGCAGCAGGGAACGTACCAGAAGATCGCTTACTCTCCTTACAGCAATGTGAGCACCTATTACGATCCGATCGCACAGCCGGATATTAAATGGGCGCGCTACCGAATCTCCATGGTGGATGTATGCGGCACTGAAGGCCCTATGAGTCCGGATCATAAAACAATGCACCTCTCCATTCAATCCGTGAGCGCAAGCAGTATAGATATGATCTGGGATGCGTACGAAGGCTATTCATTTTCTTACTATCGCATTTTCCGAAAAGACAGCATCGGTGCGAGCTGGCACTTTATTGATTCGGTAGCTGCGCCCAAGCACACGTATTCAGACACTACCTTAACGTATACAGGCGATTCTGTTTCGTATCACATTGATGTAGATGCTCCGAACGATTGCAATGCAACCATCATCAAGAACCCGAATGCAATGGCCACCTCGGTGAAGTCATCCAAATCAAATGGTTCCGACAGAATTGCCTCTCCCAATTCAGCGGTGCATGAAAACGACAACAGCAAAAATATTTTGGTTTATCCGAACCCAAGCCATGGACTCTTTACCATTAAAGACTTGCAGCACAACCTGCAAACTGCAACGGTAAAAGTTTACAACGTACTTGGGGAGGGAATTTACCAATTACCTAATCAACCAGTCAACCAATTAACTATCGACCTTCGCGGAAACGCTAAAGGAGTTTATCATTTGCAGTTGATCTCCGGAAACAGCGTTATCAATAAGAAAATAATTGTTGAATAAGTTATCTAAAAAATATTCAAAGCCGCATGTGGTTGCTTTTACCAAAGCGGTTTTATTTTAATATCACATCGTGAAAAAAATTATTTTTTCTTTTTTAATTACTCTCTCATCCTTAGCTGCTCAATCACAGGTCTGGAACAGCGTTGGGGCGGCTCCCCTCAGCTGGTGGGTTGATGTGGTTTATGCAGACTCTGCAAGGAATGCTTTATATATAGGAGGGATGTTTTCTACTCCTTTCAGCCACATTGCCAAGTGGGATGGAACAACGATGTCGGGTTTAGGAACCGGCATGAACGGAGAAGTGTTTTCCATGGCCGAATATAATGGCAGCTTATTTGCCGGAGGAACTTTTGCCACAGCCGGTGGAGTCATCGCATCCGGCATTGCCAAATGGAATGGTTCGGCCTGGTCGGCAGTCGGAACGGGGATGAACTCCGGTTCGAACGTTAATGCGCTATGCGTTTACAACGGTGAGTTATACGCAGGAGGAACTTTCAACACAGCCGGAGGGGTTCCTGTTACCGGTATCGCAAAATGGAATGGTGTAAGTTGGTCGGCAGTAGGAACCGGAACAAATGGTGTTCTGTATACAATGACCGTCTTTAATAATGAGCTTTACGCAGGAGGCACATTTACCACAGCGGGTGGATCTCCTGCAAATTATATTGCTAAATGGAATGGCAGCACGTGGTCGGCAGTTGGCACGGGAATGGGCTCCTATGTGCAGGCTTTATATGTATGGAACGGGAATTTATATGCAGGCGGAAGATTCACCACAGCTGGAGGCAGCCCAGCAAATTATTTAGCAAAGTGGAACGGCAGTGCCTGGTCAGCGGTAGGGACTGGTTTTAATAATTTTGTTTATGCCATTGGGTCATACAACGGTGAAATGTACGCTGGGGGTGATTTCACCATAGCAGGGGGTGTTGCGGCCAGCAAGATCGCAAAATGGAACGGATCGGTTTGGGCTGATGTGGCCGGAGGAATGAATGGAACTGTTAATACGCTGACAACTTACAAAGGTTCAATTTATGCAGGCGGAACGATGGGATTTCCGGTGAATTATTTGGGAATGCTCGATAATATTCCTCCCTATACCGAACGTTTTCAAAAAATATATAAGGGAACTGCCAACAACAACGAAACGGTTTATGATATACAGCAATGTGTAGACTGGGGCTATGCAATTACGGGGCACACCAACAGTTACGGACCGGGCGGAGGCGATGGATATGTCATAAAAACAGATACCGCCGGAGTTATTTCATGGGCAAAATCATGGGGAGGAAATGTTTTTGAGCAGCCCCATGCCCTTACCACCATTTCCGATGGGTCCATTATTTTCACGGGCCTTACCTCAAGTTACGGAGCCGGAAGTAACGACTTGTTTGCCGTAAGCATGGATAAGAATGGAGCTACAAACTGGGCCCGTGCGTATGGCACCACCGCATCGGAACAAGGATGGGGAATTAAACAAACTACCGGGGGAGGTTTTGTGATGGCCGGCACTGTAGGGTTGGATGCGTTGGTGATGAGAATTAATTCGGTAGGAAATATTACCTGGACAAAAAAATATGCCACCGCCAGCACGGATCTGATCACTTCGCTGGAGCTGACCTCATCCGGAGGGTATCTCATTGCCGGCACAACAGGCACCTCTCCCAACACAAATATGTATGTGCTGAATATTGATGCCAGCGGCAACCTGCTTTGGGACAGAACCATTGGGGGAACCAACGATGAAAACGGGTACATCGCAAAACAAACAAATGACGGAGGCTTTATCATCGGAGGAAGAACTGCAAGTTTCAGCACTGGCCTCTCGTATGACGCATATCTGGTAAAATTAAATTCTGCCGGCAACTTAGTGTGGTCTAAGACCTACGCCACCACCCAACACGAAGAAATTCATGATATAAAAGAAACATCTAACGGCAGTTTTGTGCTTTCAGGAAATAGTTTTTACGGAAGTTATTATGATCTGTTGCTCTTCAAAACAAGTTCTGACGGAAGTTTGATCTCTGCTAAAACATACGGCGCTTCTGAGATGGAGTTCGCGAGCGGACATATGGCCAAATCTACAGACGGTGGTTTTGCTATGGTTGGGCAAAGCAACAGCGTACCATATTCCGGAGGAGCTGATTACAATATTTATTTGGTAAAGACTGATTCCCTGCTTAACAGCGGTTCTTGCCATCAAAACAATTTTACGTTAACTGTAAGTTCTCCAGTTTCCACTGTGGCCGCAGCCGGCTCTGCTACTACCAATGCCGGGCTTGCTGAACTTGCCGTTTCCCCGGTAGAAACAAATGCCCCTTTTACAACCTACGAGCTTACCCTTGCTGTTGCAATTTCTAATACAAATGTTTCATGTTACGGAGGAACGAACGGGCAGGCATCGGCCGCTCCTGTTGGCGGAATATCACAGTACACTTATCTTTGGTCGAATAATGCGACTACTACGGCTATCAGTAATTTAACGGCAGGCGCCTACTCCATTACAATCACAGACAGCACCTTGTGTTCAGTTACACAAACAATTACCATCACTCAGCCTCCTGTGATAGGCGTTTCAAGTGCTATAACAAATGTTACCTGCAGCGGAGGAAATAATGGAGCCATTAACATCACCGCTTCGGGCGGAACTCCGCCTTACACCTATTTGTGGAATCCGGGAACTTATACCACCGAAGATATTTCAAACGTGATGGCCGCCACGTATTCACTTACGATAACAGATGCAAGCGCTTGCAGCAAACAACAATTTATCACAGTAGCCCAGCCCCTTCCTCTTATTCCAACTATCAATAAAAATGAAACCGCCTGCGGAATGCCCAACTCGATGAATGCAGCAGTGAGCGGTGGAACATTGCCCTACTCTTTTGTTTGGTCAACCGGTTCAAGTAACGATTCCTTGTACAACCAGCCGGGCGGAACATATTCCTACACGGTGACCGATGCAAACAACTGCAGCAGTTCCGTCACTGCGAATTTTGCCATCCTTGTGTGGCAGCCGGTTCCTATCTGCATGGTCACTGTTGATTCTGTTGCCTCTCTTTATAATACCCTTGTTTGGGAAAAACCAATCACCGCGGGCATCGACAGTTTTTTCATTTACAGAAATATCTCTTCTTTTATGACGAAGATCGGAGCAGTAAAATATTCCAGCCTGTCTATGTTCAAAGATACCACCCCGGGGGTGCTTCCTAAAAACCAGGCACATGAATATGCCATTTCGGTGAAAGACACCTGCGGAAACGAAAGTGCGTTGAGCCCCTCGCACATCACCATGCATCAGCTTGCTCCCAACTATACTTCTCCTCCGCCCCGTTTCGATCTGTCCTGGTCTTTTTATCAGGGTTTTTCGTTCAGCGATTACGAAGTTTGGCGCGATACAGGCAACGGTGGTACCTGGCACAAGATCGGCCTGGTGCCTTATACGCTCCCCACTACGTACAGTGATTTTACTTCTCCGCACGACAGCAGCCATTACCGGATACAAGTTACACCCGCGCAGCCCTGCAATGCAACTATTATCAAACATCCCGATCTCAATTCAGCCACCGTGAAGTCATCCAAATCAAATGGATCCGACAAGATAATAAACCCAACATCTGTTGCAGGATCACAGGCAGATGCCGGAATACTGATCTTTCCCAATCCAAGTACCGGAATTTTCACCATTAAAGATCTGCAGCACAATCTGCAAACTGCATCTGTAAAAGTTTACAATGTACTTGGAGAACTAATTTACCAATCACCTGATCAACCAGTTAACCAATTAACTATCGACCTACGAGGAAACGCCAAGGGGGTTTATCAATTACAAATTGTTTCCGGCTCAACCATTGCGAATCGCAAGATTGTGATCTCGAAATAACACTACGTTCGAACTATGTCCGGGGTTTAAAAATCTTGATAAAGTTGTTTTAAAACCTCTTTCCGAAGAGTTTTTCTATTGAGTTTTTAGGATATATTTGCTGGCCATGATTTGCGTGATATTTTTATTTTTTCATCCGTAAAATATTTTTTATGAAAAAAATAATCCTGACAATTTTTTGTTTTTTATTGCTGACAACCCTCTTTTCACAAGTTCCAGTTGTTCAATGGGCGAAAACAATGGGCAACACTGGAAGCGATGAAGGCTACAGTTTAGCAACCGATCCATCCTCTAACATCTTAATGGCGGGAAAATTCAATGCAACGGTTGATTTTGATCCCGGTGCAGGCACACTCAATTTGAACTCAATGGGGGGTGATGATATTTTTATTTCCAAATCCGACACCTTCGGAAATTTGTTATGGGCAAAGTCCATGGGCGCGACAGGGACAGATATCGGCTATAATGTTACTTCTGATGCTGCTGGAAATATTTTTGTTACCGGCACCTACCAAAACACGGTTGACTTTGACCCAAGTGCAGGAGTTTTCAATTTGACCTCTAATGGGTTGGATGATATGTTTATCTCTAAACTGGATGGTTCAGGAAATTTTCTTTGGGCTCGCAGCATGGGAGGAACCTCCAGCGATCTCAGCCAATCCATCGCGGTAGATGCAGCAGGAAATGTTTACACCACCGGTAGTTTTGGCGGTACGGTCGATTTTGATCCCGGGGGCGGTACATTTAATTTGACTGCTACCTCTTCATCAGACATTTTTATCTCTAAGTTGAACTCTGCCGGTAATTTTGTATGGGCAAAATCCATTGGCTCAACCGGTTTTAACTTTGGCTTGTCTATAAAAGTTGATAACACCGGAAACCTTCTTATAACCGGACAATTCAATGGATCAACAGACTTTGATCCGGGGGCGGGAACAGCGATCCTGAATACCTCCGTGCCGGATATTTACATTTTAAAATTAGACGCTGCCGGAAATTATTTATGGGCAGATGCCATGGGAGCTTCTGCGGGGCCTAACAGCGGTAATGCACTTGCAACAGATGCCTCCGGAAATACCTATGTAGCCGGGTATTATAATGGCACTATGGATTTTGATCCAGGAGTTGGCACATACACGTTGACCTCGGCAGGCAACAATGATATTTTTGTTTCCAAAATAGATGGGGCCGGAAATTTTGTTTGGGCCGTATCGATGGGTGGTAGCGGAGCTGATCAAGCAACAGCTATCGGGTTAGATACTTTAGGAAATATATACGTCACAGGAGATTTTTCGGGAAATGCCAACTTTGCCTCACATAGTTTATTCTCAGCAGGGTCAAATGATGCTTTCATTTTTGAATTAAATACCTCGGGCAATTTATGGGCGATAACTGCAATAGGCGGATCGGCATTTGATGAAGGACAATCTTTAGCTGTTACAACTTCCGGAAGCGTATATACATCAGGCTATTTTAACGGATCCAGCAACTTCGATTACTGCGGAACCTCCTTTAATCTGGCCTCGGCCGGGGCTGAGGATATATTCCTTCATAAAATGAGTCCGGTAGCCCTCTTTTCGGGCAACACAACCATCTGTTCCGGCAGTTCTGTCTCTCTTAGTGCAGGAGGCGGAACATCGTATAACTGGAATTGCCCCGGAGGAACTCCTGCAACTTCCTCTGCCCAGAATCCGGTAATATTATACACCACCGCCGGTACATATACTACTACACTTAGCGTAAATACCTCGTGCTTTGTATATCAATTATCTCCTTTGATCAATGTTCTTCCATACCCCGCTGTTACTGCTACAGGCAGCGCAACGATCTGTGCCGGTAATTCCACCACGCTCACCGGAGCGGGAGCCAGCTCGTATGTATGGTCGCCTGCATCGGGGTTAAGTTGTACATCGTGTATCAGCCCGGTTGCAAATCCAACAAACTCTACTACTTATACGGTAACCGGAACAAACGCGGGGGGTTGTTCAAATACAAACAGTGTTACTGTTACCGTTGATCCTCCTCCGGTCATTACGATTTCAGGCAATACCAACGTCTGCGCAGGTAATTTTACCACGCTCACTGCTTCAGGTGCAGCAACCTATCAGTGGAGCGGAGGAGCCACCACGGCCATGGTAACTGCGCTCTCAGCCGGCACATATACCGTCATCGGTACAAATGCGCAGGGATGTACTGCCTCGAAGGTTGTGACCGTTATCTCGAACGCATTGCCCACTGTTTCGATAAGCGCAAGCAGCACTTCTATTTGCTCAGGAAGTTCTTCCACACTTACAGCATCCGGTGCATCAACATACAGTTGGAGCACAGGAGAAACCGGAGCAAGTATTTCTGTGAGCCCTACTGCCAGCGTAACATATACAGTAACCGGAACAAATGCTGCAGGCTGCACTGCTACCAAAACAATTGTTGTTGCCGGGCATTTACCGATCCCCATTACAACTACGGCCACTCCAACCGCCTGCGGACTTAACTCCGGAACGGTGGCTGCTTCTGTGTCGGGCCCGGGGGCCATTCCTCCATTCTCCTATTTGTGGACCTGCGGCACTACTGCTTCCGCCCTCTCAGGTTTGGATGCAGGCATTTACCGCGTTGATGTGATCGATGGCATTGGATGTTTTTCATTTGCCGATGCATTGATTACAAGTTCAAATGGCCCAACTCTTTTAACAAACTCGGTTACGGCTGTTTCCTGTGCAGGTTTATCGAACGGTGCTGTTGATATCAATGTTACCGGAAGTGCACAGCCTTATACCTTCGCTTGGTCTGATGGAACTACTACCGAAGACATCAATAATGTTTCGTTTGGTCCGTACGAAGTAATAGTGACCGATGCGGGGGGATGCTCAGCCGTAAAAAGTATTTTTGTTCCCGAGCCGGCGGTGCTTTCTCTTTCCTACTCTTCAGCAGTTGCTTCATGTGCAACGTCAAATGGTTCTGCCAATGTGGTGGTCAGCGGAGGAAATATTCCGTATACGTATTTGTGGTCATCCGGTTCTTCGGTCACTTCTGCTACAGGATTAGCTGCCGGAGTGTACACCGTTTCTGTAACCGATTCAAAAGGATGTATCGATTCCCTGCTCGTTGGTGTGCAGGACAACGGAGGGCCACCGGTGGCGGTGGATACTGTTGCTGCTGTTGATTGCGGAGCCAATGGGTTTGTGCTCATCGTTCCGCAAGACTCCGGCAGGGTCGCTTCGTATATGTGGACCACCGGAAGCACCACACAAAATCTGATCAATGCCGCTATTGGAAACTATGGGGTTGTGGTCACGGATACAGGCGGATGCAAGAGCATATTGATAATCCCTGTCAAGCCTGTGCTCCCCCCAGTAAAACCAATTTGCCTGGTTACTGTGGATACCACTACTGCTATGAATATTATAGTGTGGGAAAAACCAGTGAGCACTATTGTTGCAGGATTCAGGATCTACCGTGAATCTTCCCAGAATGGTATTTATCAATTCATACATTATCAGCCTTACAGCCTGCTCAGCACTTATCTGGATTCCATTGCACGTCCGGATGACCGTTGGGCCAAGTACCGTATCTCCATGATTGATATCTGTGGAAAAGAAAGCCCTTTCAGCGATGAACATAAAACCATACACTTATCCATTCAATCTACTACTGCAGACAGCACCTTCTTGATATGGGATAAATATGTAGGATATCCATTCTCATACTATCATATTTTCCGTAAAGACAGTGCTCTTGCTCCCTGGTATCTGCTCGATTCTGTTCCAGCCTCTAATACATTTTATATTGACAAGGCCGTGCCTCATAGCAGCGATACCACAACCATATTCTATCACGTGGATGTATCGCACAGTGGCGGCGACTGTATTGCTACCATCGCAAAAGGGCCCGACCCTATGAGTGCAACCGTAAAGTCATCCAAATCGAACGGATCAGACAGAGTTTCAGAGCCAAGTACAGGGATACACGAATACTACAACAGCAAAAACATTTTGGTTTATCCGAATCCAAGTCATGGCTTGTTTACCATTAAAGATCTGCAGCACAATCTGCAAACTGCATCTGTAAAAGTTTACAATGTACTTGGAGAAGAAATTTACCAATTACCCAGTCAACCAGTCAACCAATTAACTATCGACCTGCGCGGAAATGCAAAAGGAGTTTATCATTTGCAGTTACTTTCTGGAAATACAATTATTAATAAGAAAATAGTTATTGAGTAGTTGCATCTTACGTTAAGTAAACGCCCTGAGGGATATTTCCTGCAGGGC
>JAHEYK010000006.1 GCA_023251625.1 Bacteroidota bacterium
CTCCTGAAGTTTTTCTTTTGTTCACGGGCATAAATTCAATGGTGCATGTTTATTTTGGATCAGGCAGTGATTTTCCGTATCAGTTTGCTCCGCTTGGATTACAATGTACCATGGTGGCCGTTGCCGTAGGAACGAACAAAAAGGTTTACAGTTCTTTTGTTCCTATCACGATTACCGCCAACCAAACGGTTAACTTTTCACTCACCGAAACCAGTACAGCAGCTTTTAAAACGGAGTTGAAAAAGTATAATCACTAAAGAAGGCTTCTATTGCGAAGGCTGTTGGAGAAATTCAACAGCACTTTTTTATTTCACATACCTCTTCATCAGCGTATCCGAAATAATGGTTGCAAGGATAATGGCTGCCCCTATGTAAAATGTGGCAGACATTTTTTCTGTATCGGTAAAAATAAAAAAAGCGAAAAGAATCCCGTAAATGGTTTCGAGATTTAGTGTGAGCGTCATGGTGTAGGGGCTGATGTTTTTCAGAATGGCTACACCAATGATGAAAGGAATGGTGGTGCAGAAAACCGAGAGCAACAGCAGGTATATCCAATCCTGATTGCTTATCCCCGAAAAAGTGGCGGTTGCAGGGTCCATCTTGAAAATAAAAATGGAGATGCAGGCAAAGGCTCCGGTCATTTCATAAACGGAAATAATATCCGAGCCAATATTTTTTTTACTCATGATGCTGTTCAGCACCGCCATGATACTCGAGGTGAGTGCAGCTCCAATGCCGAGCAAAATGCCGGCCGTGTATTTTGTTTCCACATTAAAGATCATCAGCAATGCGCCAATGACCACTAGCCCGAAAAAAAGTTCGTACCAAAGAACTTTTCTTTTATTGATCAGTGGTTCAATAAGAGAAGTGAATAAAGTTCCGGTTGAAAAACAGGCGAGCGTGACCGATACGTTGCTCACTTTCACCGCCCCGTAAAAACAGATCCAGTGCAGTCCCACGATCAATCCTATACCAAACAATTGCAAAATAGTTTTGCGGGAAGGAATGAGAGGGGTTTTTCTATATAGAGCAAAACACAACATTCCGGCAAAGGCGATCATGACCCGGAGCCATATCAATTGGAGCGCAGGCAGGGTAATAATTTTTCCAAGCACAGCCGTCCAGCCCCATACGAAGACGATGAAGTGGAGGAGGAGGAGATTTTTTGTTTGCGGTTTCATAAGGGGGTACGGATAACGAATTTGCAACGAATCTGCGAATAACAGCCACTACCGATTAGTAGATTCGGATGGATTCGTTATCCGTACAGTTATTTGTTCTTCTCCATCATCAGCTCCGCAAAAGGCCGGTTCTCAATTTTACTGGTGATCCAGGAAATAAGATCAAAATAATCCAGCGGACGGCTTTCGTACGGATCTTTTGAAATAACAATTAATTGTTCGCGCAGATCTTTTAGTGAACTGATTAGGTCTTCGCGTGTATCCACCTTTACAAGCTCTTTACGGATGAAGTCCAGGATAATTTTTTCATACTTGTACAGCTGCTCCCTTTTTACCAGCATTCGATAAGTAGATCGCAGCAACGATTTCATGAACTGTTTGCTGCTTCCTTTTTCGTATTGTGCAATGATGTAAAAGATACGGATCATACTTTCCATGTCATTGCGTGCTTTGAGTGCGCCCGCACTTATGATCTTGTACAACCAGGCAATTGCATCTTTGTATTTCTCCGCCATGAAATAAATGAAAGCCAGATTGATGTAGAGCGAAAATTTTTCCAGCGGTGCCAGGATGTCGTCATAATCCAGTATTTCCCTTTCAATTCGTTTGGCAGCTTCCAACCCTTTCTGGAGTTTTCCGGTCATCATGTAATAGCCGAGCTCATGGTAAGAAAGCAGCACCGCCTCTGCGCGTTCGGAGCGTTTGGTGAAAAGTTTTTTCGTTTCATTCAGGCGCAGGATGTAGCCGATCATTTCGTTGTGCTTTTTCAGATGCGTGCAGCAGTACAGAAATGCATTCACAGCTGTGATGTAAAAATGAGAGCTGTGTGCAATCTGCTCTGGCTGTGTGAAAAAGGAGTCCACACATTTTTTTGTATAGAGGTATGCATTCGCATAATCGCCTTTCATGAAGCAATATAGAAAATGGCTGTAGAAGTAATGTCTTTTTGCTTTGAAGGTCAAAGCCTGCGACTCATCTTTCCAGAGTTTGGAGGTCAGAATGTGCGCGAGTGGTTTCTGGTCTTCCTGTTTCCGGAACACCCCGATCACGTGATGCACGTTATAGATCTCCTGCAAAATATTTTTATAATCTGTCAGGTTGGAAAGCAGTTGTATGTTCTGTTTACTTTCTTCGATCACGGAAGCTTGCTTGCTCACGTCAAATAATTTAATGGAGATCATATCTTCCCAGTTCAGGATCTCAAATATGATATGATACATCTCGTATTTCTTGGCAATGGCTTTTGCTTTTCCAAGGATCTTTTTACATTGCTTGTACAATCCTTTTTCATACAGGATCTCGTTCTTGTGAAGCAGCGAGTATACCTCGGTATCAATGCTTTCGTGATATGACTCGAGCGCTTTGAGCAGAAGATTATACAGATGGTGTTTCCTCCAGGCCAGGTTCTTTATGAACTCTTTATCGCGGTTCTTTTCGCGAAAAAGTTTTTCATCATACTCTTTTAATTTATCAAGTGCATGAAATAAACCCAGGTAGGCCTTGTCGCCTTTTTGCAGTTGTGAGAACAGACGGAAGTAACGCCTTTCATTCCTTGAGAGGGATTTTATAAGCTGAAAAAGATCATCACTTCGTTTCATACAGCCCTACCCTTTCTTTGAAAGGGAGTCAAATTAATTTGAAATAGTGTATATGCCATTAGTCCGCTCTAACCCTAAGACGCCATAAAAATAGGAATTCTGCCGGATATAGGGAATCAAATAAGTTTTTAATCCTGAAGAGAACCCGGTTGCTTTTGAGGGCAGGGTGAAATACTTTTGGGCACCTAAAAACATTACTATGAAAAAACAAAACAAAAAAAATCGGATAAGCGCTGTGATTTGCTCCCTCGTGGTTGCAATGTTTTATTTTCAACTCAGCGCACTGGCGGTTGTTAATTCTCTCACTGTAAAGGAGGAGGATGGTGTTACAACCGCCAATTATCCGATGCAGATAGGGCGTCCTTTCATGCCGGGTGAAATTCCTCATTTCCCTCAAGTTCGCATCAACGGAGTTGCGGTGGTAACCCAGGCAGATGTTAAACAACGGTATTCGGACGGAAGTGTGAAGCATGCCATTCTCACCTTCCTGATCCCGCAGCTTGACGCAAACTCTACCATCACCATTATTTTCCGTGATCAGCTTACCGGGAACAATTCCCCCTTTCTTACCTCTTCAGATATGCTGCAGAACAATTTTGATTTTGAAGCAGCAATGGATTTGAACAACGGAAGCAATACCATTACAACTTCAGCACGCACGATGGTTCAGAACAATGCGTTTACTTACTGGATGCAGGGATCGGTGGCAACATCGGTTGTGATCGCAGATCATTCTGCAAACAGAATGTATGATATAGGGTTCGATGCATTTAAATCATTCCGCCCGGTCTTTCACGCAACATTTTTTCCCGGCATCAACAAAGTACGTGTGCGTTTTGTAGGAGAAATTGCAAACACGGAAGCCATGGAAGACATGATCTATTCCCTGATATTGAAAACAGGAAATACTTCTTCTGCTACAGTTTACACAAAACCAACTTTCACACATTACGGTGCGAGCCGTTGGACCAAAGAATATTGGATCGGGGGAGCCCCTTCAAGAATTTCTATCAATGAAAACCTGGGCTATTTGAAAGAAACCATGTTCTTTCCAAACTACGACACGAGCAAAGTTATTTCACAAACAACCCTTGCCAATGATTATGCAAACTGGCAAACAGCACCGCAAGATCTTTTTGACAATGGACAATGGATGAAAGCCATGGGATCGGGAGGAGCGCGGCCCGACATTGGCCCCACCACCAGTTGGGCGGTTCAATGGCTTTATTCAGGAGATATTCGCTCGCAGGAAATTTCTTTC
Organism: Bacteroidota bacterium; assembly: GCA_023251625.1. Lineage (GTDB taxonomy): Bacteria > Bacteroidota > Bacteroidia > Palsa-948 > Palsa-948 > Palsa-948. The sequence continues at coordinate 4,041 of JAHEYK010000006.1, forward strand.
AAACAAGCCGATCTTGCCTGTGCGTGGCCTGTACATCTGCGCGAGGGAAATCCATCCAAACTATATTTTAGAAATGATCCGAATACAAAAGGACTGGGCAAACCAATTTCTATCACCGACCGGCCAACTACCTGTTTTGCCTGTGGGTATAATTACAATTATACTGCCCCACAGGATAAAATTGTTCCAGTAGGATCATGGACCGATGGTGGATGGGTGCCGGAAGAAGCACATCAGCCGGACATTTGCTCTCCGCATTATATTTTGACAGGAGATTATTTTTATTTGGAAGAAATGTATTTCTGGGCGAGCTGGACCGCTAACGTGACCAACGGAGCAGCCACCTCCTACAGCTGGGGCAGAGGACCTACCGGTGCCGAAGGCGGATTGACAGGACAGATCCGAGGACAGGCATGGAGTTTCCGTAACCGTGCACTCGCGGTTTTCTGTGCTCCGGACAATACAGACGAGAAAAAATATTTTGATGTGCTTTGTAAAGACGCCATCGAAATTTGGGAAGGCGCACACGATCTGCAAAATTCTCCCAATGTAAATTCCACTAACTGGAATTGGGGGAAACAATATCGCTTTGATGCAGTGATGGGAAATCCTCCGCTTCATCAATGGGAGAGAGGCGCTTCGGCCTTTGCCCAACCTGCGTATGGCATTGACACCGCTGTAACTGTAGAAGCGATCAGCAATTTTGAACAACATTACATGATGTCTGCACTCGGCAGAGGCAGGGAGCTCGGTTACAATATGGATGAGCTCATAAAATATTTTGCCGTGCATTATGTGGGTCAGGTCACTGCACCCGGCTACAATAAATATTTGCTCTGCGATGGAAGAGTCCCTACTGTAGACAAATCCGGGCAATATTTTTCTACCTGGAGCAGTTTAAAGACCGGATACGATGCAACGTGGCAGAACAAATCTTCATATGATCTCCTCTACCCATACGATTATACTTTTTTGGGCCTCACAGCACTTTCATATATAAAATGCGAACCGGGTGGAGATTCTGCCTGGGCAGTGGCGCAAAACTTAATTCTTCCAGCACCTGTGTTGAACACCGACCCGAAGTTTGCGATCATACCCAGAAGCTGCTCGTCAAATCCAACTTCAGTTTCTGATGTAAATAATTATTCAGGAGAATTTGAGGTGTATCCGAACCCATCTGTTGATGGCAAATTCTGGGTTTCCATCCCTTCGGGACAAATTTCAAGCGCCAAGTCTCAAATCTCAAGAGTGGAAGTTTACACTTCTTTGGGAGAAAAAATTTATTCAACCATTCAGCTATCCAACCATTCAACCATTGATGTTTCACTCCCTTTAGGATTGGGGCAGGGAGTTTACTTTATCCATGTTTCCCAAAATAATGTGTGGACCACAAAACCAATTGTTATTCAATAAGCCATGAAAAGGAGAGGCGCATTTATTTTTTCTTCATTAATTTTTCTGTGGGGCGGAAGCGCGGCTTTCGGACAACTACAGGTAACTGCAAACAACAACGCTGCCCAGCTCGCTAATATGCTCGCCGGTTCGGGAGTTTCAATTTCCAACGTAACGTTCAACTGTACAGCCGGAGCAAGCGGAACCTTTAACGGAGCCACTTCCAATATTGGAATTAATACCGGAGTTCTGCTCACCAGCGGACAAGTTTCTATTGCCACCGGACCCAACAATTCTTCGAGCGCGGGCGTAAGCAATGGAACCCAATTCAACGATGCAGACCTTCTTACGATAGATCCCACGGCCTATTTTGATCCCTGCATCCTTCAGTTCGATGTTCTTCCAACCTGCAACATGCTTTCGTTCACGTTTGTTTTCGGATCAGAAGAGTATCATGATTATGTAAACACTTCCTGCAACGATGTGTTCGGAATTTTTGTGACCGGGCAAAATCCTTCAGGCCCTGCTTATGCAGGCTATAACATGGCCAAGATCCCTCTCACACAAAAACCTGTTTCCATCAACACGGTTAATAATGGAAATTCTTACAACTGCAATGCAAGCGGCCCTTGTACCAACTGTTCCTATTTTGTGGATAATTGCGGAGGAGCCTCTGTTCAGTACGATGGATTTACAACAGCTATTACGGTCACTCTTTCTGTAACTCCATGCACTTCGTACCATTTCAAATTAGCGATCAGCGATGCGTGTGATGGAATTTTTGACTCCGGGGTTTTTTTCAAAGCAGCCTCGCTCACCTGTAATTCAACGCCCATGGTTGTTACTACAAGTTCTACGCCTTCTTCGTGTTCTGCAAACAATGGCTCTGCCACTGCCAACCCCAACGGTGGCACTGCGCCCTATACGTATACCTGGAATCCATCCGGACAAAGTGCACAAACAGCCACAGGGCTTTCTGCCGGAACTTATTCAGTCACAGTTAAAGATGCTACAGGATGTTTTGTTTCAACCACAACTGTTTCGGTTGCAGGAGGCGGAGGATTTACAACTACTTCTTCACACGTTGATGAAAAATGTTTCGGAGCAAGTAATGGCTCAGCAAGCATTAATCCCGCAGGAGGAAATGCACCTTATACCTATGTATGGAACACCACTCCTCCTCAGGCAGGAGCCACAGTAAATAATCTTTCGGCCGGGACGTATTCTGTTTTGGTAACAGATGCCATGGGATGTATCCAGACAGCCACATTTACTATCACTCAGCCGGCTGCGATCACAGCTACGATCACAAATACAATCAATGTTTCTTGTTTTGGTGGCAAGAATGGAAGCGCATCAGCAAATGCGTCTTCAGGAACTTCTCCCTATAACTATCAATGGAATACCGCTCCTTCACAGCAGGGGGCAACGGCAAATAATCTTCCGGCTGGAAGTTATACGGTCACTATTACGGATGCAAACGGATGTACTACAACACAACCTGCGATCATCACACAGCCTGCAGGAATGAATTTAACTTCAAGTGCAACACCTGCATCCTGCGGAGCTTCGGATGGAACGGCACTGGTAAATGCCTCGGGCGGGCAATCTCCCTACACATTTATGTGGCTTACCACTCCTGTTCAGGTAACAACTACAGCAACGGGCCTTTCTGCCGGAACCTATTCTGTCATTATCACCGATGCGAACGGATGTACGCAATTTCAGGGAGCCACCGTTACAGGGGGATTATCTCCGATCGCAAATTTTGTATTTAACCCTGAAACACTTTTAGTCAGCGATCCTGCCGTTACATTCACCAATCTTTCTTCTAATGCGTTCATCTGGGCCTGGAATTTTGGAGATGGAAATTTCGATTCCCTGCAAAACCCCTCTCATACATATGCTGATACCGGAACTTATTGCATCACGCTCGTAGCGGAAGATGCAGCAGCTCATTGCCTGGATTCCATTACAAAATGCCTGCGGGTGGAAGCACCCCCTACATTTTATATTCCCAATGCGTTCACCCCAAACAGCGATGGCATTAACGAACAATTTTATGGCATGGGAACTTTCATCAAAACATTCCAGATAAATATTTTTGACCGATGGGGAAATAATATTTTTGAATCAACCGATATTCATAAAGGTTGGAACGGGTCTGTAGACAATAAAGGAAACCTCACCCAGGAAGATGTATATGTCTGGAAGGTAGAGCTCTCAGATATGCAAGACAAAAAGTATCACTACATGGGCATGGTTAGCGTAGTGAAATGATAGGAGAGATAAATGATCATATGAAGAGCAATGTGTTTTTCCTTTTGGTATGGATCTTCTTTTCACTTAGCGCGCGTGCTCAGAAAAATCCCCCTATTGTTTCGATTGCCTCCTGCAATAATTTTGATTTTGAATCGGGTTATTCCGGGTGGAGCGGGCAAGCCTGGAACTTTGTGACCAGCACCACGTTTGTAGTTACACCCACTCCTCCTTATCATAAATTAACAGGTGCAGGTTTTGATAACATTATTGCTCCGCTAAGTACACTTGCACCTGCCGGAGGTACGCAGTCAGCTTTGATCGGCCTGCCCAATCCCGGCTCCCAGGAATATTGGATCAACCAAACATTTTTGGTTTCAGCGGCCGATCCTGTCTATGTCTACCAGGATGCAGTGGTGTTTAAAGACCTGGATCAATTCTCCCCTCCGCACAGCCCAGCCCAGCAAAATTATTTTGAAGTGATGTTTACCGACCAGAACGGAGATACGATCCCATGCGGATATTCAAAAGTTTTAGTGAGCCAGGCGACCGCTGCAAATGGATTTCAGCCATACATCTATACAGATCCCAATCAATCACCGCCCAACAACCTGATCCCTCATTTATACAAGGACTGGACTTCAACAGCGGTTGACCTCACTGCGTATATAGGAACAAATGTTACGGTGAAATTTAAAGCACACTCCTGCGCGCTGGGCGATCATTATACGTATGCCTACATTGACGGGCATTGTGAACCGGCAATATCAAACAATACTTCGGTTACTATTTGTCAGGGCACAACTACTACTTTGAATGGCCCCCCTGGATTTAATACTTATAGCTGGCTACCCGGAGGGCAAACCACTCAGAATATTCAAACCGGAAATGCAGGAAGCTATACAGTAACAGCTACAGGGCAATCAGCCTGCATACAGGTGCAAACATTTTCGGTTACGGTAAATCCACAGCCTGCTGTTTTTGCAAATCCAACGAATGTAAATATCTGCGTAGGAAATTCAACCACGTTAACCGCTTCTGCAACTCCCAGCACCGGAGTACTATTTTCCTGGGCACCTTCAACAGGTTTGAATTCCACCACAGGCACTCCGGTAGTTGCAGCCCCAACAACTTCTGCAACATATACTGTGATCGGAACGGATGCAAACGGCTGTACCAATTTTTCTACCGTTGCAGTGAATGTTGGGCAATTACCTGTAGCCGTTGTTGCAGATCAAACTATTTGCGGAGGGCAGACAGCAACCATCACTGCATCCGGGGGAAGTTCGTATTTGTGGAACACGGGGCAAACCATGGCAAGTATTTCTGTTAATCCTACTTCGACAAGCTCTTATACTGTTGTTGTAACAAATCCGGCAGGATGTGCCGATACGGCTATTGTAAATATTGTTGTAGCTCCGCTTTTGGTTGTCTCAGTTTCAAACGCAACTATTTGTGCCGGACAAACTGCAACGCTTTCTGCCAGCGGAGGAGTGAATTATTCCTGGAATACGGGAGCCACTACTTCGTCCGTTCAAGTGAATCCTGCTTTCTCAAATTCATACACAGTCACAGTATCAAATGCAAGCGGGTGTTCCGGCATTGCCATTGCTACAGTTTCTGTTTCTCCGGCTCCCGTTGTTTCTGTTGCGGGCGCTACTATTTGTTCCGGACAAAGCGCAACGCTGACCGCGAGCGGTGGAACTAATTATTCTTGGAACACCGGACAAACTACGGCTTTCATTATTGTCAGCACAACAAGTTCGTACTCGGTCACTGCAACGAATGCAAACGGATGCACTGCAACGGCAACAGTGTCTGTCTTGGTTGTGCCTCCTCCGGTTCCTTCTGTTTCCAATGCAACGATCTGTGCGGGACAAACAGGAACGCTCACGGCTATGGGCGGAGCAACCTATTCCTGGAATACCGGAGCCACTACAAATTCAATTTCAGTTTCTTCTGCCGGAAATTATTCAGTCATTGTCTCCATCGGCAGTTGTTCTGCTTCAGCAACAGGTTCTCTTTCTGTAAACCCCAGGCCAACAGCCAATGCGGGAACGGATATCACTATCACAGCAGGGCAAACTACAACACTTACTGCCAGCGGTGGAGGAAATTATATGTGGGATACAGGAAACAGCAACGCAGCGATCAATGTTTCCCCCGGCAGTACAACATTGTATTGTGTCGTTATCACTAATCTGAGCGGTTGCTCTGATACCTCCTGCGTAACAGTTTTTGTTGAGCCGGTACCTCCTGTGGATTGTTCAGCAGCCGATAAAGAAAAACTTTTTCTTCCAACTGCCTTTTCTCCGAATGCCGATGGAGAGAACGAAGTCATCAAAATATTTTTCGGATACATGGAATGCATCAAAACATTCCGTTTGGAAATTTATAACCGCTGGGGCGAGATGGTATTTGAAGCGGAAGACCCGGTTGCGGTTTGGGATGGATCTTATAAAGGGAAAATTGAAAACACGGCCGTTTTTGCCTATCACCTGAAAGCAGAATTGCTGAACGGGGAGGAGCTGGATAAAAAAGGGAATATTAGTCTACTAAAATAATTTAAGATCAATCAAAAATAAAAATACACATCATCATCAAAAACAATTTACCGAAAATGAAAAAACAAGTTCTCTTCGCTATTTTAACCGGCTTCGGATTTTTTTCACGTGCTCAGGACAATTCCAATAAAGATCTTCCGGATCCTAACGCAGGTTATTTTCAGGATGTAACTACCTCGGCAGGCATTGGAACGCTTGGGTTCAGGGCAACTGCCTGGGGCGATATTAATAGTGATGGGTATCTGGACCTGCTCACCTCCGGAAAATTATTCCTCAATAATAAGAACGGCACATTTACAGATATCGCGGCTTCTGCAGGTATCACAGCTCCCTGGTATGTTTCCACTTTTATAGATATGAATAATGATGGCAAGGATGACATTTTATACCTGAACACTAATCCGGCGGATAATGTTGTTTACCTGAATAATGGCGACAACACGTTTACGGCAGTTCCTCTAACGATGGGAACTCCTCCTTACATTTTTATTTCTACGCTCAGTGTGGCGGACGTCAATAACGATAAATACCCGGACCTGTTCGTAGGACAGCTCAGGGATGTAAATAACGGAGATGCGCCTCTTAAAAATTATCTGTACATCAATAATAAGAATAACGGATTCACCTACCAGGATATTTACCCGCCCAACATGGGTTCTTCATCAGCGATCCCGGATTCCACCAAATGGGAAACTAGAGCTTCGATGTTTACAGATTATGACATGGACGGAGATCTGGATCTTTATGTAGCCATTTATCGCCAGGAGCAGGATCAGCTGTGGCGCAATGATGGTACCGGACATTTTACGAATATGTTAAAGTCTACAAACGGATATATTGATTACATCCCGGCACCTGTGGATTGGTCCGATCATGGCACAGGCTGCGACTGGGCAGATTATGACAATGATGGGGATATGGATCTCTTGCTGTCAAACTTTGCGCATCCGGTAAATTATAATTCATACGGTTTTGGCACAACAACTATCTGGCGGAACGATGGCCATACAGAAACTACATTCACGAACATGAAAAGCACCGATGGAATTGCGTATAAAGAATCGTATGCCGGTGCGGCCTGGGGCGATGTGAACAGCGATGGGTTGCCGGATATTTACATTACTTGTTTTGCCTGGTATGCCAGCTGTATTATGTCGGAAATGTATATTCAGAATGCAAACCATTCGTTTACAAAAACCACATCGTCATACGGACTCAACATTGCAAAAGGAGAAGCGGATGGATCTTTTGTAGATTATGATAACGATGGCAAATTGGATCTTGCTACGGGGGAATCGTCATTCAACTTTGCTCTTTTTAAAAATACACTTAGCTCTGGAAACAACTGGTTGGAGCTGGGCCTCACCAGCACTTCCGGAAACGCCATGGCCATAGGAGCAAAAGTGGAAGTTACTGCCGGAGGAAAAACATATACCCAGTGCCAGATTCCGAATCACGGTGCTTTGCAGTGCAAAGGCAACAGACTCTATTTCGGATTAGGAACGGCAACAACAATTTCTTCTGTACAGGTAACCTGGCCCAACGGAACGATGACCAAAGAAACATTCACCGGCATGAGCGTGAACGGGATATACACACTTACGGAAGGCTCGGCAACTGCGGTCAATGCAGTGAATGATGCGCTCAATACTCCGCGTGTATTTCCGAATCCTTCAACGAGCGAAGTGAACTTTAATTATTCCCTTGAGGAGAACGGCCCTGTAACGATCGAACTTTTTTCAACGCTGGGGCAAAGAACGGTTCTTGCCAACAACCTACTTCAGAATAAGGGCGAACATACATTTAAATGGAAAGTAGATCCTGAATTTTTTGTCCAGGGTGTTTACGTTTATAAAATGAATATCGGTGAGAGAACATTAACTGGAAAACTGATCATTTCCAGGTAGAAGACCGGGTGGAAAGCAGAAACGTCACTTCGGCTTCCCGCTTGGACTAATTAATTTCACATGCCGTTAAGAATAACATTTGCGTTTTTGATTTGCATTCAGGAATTTCCAACCTTCCCGATTTTCCGGTCAATCCATGACATCACGTCAAAGACTTTACTGATATGATGTGATACATAGTCACCTTTTAGGAGGGCAAGCATTTTTCGAAATTTTTTTAATTCATCAACCACTTCCTTTTCCGTCTTAACGCTTATCAGATCTTTGCAGAGGGCAATAAGGCGATTTTCAAATTTGGTAATGCTCTCTTTCTTTTTAAGGAACCTGTAAAATGCCTGCAAGGCGTAGGGAAGAACATCGTAGTTGCCGGCTTCGTAATGACCGATCAATGTGAGAAGATAATATCCATACTGTAGCTCTGGATGATCGGATAGGTCATATTCTGTTTTCATCGTATTCAAAAAATACACGCATTTTTTATAGTTGCCAAGATAAAATTCTGATACGGCAATGTTTGAGAGAAGCACCGCCCGGTCGTGCAGGTTAATATCCTTTTTATACAGATCTATGTTGCTCAGAATGGCCGGAAGCCTTGCTTTTAATTCTTCTAGGCCGCCGGTTACGCGCAGATAATATATCAGACAGTTGCTGTAGGTATAGTAGAATCCGCCTTTTTGGGAGTAAGTTTTTGCAACATTTGATACCGCATCGAATTTATTCAAGGCAAGCTTTGCTTCGGTATATATTTTTTGCTCCATTGAGACAACAAAAAAATTATTTAACAAAGTAAAATATTGCTTGCAGTCCTTTTTCAATCCAAGCGGGTGATTAAAATTATGCTCAATGCCTTTTTTTGCAAAACGGCTTACCATTTTCAGATTTCCTTTAATGTACCAATAGAACATGTTCGCCTCAAGCGCCCTTTGTTTTCCTTTGTATGTTCCGGTATTTTCTGCTTTAATAAAATCAGGGTCGCGGATAAGGGCCGAGGCCTCTTTCAGGTATTTTTTATTCCGGGTTTGAAAATAGCTGTAATAGAGACTGAGCATTCGCAGAAAAGCATTGCCGCAAATAACCTCTTCGGTTATTTTTGATAAAACAGTCATTATTTCCGAAAAAGTCTGCCCGGCTTCGCCCAACTTGTATTTTTCAATTAGTATATTTTGTTCCCATATAGAAATTATTTCCAGCAGCGCGAAATACAGCTCTTCCTGGTACGCGATTTTTTTTGTACGGGTTATTATTTTTTTTGATTGGGAATACAATCCTTTTTTCTGCAATACTTCTATTTGCTGAATAAGGGTGCGGACCTTAGCGTTTGCGCTGATATCGCTGTGAAAATTTGCTAGCGAATCAATGATACGGAAATACAAGTAATTTTTTGCAACAGGAAGATAGCGGGTGAAAGTCTGATTGCTCAACTCTGATTTTAGCTGCTGTTCATTGTACTCTTTTTGATGGTTGATAGCGTTGAACAGGCTCAGGTAGTTCTTGCTGGCCGAAGAATGAAGATTGGAATAATTACTAAAATGCCTTCGTTCCCCCTGATCAAGTGACTTAATTAGCTCAAACAACTCTTTTGACGGAATCATTATCTTTTTAATAATATTTCACAAAAGTACACAGTAATGTATATAGAAATGTTTAAATATGATAAAATATTACAACATTACCTTTTTAATAATTATTGCATAATTATTTGTTTTTGACAATGTAATAAGACAACTTTGCATCGTAAAAAGAAAAACATGGGCATTCTTCGAAGACTAGAGGTACTCGCAATCATCGTCCCCGTACTGTTTAGCGGTGTGCTATTTTCCCAAGGAACTTGGACAAAGATGGGTCCTTCGCCCGGCATTGGTCGCCTGGCTGGAATAGCATTTACAATTGGTAGTAAAGGATATCTTGGTACTGGCAATACATATAACGGTTTTGCAGATGATTTCTGGGAATACGATCCATCCAATGACAGCTGGACGCAGAAAGCAAATTGCGCTGGAGGCCCAAGAAATTTTGGACTTGGTTTTGCAATAGGCAACAAAGGCTATATAAGTTGTGGTACCATCGGAGGCCAATATCAAAATGATTTTTGGGAATATGATCCAGGTACGAATGTGTGGACACAAAAGGCAAATTTCGGTGGTGTGAAGCGTGTAACAGCCTCTGGATTTTCAATTGGCGGATTTGGATATATAGGAACAGGTTTCGATTGGAATGCAACTTGTCTCGCTGACTTTTGGAAATATGATCCAGCAACTAACTTATGGACACAAAAGGGAAATTTTCCTGGCGGGAAGCGCATTGATGTGGATCGTGCAACTTTTGTTATCGGGAACAAAGCCTATTGGGGCACGGGCTGGGATCAAAATGCAATTCCGAGCGTGAAGTACAAAGATTTATGGGAATACGATTCACCAACGGATACCTGGACTCAAAAAGCAAATCTCCCCGCGCCCGGAAGGTACGGTGCAGTCGGATTTGCGCTGTGCAATAAAGGATTTATTGGTCAGGGACTAGGAAGTGGGGTAGGGCCCTACTTTAATGATATGTGGCAGTATGATCCTGTTACAAATTTTTGGACTCCGGCTACCTCGTCTCCGTTTTCTGGAAGAGGTGATATGTCGGTATGCGTGATCAATAACAAAGCGTATCTCGGAACAGGATTGGATACCTCACTGACCATGGTAAACAATCAATGGGAGTTTACAATTTACAATGATTGGTGGGAATTCAGCATGGGTGCGTCCGTAGTCGTAACTGCAATTCCAGATACAATTTGCCAGGGTGGAAGCACCACACTTATAGCTACGGGAGGCAGCAGTTACAGCTGGAATACCGGAGCAAGCGGTTCGTCAATCGTTGTTGCTCCGACATCTACCACTTCTTATTCAGCGAGCGACCCCTCAAGTCAATGCGCTTCTTCAGGAAATATTACAGTGGTTGTATTGCAACCTTCTTCGGTAACAATTACAGGAAACACAAGTATTTGTTCCGGAGGTTCTGCCACGCTTACCGCATCAGGAGGAGGAACTTATTCTTGGTCTCCAGGCGGCCAAACCACAGCTTCTATCGTAGTGAGTCCAACGGCAACATCAACATACTCGGCTGTTGTTACAAATATCTGCGGCAGCAATACCGTAGCTGCAACGGTTACAATTGTGCCAGGCATCACGGCTTCCATCAGCGGGAGCATATTATTGTGTTCCGGACAAAGCACAACGCTCACCGCTTCGGGAGGAAGTAATTTCGTTTGGAATACAGGCGCAACCACTTCTTCCATTGTAGTGGTTCCTTCTGCAAATGCTACTTATTCTGTTTCTGTATCATCGGGTTCTTGTTCGGATGATACCAGTATATCAGTTACCGTTTTGCCTCCGCCTGTGGCATCCGCAACAAATGTTACGATCTGCAGCGGCAACACGGCAACACTTTCCGCCTTTGGAGGAGGAAATTATTTATGGAGCAACGGAGCCACCACTTCTTCCATTACAACATCAACTGCTGGAAATTATTCCGTAGTTGTTTCCATCGGTAATTGTTCGGATACCGCTTCCGGAAGTGCGACCGTTAATTCGGGCCCTCTCGCGAGCGCAGGCGCAGATGTCACCATTACTCAGGGACAAAACGTCACGCTGACATCATCGGGGGGTGGATTGTATAGCTGGAGCAATGGAACAACAGATGCGTCAATGACTGTTTCTCCTTCCTCAACAACCATGTATTGTGTAACTGTTACAAATTCGGGAGGATGTTCTGATTCGGCCTGTGTTACGGTAGTAGTAGTAGTTCCGATAGAACCGATCGATTGTTCTTCAGCCTCTAACGGAGAACCATTCCTTCCTACGGCTTTTTCCCCAAATGGAGACGGGGAAAACGAGGTTGTAAAAATTTATTATGGGAATTTAGATTGCATCAAATCCTTTCTTTTCGTTGTTTATAACAGATGGGGCGAAAAAGTATTTGAGACCAATGATCCGGCTGTGGAATGGACTGGAGAATACAAAGGTAAAATAGAAAATTCTGGAATTTTTGTTTATTACATGAACATTACTTTAGTTAACGGGGTCAAAAAGCAGGTAAAAGGTAATATCAGCTTGTTCAGATAAATGATATAGGTTACCCAATTCATTGGGGGTCAAATAAAAATTCCATTTTGTGCATTTCAATCAATCATATCGCTCTTTTTTTTCTGACCTTTACAGAGTGAAACGGTATTATTTAGATTTTAGATTTCAAAGCCTCTTTATGAAGACAACAGGCTTCTTTTTTTTGTTATTTTTCTTTTCTCAAAAGGCATTTTCACAAAGTGCTGAAGTTACAATAGGGGGAAGCGATCTAGAGCAATCCTATTCATTGGTTCAGACTTCTGATAACGGATATGTTATTGCAGGATATACGCTATCCTATGGGCAGAGTATGAATATCACAGGAGATGTATACCTGATAAAGGTAAATAACCTTGGCAATATTGCTTGGACAGAAACGGTCGGAGGTGTAGGTTACGATGAAGGATATGGATTGGTTCAAGCTACAGATGGTGGATTTGCAGTTGCAGGCGTTACGTATTCTTTTGGAGCTGGTAGTGGGGATATGTATCTGCTCAAGTTCACTTCTGCCGGGGCATTGGCTTGGTCAAGAACACTAGGAGGAGCGGGGGATGAATACGGAAATGCTATTACAGTAGCTGCGGATGGCAGTTATATAGTTGCAGGATATGCAACATCATTCGGAGCCGGAGATGATGATATGTTTTTAGCAAAGTTCAGTGCTACAGGAACTTTGAACTGGAGCAGAACATTCGGCAGTAATGTTGGCAGTGACCGGGCGAATTCAGTTATAGCAGTTTCCGATGGATACATTATGGTCGGCGGCACAGATTCTTACGGACAAGGATCAACCGATGCTGTCATTGTTAAATATAATCTATCCGGAACCTATCAATGGTCGCAAACTGTTGGTGGAGCAGGAATTGATGAAGCCTATAGTGTTATTCAGGATACAGATGGCAACTTAGTATTCACAGGGTATACAAGTTCCTATGGAGCCGGGTCAGGAGATATGTATCTTGTAAAATTAGATAATACAGGTAATTTATTGTGGACAAAAACCTTTGGAAACGCAAAAAATGGCTGGGGCTGGCATCTTATCCAATCCAACGATGGCAATTATGTTGTTTCGGGAATGTATGTTCCCACGGCCCTCGCAGCTTCGAATGCGATCATCGCAAAGTTTGATGTCTCAGGCAATGTGCTCTGGGAAAAAAATTTCGGAGTAAATGGTGGCCCTGAGATGGCAAATGGATTGATTCAGAATAATATTGGAGAATATGTAATGTGTGGCTATTCGAATTCCTTTGGAGGAGCATTTGATATTTATATTCCGAAATTCACAAGCACAGGAACTTTTTGCGGAACAAATGGTGTGCAAGGTAGTTCAAACACTGGAGGCATAGCGAGCGGTGGCTTTGGTTCTAATACGAATCAAGCCTTAGCAGCAGGAAGCGGAGGACTAGAAAGTTCCGGAGGAACTTTGACTAATCAATGTGGAAATTTATCAAATCTGCCCGTAGAACTACTTAGTTTCTACGGAAGCCCCGAAAACAATTCCGTGAAACTTTCCTGGACGACGGCTTCAGAAGAGAACAACGACTACTTCGCGATAGAACATTCCACGGATGGGGAGAATTTTTCGGTGATTGGACATGTTAGCGGAACAGGTAATTCATCATCTGCTCACAAATATGATTTTACAGACGAAGTTCCTGAGCAAACAAATTATTACAGATTATCCCAGACAGATTTTAACGGACAGCATCAAAAACTTGGAGTAGTTTTTGTTAAACTTTCAAGCGATGAAAAAGGCTTGTCTCTGCTCGTTCAATCAAATCCCATAACAACAACTAATTTATCGCTTAATCTTTTTTCTGCTGCTGAGGAGGAGGTCACTTTGCACATCACCGATTTGCAGGGAAGATATATCCGCCAGGAAAAATGCTATATAGGAAAGAATGAAAACAAACTTTTTTCCATCGATTTGAACAATGTTTCCCAGGGAACTTATTTCATAAGTGCCACAACCAGAAACAGTTCCATCAACCGAAAATTCTTGCGCCTTAACAAGGACTAAAATCCCCTTATTTCCCTCTGTATTTGTTTTTATCTTTGCTGTCCTTAAAAACAACAGCCTATGTCATCCTCATTCGCATCACGCCACATCGGTCCACGCGACAAAGATGTAACAACCATGCTCCAAAAGATCGGGGCATCTTCACTGGACGAACTTATTTCTCAAACGATACCTTCCAACATCCGTTTGAAAAAACCGTTGAACCTTCCGGATGGATTGAGTGAATTCGAATATCTGAAAGAACTGAAACTCACTGCTTCCAGGAATAAGATCTTCAAAACATACATTGGCCTTGGTTATTACAATTGTATCATTCCTCCTGCCATTCAACGGAATGTATTGGAAAATCCGGGATGGTATACCGCATACACTCCTTACCAGGCTGAAATTTCGCAGGGAAGACTGGAGGCCCTTCTGAATTTTCAAACTATGGTGATCGATCTCACCGGGCTGCCCATTGCCAATGCATCGCTGCTGGACGAAGCCACGGCTGCTGCTGAAGCCATGATCTTATTTTACAACGCACGCAAAAAAGAAAAAACGAACGCACATACTTTTTTTGTCTCCGAGAAATGTTTCCCTCAAACTATTGACGTAGTAAAAACGCGCGCACTTCCGCTCGGGATAGAAATCAGGGTCGGAGACCACTTAAAAGTTTCGGCTGCTGAAAATATGTTCGGAGCACTGATCCAATATCCGGATACAAACGGGAACATTACTGACTACAAAGAATTCGTCAATAAACTTCATGCTGCAAATGCATTTGTTGCAGTTGCAAGTGACCTCATGGCTCTGACATTGCTCACTTCTCCCGGAGAATGGGGTGCCGATGTTGTGCTTGGAAATTCACAGCGCTTTGGGGTGCCGATGGGATATGGCGGGCCTCATGCTGCGTTCTTCGCCACCAAAGAAGATTTTAAACGTTCTTTGCCCGGAAGAATTATAGGGGTATCGGTCGATTCATCCGGAAACCCGGCTCTCAGAATGGCCCTGCAAACACGCGAGCAGCACATCCGTAGGGAAAAAGCGACCTCCAATATTTGTACCGCACAGGCATTGCTCGCCATCATGGCAAGCATGTACGGAGTATATCACGGATCCAAAGGGTTAAAACTAATTGCAGAAAAGATCCATCATCTTGCTTGCGGAATTTCAGAGCAGATCGAGAAACTGGGACTAACACTTGAGAACAAAATATTTTTTGATACGATTTCAATTTCTATCTCAGACAAAACCCTAATTCAGAAGATTAAAACAATTGCCCTGTCTAGGCAAATAAATTTCAACTATACAACCTCCCCTTCAGGGGCCGGGGGTATCACGATCAGCATGGACGAAACTGTTACCGGAAAAGAGGCAAAAGAAATTGTAGAAGTTTTTGCAGAAGCACTTGGAAAAAATGTTTCCGTTCCTTCTTTGAATGGTGAAACAAACAAAAGTGTCATTAAGAATTCTTCGTTCAACCGTCAGTCTTCATACATGACGCACCCTGTCTTCAACAGCTATCATTCTGAAACGGAACTCATGCGCTACATCAAGCGTCTGGAGAATAAAGATCTTTCGCTTACACATTCTATGATCTCGCTTGGCTCATGCACCATGAAATTAAATGCAGCCGCAGAGTTGTATCCAATCACCTGGCCTGAGTTTGCAAACATTCATCCTTTTGTTCCTATGGAACAGGCGGAAGGATATAGAATCGTTATTTCCGAACTGGAAAAATTTCTTTGCGAGATCACCGGATTTTCTGCTGTGTCTTTTCAGCCAAACAGCGGTGCACAGGGAGAATATGCAGGGCTGTTGGTAATCCAGGCCTATCATCAAAGCAAAGGAAATACGCACCGGAAAGTGGTACTCATCCCTTCGTCAGCGCACGGAACAAATCCTGCAAGCGCTGCCATGTGCGGAATGGAAATTGTAATTGTAAAATGCGATTCGAACGGAAACGTGGATTTGAATGACCTGAAAGAGAAAGCAGAAAAGCACAAAGCAAATCTTTCTTGTCTTATGGTTACGTACCCTTCTACACATGGAGTATTTGAAGAAGGAATTGCAGAGATCACAAAAATAATTCACGAGAATGGTGGACAGGTTTACATGGATGGCGCCAATATGAATGCACAGGTAGGCTTAACAAGCCCTGCAACCATTGGGGCAGATGTTTGTCATTTGAATCTTCACAAAACGTTTGCTATTCCTCACGGAGGAGGAGGCCCAGGCATGGGGCCGATCGGAGTGGCTGCACATCTTGCTCCATTTTTACCAACACATCCTGTAGTTAATTCCAAACCTCAAACCCCTAACTCTGAACCCGTTTCGGCAGTATCAGCTGCTCCATTCGGAAGCTCCCTCATCTTGCTGATTTCATACGGATATATAAAGATGCTTGGCAAACAAGGAGTAACTGATGCAACCCGTTATGCGATATTGAATGCTAACTACATGAAAGACATTTTGAAAAAACACTATCCTATATTATATGTAGGCAAGAACGGACGTGTTGCCCATGAAATGATCCTGGATTGCGCGGAGATCAAACGCGCTTCGGGAGTAGAAGTTGGCGACATTGCAAAGCGTTTAATGGATTATGGCTTTCATGCACCTACGGTTTCTTTCCCGGTACATGATTCATTGATGGTTGAACCTACCGAAAGTGAATCACAGGAAGAACTGGATAAATTTTGTGAAGCCCTCATCTCCATCCGCAGAGAAATTGAAGAAGTAGTTTCCAAAAAATCAGATGTTGCTGACAACGTCCTGAAAAATGCCCCGCACACGGCAAAGGTTTTGATCTCAGATATTTGGAAACATTCGTACTCACGCGAAAAGGCAGCCTACCCGCTTAAATGGGTTCGCGAAAATAAATTCTGGCCATCGGTGGGGCGAATCGATAATGCACATGGCGACCGCAACCTGATCTGTGCTTGTCCTCCTATCGAAAGCTACGAGAAGGAAATAGCATGATACCTGTGAAGAAACATTTTATATTTGCACAACCATAGAACAAACACAACTAAAAAACAAATCATGAAAAAACTTTACACGTTCCTTTCAATCGTTGCCCCTTTTATGTT
Source organism: Bacteroidota bacterium (assembly GCA_023251625.1). Classification (GTDB taxonomy): domain Bacteria; phylum Bacteroidota; class Bacteroidia; order Palsa-948; family Palsa-948; genus Palsa-948. Next base: position 21,363 of record JAHEYK010000006.1, read on the forward strand.
CCTCACGGCACAAGCGCAATCCAATTTTTCGGCTGTTCCAATGAGCCCGATCTCCGTGCCCTCGTTCAAAGGACACAATCCTTCAACGCTCACGATCGACACCTTGATGCCGGCTACTTTTAGCCAGTCAGGTTGCGACACCTTGTTTTACTACAGATTATCCGGAGGAAAAGGATATGTTTTTGGAAACAACAACGTGTCTACAGGAGAAACTGAATGCGCGCAAAAATATTACGCTACCGGAACAGTAACAGAAGTATTGGTAGGATACGGAGTACATAAAGGAACCAATGGTGTAACTTCTGCAAAAGTATATTCTATTGACGGCACTAAAAAAGGGCCTTTAAATGCTTTAGGTACAAGCAGCAATACAATAACTACAGGTGCTATAGTCACAACAGCGTATAACAGTTATGTGTTTACTCCCGGTATAGCAGTAACTACCTCTTTTGCGGTTGGAGTAACATTCCCTTCTCCTACGGGAGGTGATAGCGTTGCAGTCCTTTCTACAAAGATTGGATGTTCCAGCACTGACTCTTTATCTTGGGTGAAGATCGGTACATGGATCGCTACCGGCAGCTTTCTGCAAGGCCACCCTAACGTTGATCTGGCCATTCTTCCGATTGTAAATGTTGCAGGAGGAGTAAACGAGTATCCATCAGCCAATGGCCTTACTTTAATGGGCGCTTATCCAAACCCTGCAAATGATTTCACCAACATTAAATATCATATCAATACTCCCGGAGTTGTTTCTGTTGAAGTGTTTGACCTTACAGGTCGTGTGATCCAGCACTCTTCAGAAAAATTTTCATCAGGGGATCATGACATTAAACTTTCGGTGAGAGATTTAGCTTCGGGCAATTATTACTACACTATAAAGACAGATGCTGCGCAGCTTACAAGCAAATTCTCTGTAGCTAAGTAATTGATCTGTCATTATATATAAGGAATTCCTCAGAAATGTGTGCAAACGCATGTTTCTGAGGAATTTTATTAATATTTATCATAGAATGCCCAAAATTCGACTAAAAATGAGCATTTTTAATTAGTAGAAATAAATATTTGCGCAGGATTTTCAAAATACGTACCTTAGCCTTCTGATTGAGATTGAACTCAAATGGTTGCATAGGTCTGAAAAAAGTTTTTAACAAAAACGTTCGAAATTAACATTACCAGTTTGACTATGAGAAAAGTTCTTTTATCACTTGCCTTATCTCTTTCAGCAATCATCACATTTGCTCAGCAAGACCCTCAGTTTACTCAGAACATGTTCATTAAACTACCTGTTAACCCCGGATATGCCGGAACTACAGGAGCACTTTGCGCTACGTTAGTATATCGTAATCAGTGGGTTGGGTTTTCGGGAGCGCCTAAAACATTCCTTTTTTGTATTGACAAGCCATTTATCGAGCTTCATGGAGGACTTGGATTAACTATCGCGAATGACCAGCTTGGTAATTTTAATTTTATGCACGCTCGTCTTGCATATTCATATCACAAACCTGTAGGCGCTACCGGATTAGTGGGGGTTGGTCTTGAAGCCGGAATTTTACAATCTACAGTTAAAAATAATTGGTTAGCTCCTGATGGAACAACCGGTCAAACTGATGACGCAATTCCTGATCAGGGCATAAGCAAAATGACTTATGACATAGGTCTTGGAGCGTATTACAGAACAGATCAGCTTTATGTGGGGCTTTCTGCTTCACACGTTCCGGGCGGAGCAGAACATTTAACAGCTCCTTCATTTAATTACAAAGCAGCGCAACATTATTATGTAATTGCAGGATATGATTTCTTTCTTTCCAGCAAAATTACGCTGCGCCCTTCTGTACATATTAAAACAGACGCAGCTGTTACCACATTTGATCTTAACTGCAATGTATTGTTTGACAATTTCGTTTGGGGCGGCCTTTCTTACCGCCTTCAGGATGCCGTTGCCGCTATGGTGGGTATTGCATGGAAACCAAACGAGAAATCAACTTTAAAGGTTGGATATGCGTATGACCTTGGTACATCGGATCTGAAACCCTACCATGGTGGAACGCACGAAATTCTGGTGAACTATTGTATAAAGATCGTTAGGCCTCCTAAGATCCAAAGTCACATCAACCCAAGATTTTTAAAATAATTTTTTGTTTATTAACTGTTATATGAATTACGCTTGCGTTTTTGGAAAGTCCGTCTTCAATAGGTTAGTAAATTTTTATTCTATCTGATTAAAATAAATGTTTCATCGCTTTCGTTAATATAAGTCCGAAGGCCTGAAACAAAAAACAATAACTATGAAAAAGTTTCTTTATGTAGTATTACTCGCACTTCTTGCAAGTGCTTGTAACAGCGGCGATCACGGGGAACTTGTGGGAGTTCAGGGCAGAGACCCTTGGTTTCAGCCAGATCCTTATGGCACACTGTACTGCCCTATGGGAAGTTTTCACATGGGACAAAGTGACCAGGACATCCCTTACAACTTTACGCAGAAAGCGCGTATGGTTTCTATTCAGGCCTATTACATGGACCAGACAGAGATTTCAAACAACGAGTACCGTCAGTTCGTGTATTGGGTGCGTGACTCCATCGCACGTGAATTGTTAGGTGCTGTAGATGAAGAAAAATGGAAGAACAAGCAGGATGCTTACGGTGAAGACCGTGAAGCGGCTTACGAAGACAGAGGATATGACCTGCGCTGGGATCAGAGACTTAGCTATGACGATAAAGATCTCGAGGTAAGAAATACCCTGAACGACCTTTATCTTCCTGTTAAAGAAAGATTCTATACAAAGAAAGAATACGACACTCGTAAATTTAACTTTACATATTATAGAATTGACCTTAAGAAAGCGTCCAGAAAAACAAACAGGTTCAAATACAACACGTCTCCTGATCCGCTCGATGATCAAAAAACATTTATCAATGGATCCGGCAAGGCAGCATTCAATGATAAAGACTCTGCAGGTTCAGCCGATGCGCTCGGTTATTATATGATCGAGAACAAAGCTCCTAAAAGAGACAGAAGTGTATTCATTATAAAAGACATCATTAATGTTTATCCGGATACATTGGCTTGGGTACATGACTTTACCTATTCATTCAACGAGCCAATGACAAATAACTATTTCTGGCATCCGGCTTACGATGACTATCCAGTGGTTGGAATCACCTGGAAACAGGCTCGTGCTTTCTGCGTTTGGAGAACACAGTATATGAACAGTTACCTGATCGGTATCGGCCACTCAATCGTGAACGACTGGAGATTGCCTACTGAAGCAGAGTGGGAATATTCGGCACGTGGCGGCCTGGATCTCAGCCCGTATCCTTGGGGAGGCCCTTATATTCGTAACGCCCGCGGATGTTTCCTTGGAAACTTTAAACCGATGCGCGGAAGTTATATCGATGATGGAGGATTTCACACCGTACATATCTTCTCATACTCTCCCAATGAGTGGGGATTCTATAACATGGCAGGAAATGCTGCCGAGTGGACCAGCAATGCATTTGAAGAAGCAGCCTATGACTTCGCACACGACCTGAACCCGGATTACGTATATGAACCTACTGAAGATGAAAAATATCAGGCAGTTCGTCAGCGTAAAGTTATCCGTGGCGGATCGTGGAAGGATGTTGGATTTTATTTGCAGACAAGTTCCAGATCCTATGAGTATCAGGATACTGCGAAAAGTTATATCGGCTTCCGTTGTGTAATGACCTATTTGGGTCGCGCAAGAGGAGACGATGCAACTGCACAAGAAGGCGCACGTTTGGGTGTAAAATAAAAACAGGCTTCACGTAATCAAATATAACAACCGAAAACAACAACTAAAAACACACAATTTATGGGCAAGTTCGAAGACTTTTTGGTAACCAAGCAATTTAAAAACATCATGGCAAAACTCTACGGTATTGGTGCCGCGGTGGTTATTGCGGGTGCGCTTTTTAAAATCATGCACTGGCCTGGTGCGAACACGATGCTTATCCTCGGAATGGGAACGGAGGTTCTTATTTTCGTTGTGTCAGCGTTCGAGCCGATACATATGGATCTGGACTGGACACTTGTATATCCTGAACTGGCAGGAATGCACGATGATGCCCATGGCGACAAAAAAGAAGATAAAAAATCTATCACCGAGCAATTGGATAACATGCTTGAAGATGCTAAGATCGGCCCGGAATTGATCCAAAGCCTTGGCTCTGGATTACAAAACCTCAGCGATCAAACATCTAAGATATCTTCGATGGCAGATGTAACCGTTGCAAGCAATGAGTTTACTACGAATATGAAATCGGCTTCTCAGAAGATTGGGGGACTTTCAGCAGCTTACGATAAAGCATCTAGTTCTATTGGAAGTTCTATCAGCGACCTGGAACAAGCATCAAGCAAAACTGCCAAAGCATTGGATGTAATATCAAATGCAACATCGCAGCAAGCGGGCGCTTATTCAGATGGGCTTAGCCAATTCTCCAAGAACATTGGCTCTTTGAACAGCGCGTATGAACTGCAGATGCAAACCATCAGCAAAACCACCAAGTTATACGAAGGCTTCGAAAAAGCGATCGGCAACCTCGGAGAATCTGTTGAAGACACCAAGAAATTTAAAAATCAAATGCAAGCACTTGCAGAAAATCTTGGTTCTTTGAACACAGTTTATGGCAACATACTGTCTGCTATGACTTTTAAAAAGTAAATTGAAATTACTAACTGATATTAAAAAAGTATAATTTATGGCAGGTGGTAAATTAAGCCCTAGGCAGAAGATGATTAACATGATGTATCTCGTGTTAACGGCTCTGCTCGCGATGAACGTTTCAAAAGAGATCCTTAACTCTTTCGCAACTCTTAATAATGGCTTGGTAAAAACAAATACCAATTTCACTGTTAAAAACGAAGCTATATATAATGCATTTTCTACAGCGGAGATCACCGACCCGGTTAAAGTACGCCCCTGGAACAACAAGGCAAAGGCGGTGAGGAAGCGTGCTCAGGAGATGTTTGATTATATAGAAAAGATCAAGAATGAGTTGATAGAACACGTAGAAGAAAAGGACATGACTACTGTAAAAGGCAAGAATGGCAGTGACAGTACAGTGAAGATCGCTTCTAATATTTTTTATATGGAAGGGAAGGACAATAACGTTGTGCCTACACACTATTTCATGGGAGAAGAGGATAAAGCCACTTCGGGTAATATTGCCGGTCAATTTAAAGAGAAGATTGCCAATTTCAAAAAAGACCTGATAACATATATCCCCGAGAAAGAAAAGAGAAATATTCACTTAGGATTGGAGATCGATGATGTTTGGTCACCCGGCGAAGGAATGATGATCACTTGGGAATCCAACAATTTCTACCACAACCCGGCGGTAGCCGTAATTGCACTTCTTACAAAAATGCAGAACGATGTAAAAAATGCTGAAACAGATATTATCAGCGCTCTCTATAATCGTATCGATATCAACTCATTCAAGTTTGATACACTTTCTGCACGCGTAAACGCAAATTCAAACTACGTACTGATCGGAGATGAATATAGAGCCGAAGTATTCGTTGCGGGTTTCAGTACCACTTCCAATCCTCAGATCTGGTTGGGGGACTTTGACAGTATAACCGGAAAACCAATTGGTGCTATTGACTCTACTTCTATTAAAGTTACTAATGGAGTTGGTATTTATTCTGTTTCTCCTTCAGCGGAAGGAACATCAGATTGGGGCGGAATTATCCGTATGAAAAACCCGGCAGATCCTAAGGCTCCGCCTCGCGTTTTCCCGTTCAAATCACAGTTTAAATCTGCTCGCCCTGCAATTGTTGTATCAGCAGAGAAAATGAACGTACTTTATATAGGACTGGATAACCCTGTATCTGTTTCGGTTCCTGGTATTGCTGCTGAAGATTTACAGCCCTCTTGTTCAGGAGGAAGCATGTCAGGTTCCAGAGGAAAATACATGGTAAAAGTAGCTCAGTCAATGGCGGGTAAAGAATGTACGATAAATGTATCTGCAAAAACAAAAACAGGTACTAAATCTATGGGACAGGGAGTTAAATTCCGTGTTAAACCGGTTCCCAATCCTGTTCCTACCATCTATGGTAAGCGCGGTACTGACGTTATTAAGCAAGGTGAATTACAATTCGTAAAAAGTGTAGTCCCTATGATGGATAACTTCGAGTTTGAGCTTAAAATACCTGTTGCTTCTTTTGACGTATCCATGAACGTAAACGGTTTGGAGGTTACTGAATCTACAACCGGCGGATCATTAAGTGAAAAACAATCAGCACTCATTAAGAAAGCTAAAAAAGGAAATAAGATATATATTGAAAAAGTTAAAGTAATCAAGCCGGGCGGACTAAATACAGAGATCGGCAGTGTTAACTTGAAGGTAATGTGATCATTAAAACCTTTTATACTATGAAAAGAGTATTAACAGCATCGGTTTTGTTCATGGGGTTATTATTTATAATAGCCTCAATGACAAATGTTGCAACAGCCAAAGGAGCTATCGGTCCTGTTGGTCCTACCGGAGAGACAGGCCCTCCTGTAGTGCCTACTGCCGGAGGTAATACCACTCCAACTACACCTGCTATGGGCGGAGGGGCCGGAGGGATTCTTGAACCCCCGGGAGGAGGAGTATTGGACGGTGTTTATACACCTGAGCACTTACCCTTCAGAAAACCCATCCCGTATGTTTACGAAAGGGAAGCAGACATCATGTGGCAAAAAAGGATATGGAGAACCATTGACCTCCGTGAAAAAATAAACCATCCTCTTTATTATCCGGAGGAAGATCTTGCTAAAAGACCATCATTATGGAGTGTTTTAAGAGCTGGTGTTTATACGGGAAAGATCACCTCGGTATTTGATTTCGATATCTTCACCATGGAGTTTGGTGCCTCACTAACTAAGGACGAGATCAGTAAAAAAATGACTCAACCGCTTGTAATGAAAGACTCAATAGGACAACCTCTATTGGATTCTACAGGCAACCCGATCATGAGGCCCGACACCATAAAACCAACAGATATAGTGCAGTATTTTTTAAAGGAAGATTGGTTCTTTGAAAAGCAAAGGTCTGTAATGGATGTCCGGATAATCGCCATTGCTCCTGTAATTGAAAGCTCTGATATAGCAAGTGGTAAATTTACCTATAAAGCTCTTTTTTGGGTATACTATCCAGCTATCAGAAACTATCTATCACAGTTCTACTGTTATAACCCGTATAATGATTCGGAATGGCGAACCTATGATGAGATATTTCATAAACGCTTGTTTGGCAGCTTTACTTTTATGGAATCCAACGTATATAACCGCTCTATTGCAGCGTACCTTTCAGGACAGGGAATGGAACAACTTTTGGAATCTGAAAGGATCAAAGACGATATCTTCAAGTTTGAACACGATATGTGGAACTTCTAAAGAAAGTTTTTCCAAAGAAAGTCCTGGTATTAATTTATCAGGACTTTTTTGTTTTAACCTCTTGGCGGAAAAAACGAACGAGCTCTTTTGCTTTTGATTTCCCTATCACAGCAGCAATTTTTTCTTCAGCGGTTTCCTTTATCTGCGCTACGGATTTGAAGGAATTCAAAAGCTTCTTTACTGTTTTATCACTAATTCCTTTTATCTGTTCGAGTTCTGAAACGATTGTTTCGCGCGATCTTCTGCCTCTGTGATGATGTACACCAAAACGATGCGCCTCATCCCGCATCTGCTGAATAATCTTTAAGGTCTCCGATTTTTTGTTTAAGTAGAGAGGTATCGAATCTCCGGGATAATAGATCTCCTCTAGTTTTTTTGCAATTCCAATCATTGCAATTTTACCATCGAGGCCAAGCTTTTCGAGGCTTTTCATAGCGGAACTTAACTGCCCCTTTCCTCCGTCAATTACGATCAGCTGGGGTAGGGGTTGTTTTTCGTCCAGCATTCGTTTATATCTGCGGTAGATCACCTCTTCCATAGAAGCAAAATCATCAGGGCCTTCAACAGTTTTAATATTGAATATGCGATAATCCTTTTTGCTAGGAGTGGAATTTCTAAAAACTACACAGGCGGAAACGGGATGGGACCCCTGAATATTGGAGTTATCAAAACATTCGACGTGAACAGGCAGCTCTTTCAGCCGCAGGTCATTCATTATCGTATTCATAATCCTATCAGAAGATTTTTCTTTGGTGGAAAAGGCTTCTCTGCTTTCTTTTTCTTTCCGGTAATAGTCGGCATTACGCTCTGAGAGCTCCAATAGTTTTTTCTTGTCCCCCTTTTGAGGGATCGTAAATTCAACATCCGGAAAGAGTACTTCGGGCTGAAATGGGGCTATAATTTCTTTGGTCTCGCTATGGAAGCGCTGACGCAATTCAGTCATAGCAAGCAAGAGCAACTCTTCATTTGATTCATCCAGCTTTTTTTTCATCTCTATGGTATGCGCTTGTACGATTCCTCCGTTCACCACTTTGAGATAATTTACATAGCCAAATGATCTATCGGAAATAATGGAGAACACATCCACATCCTCAATGGTAGGACTTACGATCACCGAACGGCTTTGATACTTTTCAAGAGATGTAATTTTTTCTTTTAGCAGCTGGGCATTTTCGAAATCGTATTTTTCCGAATACTGCCACATCAGTTCTTTCAGCTGTTTTATGACGGATGAAATATGGCCTTTGAGGATCTGTTTTATTTCAGAAATGCTTTTGTCGTAATCCTCTCCCGATTGAAAGGAGTCGCAGGGGCCTTTGCAGTTCTTCAAATGATACTCCAGGCATACTTTGAATTTCTTCTTTTCAATATTTTCTTTGGTCAGGTTCAGCGTACAGTTTCTGAGAGGATATAATTTTTTAATAAGATCCAGTATCGTATACATGGTTCTTAGTGAAGTATAAGGGCCAAAATACTGAGACCCGTCACGAATGAAATTACGGGTTTGGAACACTCGCGGGAAAGGCTCATTCTTCACACAGATCCAGGGGTATGTCTTATCATCTTTCAGCGCTACATTGTACCGTGGCTGGTATTTTTTGATGAGATTATTTTCGAGCAGAAGCGCGTCAAGTTCTGTGCTTACAACAATGTATTTTATATCTGCAATAGAGTGAACGAGGTATAAAAGTTTGCCGTATGAATGGTTCTTGCTGAAATAGGAGGAAACTCTCTTCTTCAGGTTCTTAGCCTTGCCGATGTATATTATTTTGCCGTTCTTGTCAAAGTACTGGTAAACACCGGGATTGTCGGGCAGAGTGTGAACGATATTTAATAGGGCAGGACTGAACTTTTTCTTGTCACTCATTGCTGTTTTAGAGAATCGGATTTTATTACAGCAGTGCTATCTGTTTTTGGGGACTTATTTTTTTTCCTTTTACTGTTCTTTTTGGGTGCAGGTGCAGTTTTATTTGCTGTGTCAGGTACTACCACCGGAGGCGGTACTTCTTTAGTCACTTCATGAATAGGCGGTATCGTAGCAGTATCTGCAGGAAGAGGTTTTGTAAGGTCAGCTTTCAGAGAATCGCGCAGTGCATTACGTTTTTTTCGTTTATCCTGCTTTTGTACATCAGTTAATTTTTTTATGAAACTTGTATCAGAAACCGGAACAGCCACGGAGTCAATTTTTTTTATTGTCTTGGGAAGAAGAGAGGAATCAATGGCTGCAACTGTAGTTTTCGGGGGAGTGATGGAATCTTTCACTTCAACTTTATGCGTATCAATTACGTTGAAGGAGTTTTGGGCAGGAGCAACGGTTTCTTCCGCGGGGTCAGGGGGTAATGATGAATAGTAGCTTGCAATTTTATAAATTCCAAAAACAAGGAGTAAAATACCTGCCACGGCAGCTCCGATAAATATGGTTTTTCTGTCTACTCCTACGGAGATAGATTTTTGCTCATGTCGGAGCAATACCTCTACTTCGCTCCACTCCACGGCAGGCAAATTTGTATCAGGAGCTTTTAACGCATCAACGATGAACCCATCCAGGGGAGAATTTGCAGGCGATGTTTTCATGCCGGTTGTTTGGGGATTGCCTTCGACAGGGATTTTCGCAGATTGAATTTGGCTTTTGATAAACTATCCTTGGAAGTATATTCGCTGATATCAAGCAGTTTAGATATTTCCGCATGAGTGTAGCCATCCAGTTCATGAAGATTATAGATCACCCGGTAAGAGGGAGTTAGCTGATGCAAGGCATCAACGATCATCTTCTTATCGGCATGTTTCATGATCTGTTCATCAGATATTTCAGCACCGGTTTGTTTTTCCAGATCACGTATGCTTACCGTGCTGCTCACAAAATATTCTTTTTTATTGGCGTGCATGTGCCGTACAGCGGAGGATATGATCTCTTTTTTTATCCACTCTTCCAGGGGAATAGGAGGGGAATCTTTAGTTCTTTTGGCATTAGCATCTGCATAATTCCGGAAGCCATTAAAAACACTTTTGAAACCGTCTAAAAGAATTGCTTTTGCTTCTTGCTGGCTTTTTGCATAGCGAATGCAGATATGCATCATCTTTCGAAAATGAATATCGTACAATTCACGTTGGCTGGCATGTTCATACCTCAGGCAACCGCGTATGATCTCTTCTTCGCTCATTAAATCTATGAAGCAAACTTACCTAAAAAAATAAACCCCCGCGAATAATATCGAAGGGGTTTCCCCGGTGCTGAAATTTACCGGTTCAGTTCTATTTTATTCACTAGCTCTCTTTAGAGTTACAGATCCACGGAGGGGGTGAGCTACGCCATCAATCCCGATCGCCTGGCCCGTGTAGAAGTATACTCCCTGAGGGGCGTCATCTCCGTTCATTTTCTTGCCATTCCATACTCCGTCAACAGTAGTTAATCTATTCACCGTATTTCCGTTAACATCGGCTATAGCAACATCGATGGAGGCGATACCTTTCATCACGAAGAAAAAGTCATCGTTTTGTCTGTCGCCATTGGGAGAAAAGACATTGGGAGAGTACATGATCTCTGAAAGGGGCCTTACCTGAATGGTTATTTTATCGGATGTGCTGCCTGTTGAATTTTTTGCCACCAGTCTTACTACATATTCTCCGGGTTTTTCAAATGTGTGAACAGCTATATTTTCTCTTGAGGTGGAACCATCTCCAAAATCCCAGTTCAATGTTGAAGCAACTCCCTGATTGCTGAAGTTCACTGTAAGAGGCACATCACCCGATTCAGTACTGGCCAAAATATTTGCTGTTGGCGCTTGCTCGGGAGCCGGATTATTGGACGATGATCTATCCTTAACAGGGCTTACATTAGGGTTCTGCGTGTGTGCGCCCCGCAGCATTCCGCTATCATCATGTGATGCGTTTCCGTATTTATGCGCCTCGGGTTGTGCGGAGGTCTCATTATTTTCTATAGGAGAAGCATCCGTCCTGGATTCATCCCGTATGGCAACGGAGGAAGCTTGTGTTTGTTGAGGACTTGTATATACAGCATTGTTGGCAGAGGTTGCTTCTTTTTGTTCCGGGGTGTTGTTAGGTGTTCCGGATGTTTGATTTTCAGCAGTAATATTTTGAGAAGCATTTGTTGCCGGTGCTGAAATTTGCTCCGGTTTATTTTGAGCAGTCAGAACAGCTTCGTTATGCGCAGAACTGAAATACCAAAGACTTCCCGCTACAATTGCTACAGAGGCTGCTCCAGCAATAATTTTTCCCATAGTGATTTTAGCGACTGTAGAGGCAGATCCTCCGGAGAGTGATTTAATTCCGCTTTGAACATTTGCCCATGCATTCGGATTCACATCCGCTTCAAAGTGCTCGAACGTTTCCTTAAATAATTTCTCTATGTTGTCGCTGTTCTTCATGATACTTTTTCAGCCTGAAGCATATTTTGTAAATGTGCCTTTGCTCTTGAATATTGTGATTTGGATGTTCCTTCAGTGATACCCAACTGTTCTGCTATCTCTTTATGTGAATAACCTTCTATGGCATACATATTAAATACGGTGCGGAATCCCATGGGTAACTGTTGTATCATTTTCAAAAGATCTTTTTCGTTCATGCTCTCGCCCACATGAGAGTTCCCCGGTATCACATATTTAGCATCGTCTATATCTATGTTCATTTTCATTGCTTTGTTCTTCCGCAGGTAGGTAAGAGATTCATTCACCATTATTTTCCGTATCCATCCTTCCAGCGAACCTGTACCCCTGAAAGTCTCTATTTTATCAAATACCCTAATAAACCCATTTTGCATCATGTCTTCAGCTTCTTCGGTTCTTTCAGCGTACCTGAGGCAAACCCCCATCATTTTTCTGCAAAATCTATCAAATAACAGCTTTTGAGCAGCCGGATTGCCTGAAATGCAGCCTTTAACCAATTCTTCATCTGTCATCCTGCTCTTTTATTTAGATGCATTTAACGTCCAAATGGTTGCTTTATATAGCTCTATTTTGGGGAATTGGAAGCGACCAAAATTGAGCTTTTTTTTGCATTTTTTAGACCATAAGTGATTAATTGTCAAAGATATAATTTATGTTAAAAAGATTCAAAAAAAGCAATATAAAATTTGATTTTAGTTAAACAAGTATAACTTTGCATCCCGAATTCAATAAAAACAGCCTTTTTATAACAATTTCACATGAAAGTAGCAATTGTAGGAGCCACAGGATTAGTTGGAAGCGTAATGGTAAAGGTTCTTGAAGAAAGGACTTTCCGTGTAACAGAATTTTTTCCGGTAGCATCAAAACGCTCCGTTGGAAGAGATGTAAGTTTTCGCGGCAGAACATATAAGGTAATTGGCATGGACGAAGCGATAGCAGCAAAGCCAAACATTGTTTTGTTCTCGGCAGGTTCTGCAACTTCTATGGAGTGGGCGCACAAGTTTGCCGCTGCGGGTGCTGTGGTGATCGATAATTCTTCGGCATGGAGAATGCATCCCGATATTAAATTGATCATTCCGGAGATCAACGCAGGCCAGATACGTAAAAAAGACCGCATCATAGCAAATCCGAACTGTTCAACCATTCAGATGCTGATGCCTTTGTATCCGCTGTATAAAAAATACGGCATCTCCCGCATTGTTGTTTCTACTTACCAGGCAGTAACCGGAACAGGCATGAGGGCCGTTGAACAACTGATGAACGAACGTAAAAATATTAAATCAGAACCGGTTTATCCTTATCCGATCGATCTGAATCTGATCCCTCACATCGCCGATTTCAACGAAGAAGGATATACGAAAGAAGAAATGAAAATGACAGAGGAGACACAAAAAATATTTGATGATAAGAAAGTAAAGGTCACAGCAACCTGTGTGCGTGTTCCTGTTGTAGGGGGCCACAGCGAATCGGTGAACATAGAACTGAAAAAAGATTTTAAGATCGAAGACGTGCGCAGAATACTTTCCGATACAAAGGGCGTTGTATTGCAGGATGATTTCCGCAACAATAAATATCCTATGCCTATGTTTGTTCAAGGCAAGGACGATGTTTTTGTAGGACGTATCCGCCGGGATAACTCTCAGGCGAAAACCCTCAACATGTGGATCGTAGCTGACAATCTGCGCAAAGGTGCTGCCACTAATGCAGTTCAGATCGCAGAGTACATGGTTGCGAAAAAACTCATTTAAAAACAGAACCAAACAAAAAGGCCGGCAATATTATTATTGCCGGCCTTTTTTTATTAATACAAAACCCAATGGGAATAATTTCAGAGTTCAAAAAATTTTCCCTGCAGGGGAATGTAATAGATCTTGCAGTGGGTGTTGTTATTGGTGCATCTTTCAGTAAAATAGTGTCATCGCTGGTAGATGATATCATTACTCCGGCTGTTTTAACCCCTGCCCTTAAAGCAGCAAGGCTTGCTGACCTGGGCCAGCTGGTTATTACGGGAACAGCGATCAAGTATGGAAATTTTCTTTCCGAGATCATTTCATTTACCTTGGTTGCATTTGCATTATTTCTTGTTATTAAGGGAGTGAATGCAGCTAAAAGAAAAGAAGCAACAGCCCAGGCAGTATCCGGTACCGATAAACTTCTTACAGAAATAAGAGATGTTCTGAAAGAGAAAAAATAATTTTATGAAAAATATTTTTATTTTCTTTTTCTGTCTTATTACATTCTCCGGATTTTCCAGGGCAAAAATGGATTCTGCAAAGGCCATCCCTGATTCACTCAAAATCTGGAAGAGTGGAGGGATCGCAAGCCTAACCTTCTCGCAGGTATCTCTTACCAACTGGGCGCAAGGAGGAGAGAATTCCCTTTCGGCAACGGCCATGCTCCACCTTTTTGCTAATTATAAGAAGGGGCACTCTTCCTGGGATAATTCATTGGATGCTACGTATGGATTTTTGCAGACAGGGAGTACCCCCACACGCAAGAGTGATGATAAGATTGATCTTACTTCTAAGTATGGATATAAAACAAGTAAGAACTGGAACATTGCTGCACTTGTGAATTTCAAATCACAATTTACACATGGATTTAATTATCCGAATGACTCATCTGTTATATCAGATTTCCTCGCACCGGCCTACATACTTGTTTCAACAGGAATGGATTATAAGCCGAATGATAATTTTTCTTTTTTTGCCTCTCCGATTACAGGCAAGGTCACCCTTGTAAACAGCCAAACACTGGCTGATGCCGGAGCTTACGGAGTTCAAAAAGCATTGTTTGATTCTTCCGGTGTACTGACCTCGAAGGGAAAAAGGGTGCGGTATGAATTCGGAGCCCTTATCTCCACAAAATTTAAAATGGAAATAGCCAAGAACATCAGCTTATATTCCAAAGCTGACTTTTTCACCAACTACTTTAACGATCCGCAGAACATAGATGTGAACTGGGATGTGCTCATCAGTTTCAAAGTAAATAAGTTTATTTCGGCAAGCATAAGCACCACTCTTATCTATGATCACGACATTCCGGTACCCATTTATAAAGATATAAGCGGAGTTAAAACACAGGTAGGAACAGGGCCGAGAACTCAGTTTAAGGAAGCCCTTGGAATAGGATTTTCCTATAAATTCTGATAATTTCATGCATTTTAGCACTTTTTATATGTGGTGACAGTTTGTCACATACCTGCCTTTTGATTATCTTTGCCATCCTTTTATGAATATTTACGAAAATAAAGTGATCGATGAGTCCCGCCAGGGCGAAGTGCTGGTAATGGACAAACCTGTGGGCGAGGGCAAGAAGATGTTTCTAGAAAGCTACGGCTGCGCCATGAACTTTTCCGACAGCGAGATAGTGGCATCGATACTTGCGGACAAAGGATATTCATCAACCACCGATTTTCATGAAGCCGATCTAATTTTACTCAATACCTGTGCAATACGAGACAATGCAGAACAACGTGTGCGCGGAAGATTGAAAGAATACAACATCGCCAAACGTAAAAACCCGAAGTTGATGATCGGTGTTCTGGGGTGCATGGCTGAGCGGTTGAAATCAAAACTTTTAGAAGAAGAAAAAATAGTTGATATTGTTGTTGGGCCTGATGCTTACCGTGATCTGCCGAATTTGATCGAGAGTGTTGAAGGCGGACAAAAAGCAGTGAACGTTCTGCTTTCGCTGGAAGAGACCTATGCAGATATAAGCCCCGTTCGTTTGGACAGCAACGGAGTCACCGCTTTCATCAGCATCACGCGTGGGTGTGATAACATGTGTTCATTCTGCGTGGTGCCTTTTACACGCGGAAGAGAAAGAAGCCGTGACCCCGAGAGCATTGTAAATGAAGCAAAGAATTTATTTGAACAAGGGTACCGGGAAGTCACTCTTCTTGGCCAGAATGTGGATTCCTATTTATGGGCAAACGGCAAGGCGAAAAAAGAACTGAGCGATGATGAAAGAGGCCAGGCATTCACCTTTGCAAATTTATTAGAATCGGTAGCAAATGTTTCGCCCGATCTGAGAGTGCGTTTTTCCACTTCCAATCCTCAGGACATGACGGACGATGTGCTGCACATGATCGCGAAGCATGAAAACATCTGCAATTATGTTCACCTGCCGGTACAGAGCGGAAATACTGAAATGCTCACACGCATGAACCGCGGATACTCACGTGAAAAATATTTGGAGAGAATTGCCGCGATCAACAGCATAATTCCGGGGGCAGGAATTTCAACCGATATCATCACCGGATTTTGCGGAGAGACCGAACAGGAATATGCCGACACGCTTTCCCTGATGAGTGAAGTGAAGTTTGATTTTGCGTATATGTTCGCTTATTCCGAAAGGCCCGGAACTATGGCTGAGAAAAAATATAAAGATGATGTGCCTGAAGCACTGAAAAAGACCCGCCTGCAAACAGTGATCGCGCTGCAGCAAAAACATTCTGCAGAAAGAACAAAACAAGGAGTGGGGAAAGTGCATCGTGTATTGGTAGAAGGAGTTTCAAAAAAATCGGATGAAAGGCTGTACGGAAGAAACAGTCAGAATACAGTAGTTGTATTTCCAAGGCAAAACTTTAAGAAAGGAGATTATGTGAATGTGCTGGCGAAAGAGTGTACGCTGGCTACGTTAATAGGAGAAGTTGTATAACATGGATCTGCAGAGTATAAAAAATCGCTTTGGCATCATCGGCAACTCACCATTGCTTGAACGTGCCATCGATATTGCCACGCAGGTAGCTCCAACGGATTTAAGCGTTTTGATTACCGGAGAAAGTGGCACAGGCAAAGAGGTTTTTCCGCAGATCATTCATCAACTGAGTGCAAGAAAACACGGCCCTTATATAGCTGTAAACTGCGGGGCAATCCCGGAAGGAACGATTGATTCAGAATTGTTCGGACATGAGAAGGGATCATTTACAGGTGCACACGAAGCACGCAAAGGATATTTTGAAGTGGCCGATGGAGGAACCATTTTTATGGATGAAGTGGCCGAAATGCCCTTGGCCACCCAGGCAAGGTTACTGCGTGTGCTGGAAACAGGAGAGTTTATAAAAGTGGGATCATCAAAAACCCAAAAGACAAATGTACGGGTGGTGGCTGCAACGAATGTGAATTTATCGGATGCAATTTCAAAAGGTAAATTTCGTGAAGACCTTTATTACCGTTTGAATACCGTACCGATCATTGTTCCATCACTGCGCGACAGAAAAGACGATATTCCTTTGCTGTTCAGGAAATTTGCTGCTGACTTTGCATCTAAATACCGGATGCCCTCTGTAAAATTAAATCCTGAAGCGGAAAAATTATTACTGAACTACTACTGGCAGGGCAATGTCAGGCAGTTAAAAAATACAACCGAGCAGGTTTCCATCATAGAGAAATCACGCGACATTAACGCTGAAGTCTTACAAAAATATCTTCCTGAACATTCCGGTTCAAAACTGCCCATGATTTTCAAGGGAGAAAATGAGGGGGAACTTTCAGAGCGGGAATTACTTTATAAGGTCTTATTCGATATGCGTAAAGATGTGGGTGACCTGAAGAGGATTGTTTTTGGAATATTAAAAGGGACGGGGGACGGGGGGCGGGAGACGGGGGAGTTCGCTCCTTCTTCTTTCCACGAAAAGACGGTTGATACAGAATTGCAAAAGACAGAAAATTCAGGGTTGCCGCTTGTGATCAGGCCTTCGACTATTTCCCCACATGAAGATATTCAAACACACGAAGAAGTGCAGGAGCCGCTTTCTATTGAAGACAAAGAAATTGAAATGATCAAGAACGCGCTTCAGAAGTACAAAGGCCGGCGCAACAGGGCTGCTAAAGAACTTGGAATCTCTGAGCGTACGCTTTACAGGAAGATCACGAGGTACGGGCTGGAAGAGTAGGCTGAGGCCCCCTCTAAACCTGCCTGTCCGGCAGGCAGGTCTCCCCCTTCAGGGGAGACTTGTAAGACGCCAGCACTCACTTTTTATTCTGGGCCGAAGAATCAACAAAATCCTTTAAGTAGAAAGGCTCGAAGTAAGCCACATCTTCAATTTTTTTCTCGGTAAAACATCTTTCAGCAAGAGGAACCATGAATTTTGCCGAGGGATGAATATCATCTATGAAAACTGCATTCGGATGAGAAATTATTTGTTTACATTTTGATGCACCATCTCCAAAGAAGAGTATTTTGTTTTTCTGCAGCAGATCTGTAAATGAATTTTCGTTAATTATTTCCGCAGAAGTTTTTTTTATTTCATTCAGCTGTTCATCGTAAATAGCGCAATAGACCTCCATGCGTCTAGCATCTATCATAGGACAAAACAATTTTTTAGTTTCTTTCGCCCCACCCCCTTCCCCTCCCCTCAAGGGAGGGGGGAATTTTGATTCAAGAATAGTTTTTATTTGAGAGACAACCAAATAAATATCATCGTACACTTCTTCGTTTGTAAACCGCAATACAGAAAATCTTTTATCTCCTATAATCTCTTCTCTTAGTTTATCCTCTTCCTTCCTAAACTTATGAATCGTTCCATCAAGTTCAATTACTAATTGTTTTTCTAAACAGACAAAATCACAAATAAATTTATCAATAGCATGTTGACGCCTTATTTTATATCCGGTTTTTTTATTACGCAATTTTTCCCAAAGCAATTCTTCTGCTTTTGTAGGAGCTTTTCTCATTTCTCGGCTATATTCTTTCAATCCATCCCATATTTTTCGTTTAGCTGTGTGGTAAATGGGACTGCTCCCCTCTCCTTGAGGAGAGGGGTTAGGGGAGAGGCGATTCTCCAAAGAATTTCGGATTTGCCCAGCCGCCATCGCCTCCAGGGAGTTGATCGCGATCAAGGGTTTGTCAAGCGCATAACACAAACCTTTTGCAGTGGAGACTCCAATCCTCAATCCTGTAAATGAACCGGGACCCTTGCTTACGGCAATTGCATCTATATTCTGCAAATGGATCTTTGCCTGATTACAAACATCCTCAATGTAAAGGGTAAGGTTTTCGGAGTGGGAATATTGCTCGTCAATTGATTCTTTCAATGCCAGAAGTTTTCCATTCTTCCCTAACGCAACAGAACAAGCTTTGGTGGAAGTTTCTAAACAGAGAGTAGTCATGATAGGGTACTAATAACGAATGGCTGCAAATGTTACAAATTTGCTTTTGTATTTATTCGTAAAATTCGTTTTAGATTCGTTATTGGTATCCGTTATTCTTTCTTCCAGCTCTTTACAATATCCGCTTTGTCGGATTTTTTCACTTCCATTCCGCTTTTCAGAAGTTTTGAAACTGCGCTGTATGGACCATTCACCACTTCGTCACCTTCTTTTAGGCCTTCGGTTATTTCAATGGCTATGTTATCCTGAATGCCCGTCTTTACTTTTTGCAGGCGTACTTTTCCGTTGTCATACACAAAAACACATTCCTGAGGTTTAAAATCTTTTGGCTTGTTGTTCATTTCTATCTGCTTTTGTTTTTCATCCACCACTTTGGTATCGTAATCATCCCTGTTCTTTTTCTTTTCATCTTTATTGATAGCGGAATCACTGCGTGTTGTCACTGCCTGAATGGGGAGCGAAAGTGCATTCAACACGCTTTTGGTATGTATATCAACCGTTGCAGACATACCCGGACGGAACGGGGAGAGGTTAGGATTTTTGGGGTCCATCAGATCTTTGTAAGAATCCTGAAGGATACGAATCTTCACCGAAAAATTTGTCACCTGATCTGCCATGACCCCTACGGTATTTGCAGAATTGGCAATTTCGGTCACTATGCCTTTGAATTTACGCTCCATGTACGCATCGGCTTGTATATCGGCAGTATCACCCATATGCACCCTCACAATGTCATTTTCATTCACATCCACACTTACTTCCATTTCGTTGAGATTAGCGAGTATCATGATCTCGGTTCCTTCCATCATGTTTGTTCCAACCACGCGTTCGCCTTTTTCTTTGCTGAGTTTGGCAACGGTGCCGCTCACAGGTGCGAAGATCGTTGTCTTGTGCAGATTTTCGGTTGCTTCTTTCTGTGATGCCTGTGCACTGCTAACGTTGAAAGTAGATGACTTTACTCCTGCCTCGGCCGATTCCACCTGGGCTTTTATAGATTCGTACGATGCTTTTGAATTGTCAAAATCAGCTTGCGAGATAGCCCCCTGTTCAAATAATTTTTTGCTGCGCTGAAATGCAGCTTCTGCATTGGCGAACTGTGCCTTCATTTGTGACAGCTGCGCTTTGGCTGTTTCAATGCTTGATTGAGAAGAGCTTACGGCTGCATTGGCGCGATCAACAGCCGACTGGTAAATATCGGGCTTCACTTTTACGATCATATCTCCCTTGTTGATATGGTCGCCTTCCTTAACGAGGAGCTCGACAATTTCGCCCGACACATCCGAACTTATTTTCAGCTGTACTTCGGGCTGTATCTTTCCGTTGGCAGAAACAGTTTCAATGATCGTTCTGCGCTGTACTTTTTCAGTGGTTACTTCTGCAGCTCCGCTGTTGGAACAGCTTTTTATCCCAAGTATGGTTACGATAATAATAATGCCGCTTGCAATGAGTATAAGTGGTTTTTTCATTTTAGGTTAAAGAGTTATCGGTTTACCCTGATAAAAATCCAGCACCTTCAATTTAAATACATAATCGTATTTGGACTGAAGCATATCGGATTTTGCTTTTATGAGTTTGTTTTTTGCATCATTAAAATCAGTGGCAGTTACAGCGCCTACGGTGTATTTTTGCTCGGTGTATTTAAATGATTCTTCCATGGCATTCACGGCTTTGTGCGATGCCTGAAATTTTTTCAGGGAGGAGGCAGCATCATTAAATGCCTGCTGAATGGTTTTACGCAAATTATCTTTTTGAAGCTGGAGTGTAAGCACGGCACTTTCCAGGGAGATCTTTGCCCGTGAAATGCTCGCATATACTTGTAAATTATTGAAGAGTGGAACCGTGAGGTAGAATCCAACACTGCGATTTAGGTTCTGATCGATCTGATCGGAGAAAGGGGTGGTGCTGTAGCCTGCAGTTGAAAAATAAGGAGCTAAAACGGTATCACCCGCTGAAGTTAATTCTCCATTTGGTTTAACGCCCTGAAAAGCAGGGAGGGTAGAAAGATGTTTGCTCACTGAAGAATATCCTGTTCCGTATGATGCACTCAGGGAAAGATGAGGGTACATGCCTGCCCTGGCTATGGAGATACCTCTTTCAGCTCCCTTCAGTTTGAACTCTGCGCTTTTTATTTCAGGCTGGCGTTTGAGAGCGGATTCATAGACCTGGGAGGAAGTAGCATTCAGCAGAACTTCGGCCGGAGGAGTCAGGTCAGGTTTTTCAATTGAAAAGTTATCGGCAGTATCTAAATTAAGCATCTGTGTAAGGTTGAGGGAAGAAAGGGCCAGGCTGTTCTCCGCATTCACCACGTTTACTTCTTCCGTTGCCATCTGAGCTTCTATGTCGTACAAGTTCCCTTTGGGAAGATTTCCTACTTCCACTAATTTTCGGGTGCGTTCAGCCTGCAATTTTGTTATTCCCGATTGATTACGCGCCACTTCCAGCAACTCCTGGGCAAATAGGATCTGCAAATAGGCAGAAGCAATGTTCAAGGAAATATCATTTTGCATCTTCAGTACATCCTGCTGCGATGCAAGCATGTTGTATTTACTTTGTTTGATCGTATTGAGATTCTGAAATCCGCCAAAGAGCGTAATGCTGGTGCTAAGCGAAAAATTTTGAGAAAGCGACCAATCACCTGTTGTAAAAGTATTGGTGAATGGGTCTACTTTTTTCCCGTTGTTATAGGAGTGAGATCCGCTGCCGCTCAGGCTGGGTAAAAGTTGCGCCTTGTTCTGAAGCAGGGTTGCTTCTGAAAGTCGTTCGTTCAGTATATTCTGCTTGACCTGAATATTATTTTTCAGGGCAAACTCAATGCATTGCTGGAGTGTCCAGGGTTTTCCTTTTTCCTGTGAGAAAGAGCTTCCCGCAGAGCCTAAAAATATAATTCCTATCAGAAAAATAAAAGTTCTCATAACGAGCGTAAATATACAAAAGTTGGAGGCATCAGTTTTACGCAAACAAAAAACCCCGCCTCGATCATATCGGGACGGGGTTTCATTGTTGAAACTCAGAATTATTTCTTGGCGTTTCTCAACAATTCAAGAAAGCCTTTGTATTTACTACCTGCAAATGAGATGATATAATAGTAGGTTCCGTCTTTTGCTTCGGAGCCGCCTTTTGTTTTTCCATCCCAGCAGGCACCGCCTCCGTTTGATTTATACATCTGGATTCCCCAGCGGTCATATACCTCCAGGCTGAAGCAACTATCCATCACATTACCTATAACGATTTGGCCGTTTACATCCACAAAGAAGGGTTTGAAGCAATCATTATGTGTATCATTATTAGGCGTGAACACGTTAGGGGTTTTAAGTGTATTTGTACCGGCAACAAGCACCACCGCTTTGGTTATAGTGTCAGCACACGGAGTACTGATAGAAATAAGTGTAACGCTGTAAGTGCCGTGATTAATATACAAATGGCTTGGGTTTGTAAGATTAGAAGTATCTCCGTTATCTAAAAAGATCCAGTGGTATGCCGATGCAAACTGGCTGGTTTCGGAGAAATCAACTGTAGTGCCGTCACAGGAGTAACGAGGGGTATACGTGAAGTCAGAGACCGGTACATGGCCTACCGTAATAGTCTCCACGGTATCTTTTGTACAACCTGCCTGCGAAGTTACCGTGAGGGTTATTGTATGTACACCGGGCGGATAAGTGATGGGTGGAGGATTCTGCCCGTTATATGAAGATGGGGTACCTCCGGGAAACTGCCAGTTCCAGGCAACTATACTTCCGCCTGTTACCCAGGAGCTATCTTTAACAATTGCACTGCCTGTAGCACAATCAACAGAATAGGTGAATGCAGGGTGCATTACAGTAGGAGACAAATTA
This sequence comes from Bacteroidota bacterium, assembly GCA_023251625.1. GTDB lineage: Bacteria > Bacteroidota > Bacteroidia > Palsa-948 > Palsa-948 > Palsa-948. The sequence goes on from JAHEYK010000006.1 coordinate 44,117, forward strand.
AAGATGAGATCAAAACCGCAGAGACTGATCGCTTGTGTAATGTGTACAGTATCGCTCAACCATTGTGAAGGGTGTGCCACAATGCTGCTGGTGGTTTCTCCGCTCGGAGACCAAGAGTAGGTAAATGCAGGATCATAAGGTGCAGCAAGCATGATAGAGTCATTACCAACACAAAACTGAGCAGTGCTAACCGCTCCGCAAGAAAAGTCAAGATAGGTATAACCAAAATGTCCGCAGCGGGAACAATCGGCCGTAGTACACACCACGGTAACCTGCTGGTTGATGTAAGAAGAAAGATGCACACCCACCATCGTCCATTGAGAATAATATACAGGCGATGGAAGAGAATTAGAATAAGTGTTGCAATTAACATTGGATAAATTAGAAGTAAGAAATCCTGGGATTCCGGGACCCGCCACATAGTGCTGGAAAGAACAAGGGATCGTATCTCCATTCTGATCCAGGATCACGAAATCAAAAAAGGGTTGTTCAGCATTTGTATGCGCAGCAGGGTTTTCCAGAACGGCCGCATATTGATACACAAAATTTGCATCCCCGGCTTTCACAATAAATTTATAGGTGATGCGCTCGCTTTTAGCCTGAATATTGTTGTTGCCTAGTTTAATAGAAAAAGGTCCGCCATAAGGAGAGGGCAGGGGAATAGGTTTAACATCTGCACAGGGGTCAGAACCTGAATTTACAATTTGGATTCTTCCTACGTTGGGTAAAGCCGTAGGCGTAAATGAGTTGGGAGTGCAGTTGCTTGCAACACTTGACCAGCACATCGTATCGCCTTTCCATAATCCAAATACACCTCCGTCCACACCAATACTGTCTCCAACGCAGTTGCTTATATTCACAATTTGGCCTTTGTTGTTTTGGCCAAGAACTATATCGCGGTACCTCATTGCTTTTTTTCTGCTCTGCTGTCCCTTTTCTTCAAGCCAGTTGTATACTTGATCATCAGTTTTTCCTTCACTTCTCATCTTTGCGATGTCGGGGAGTTCATTTGCATATTCAGGATTGGCCATAATGAGGGCTAGCCTTTCTTTCGGAGATAATTTCTGTCCGAATGAGTTGAATGCAGAAAATGCAAAAAGGAAAGAAACAAAGATCAGTTTTTGTGTTTGGGAGAACGAAAGAATTTTTTTCATATGCTAAATATTAATGATGTTAATACCTGTTACTTCTTTGAGATGCAAACAGACCATTTATGGTTGCACGGATGCGCTCAAAAAGAGTGCAACAAAAATAGTATTTATGGTGGAATTTTGTAAAAAAACAACATATTTACTTACCTAACTGAAAAAATCAATAAAAATGAGGTAATGGAGAGGTATTCACTTTACCGGAGCACGGTAATAAAGCCCTTTAATTGGATGCCTTTAAGATCGAAAATGTAATAATAGGTTCCTTCTGCAACCATTATTCCTGCCGTTGTATACCCGTCCCAGCAAGCCCCTGAGTAATCCGAATGGAAAACAGGGATGCCCCAGCGATTAAAAATGGTGAGATCGGCACAACCTTCAAAGCGACCGTTTGTATTTATGCGGAAGCAGTCGTTCACTCCATCGCTGTTTGGCGTGAATACATTGGCGCTTTGAATGGACAGGTAATCTGAAAGATTGACAATCGCAATTATTTTCTGCACTGTATCCTGACAAGGAGGGTTGATAGCCGTTAGAATGATGGCGGTGTTCGAATTATACGGAAATGTGTGAACCGGATTTTGCTGAGAGGAGGACGCGCCATCGCCAAAATTCCAGGACCAGGCATTTGCATTCAAGCTGGAATCCTGGAACTGAGCTATCATCCCATCGCAGGCAAGAGAAAGTGTGTAACCGAAATTCGCTGTTGGGATTATGCCGATGGAAACATTTACGGAATCAATATTCTTACAACCGTTCACATCTGTTCCTGTGACAGAATATGTTGTAACTATGGTTGGTGTTGCATTCGGATTTGAAATGTTCGGATTACTTAATCCGGCAGAAGGGGTCCACACGTAGGAGATCCCTCCGGTAGCAGTCAGTGCAACCGAATCTCCGGGACAAAGCACAGTATTTACTCCTGCATCAATGACCGGCAATGGATTTACCAAAACTTTTATGGTGTCAGAATTTAAACAGCCATTTGCTCCGGTCAAATTTACGGTGTAAGTTGTAGAAATGGTTGGTGTTGCAACCGGATTTGAAATAGTAGGATTGTTTAAAGAAGATGCAGGAGCCCAGGTATATCCAACTCCACCGGAAGCATTTAACGGAACGGAATCCCCAGCGCAAATAGCGGTATCATTCGTACTTGTAACCACCGGAAGTGCAAGCACCGTTACATTTACCGTATCCATATTTGAACAAGAGTTTGCGTCTGTTGCGGTGAGCGTGTATGTGGTGGAACTTGTTGTTGTAGCAACCGGATTTGAAATATTCGGATTGCTCAAAGTGCCTGGCGGGCTCCATGAATAAATTTGTGCCCCGCTACCAGTGAGTGTTGCAGCATTGCCGATGCAAACCGATACATCCGCGCCTGCACTCACCACAGGCAACGAATTCACAAACACAATGGCCGAATCAGAATTTGTACAGCCGCTTGCATTTGTTCCGGTCACGGTATAGGTTGATTGAGAAGTGGGCGAAACAAAAATAGTTGTTGTTGTTGCGCCTGTACTCCAGTTATAAGTTTGTGCCCCGCTACCAGTGAGTGTTGCCGTATTGCCTGTGCAAACCGAAACATCCGGGCCCGCACTCACCACGGGGGATGCATTTATAAATACAATTACCGAGTCAACATTTGTACAACCGCTTGCATTGGTGCCGGTCACTGTATAACTGGTTTGAGCAGTAAGTGTAACCACAATGGTTGTGGTTGTTGCCCCTGTGTTCCAGCTATAAGTTTGTCCCCCGCTACCAGTGAGTGTTGCAGTATTACCCGAGCAAATTGAAACATCAGTACCTGCACTCACTACAGGTAAAGCGTTTACAAATACAATAGCAGAGTCAGCCTTGGAACATCCGTTCGCATCGGTTCCTGTCACAGTATACGTTGACTGAAAAGTTGGCGTAACAGAAATACTTGTGGCGGTCACATTCGTACTCCAAACATAAATAGTTCCTCCGCTGGCAGTGAGCGTGGTGGTATTTCCCAGGCAAACAGAAAGATCCGGCCCCGCATTAATATTCGGAAGAGGATTTACTTTTACGGTCACGGTATCTTTTCCGGTGCAAGTATTGCTGGTAGTTGTAATAATGTATGTTGAAGTGCCCGCAGCAGGAGGAGTTGCGATGGGATTTGCAATGGTTGTATTGTTCAAGCCGAGTGCAGGAGACCAAAGATACCCGGTCACATTGGAGGGAGCTGTGGGGTTGCCTCCAAGTGTAGCGCTTTGACCAATACAGATCGAAATATCATTTCCTGCATGTGTAGGGACAACAGGAGAACTTGTAATGGTTACGGTATCCCAGTTTGCGCAGCCGTTCGCATCCACAATATTTACGGTATACGTTGTAGACGCTGCGGGGGTTGAAACAGGATTTGAAATATTGGGGTTGCTTAGTGTTCCCGCAGGAGCCCAGCTGTATGTGGTTCCGTTGGATGAGCTCAGAGTAACGCTGAAGCCGGGACAAACCCATCCGGGTTTTGGTCCTGCATTGGCAAGAGGAAGAGCATTTACAACCACCTGAATGACATCGGTATTCGTGCAGGAGTTCGCATCCGTAATAGTGAGCGTATAATTTGTTGTGATCGTTGGATTCGCAACCGGATTTGCACAAGTGGTGCAGCTCAGTCCCGTTGAAGGGCTCCAGGAAAAAGTTCCGGCACCAACCCCATTAAGAGTGGTTGAACTTCCGATACAAATTGATTTATCTGCACCTGCGCTCACAGCGGGCATGGGCAATGTGGTCATTGTCATCATATCGGTGCTCGTGCAATTATTAAGCGTTACCACCAATGTATATGTTGTGCTTGCAGTTGGCGAAGCAACCGGGTTCGAAATGTTCGGGTTGCTTAAACTAGCTGCAGGCGACCAACTGTACGTTGTTCCACCGCTTCCATTCAGTGTTGTATTTATTCCCGGGCAAACGGTAACATCGGGCCCTGCATTTGCAACAGGAGCCGGCCCTACAAAGACCTGCACCGTATCTATATTCACGCAGGTTGTTGCAGCGGAGGTGGTAACAGTATATGTTGTTGTTGAAGTTGGCGAAGCAACCGGATTTGCCACAGTTGTATTATTTAATCCTGCAGCGGGACTCCAACTATACGTAGAACCCGGAGGGCCGGTCGGGCTTCCTCCTATCGTCACAGAACCGCCCACACAAATAGTTTGATCATTGCCTGCATTCACCACAGGTTTTGGATTTACAAAGATGAAAACAGAATCTATATTTGTACATCCGGCTGAAGTAGTAACTGTAATGGTATAATGCGTAGACGTTGTCGGACTCGCAACCGGGTTTGAAATATTCGGATTGCTCAGCCCTGTTGAAGGAGTCCATAAATAAATTCCACTACCTCCTGCACCCGTGCTGGTAAGTGTGACAGAGCTTCCGGCACAAATGGTGGAGTTCGGTCCTGCATTAATTACCGGAATGGGTTGAATAGTTACGTTCAACGTGATGGGTCCGGCTGTACATCCGTTCTTGTTCGAAGAAACTACTGAGACAGTTCCATTTGGTCCCGCTCCCCAGTTCACGTTGATGGAATTTGTTCCCTGTCCTGAAGTGATTGCTCCGCCTGTAACAGACCAATTGAAAGAAACTCCGCTGTTGGCGAGCACACTGTACGTTCCTGAAGTATTCGGACAAACGGGATTTGGTCCTGAGATACTGCTGGGTCCGGTGTACGGTAAAACCTGTATCGTGTAAACCACATTCGAAACTTTAGGCGGGCACCCGTTATCCGGCACCTGCACGATGAAAATATAATTCCCGGTCTGCGAGCAGGACATATCCCAGCAAAAATTACTAGTCACACTGCCAAGCCCTGAGTTTGGATTGGGCGTTAGCGTTGCCGGAGGATTAGTAGGAGGCCCAAAAATATTTCCGGTGCCGGTAAAGAAAACACTGTCACCATTCGCATCCGTGAATGTGATCGGGAAACACAAGCTGTCCCCTTCCTGCGCTACGTAATTTGTCTGTGAAGTGGAAACAGAAAGCGTGGGAGATTTATTCGGAGGACAAGTAACCACAATGATCTGCATATCTAAACGTGTTACGCCAATCAATTGATTGTTGCGGTACTCTTTTAATTCTACCGCCACCACATAATTTCCGGTGTTGGGAGCCAGGTATTGAGATATCCCCGTGAATGCATTTACAGAAGCATAGCCGCCTGCACCGAAAGGTTGTGTGGCGCTAAACCCAGCTCCATAGGTAACCAGCGGTATCGGAAATGTATATGGATTGGGCGGAGGAGGAGCAGGATTAGCTGCTGATGCGTAGCCGGTAAAAGGCTGGACCAATGTATAAATGACCGCATCTCCGTCGGGATCGATGGCGGTGTTAAGAATGCTGGCAGTATCATTCGCGCAGATGTACGGAACCGGAGGCAGTACAAAAGTAGGAGAGCTGTTGTTGATGTATGTAGGCGGGACAAAAGCATAGAAAGACATTCCCTCTGCTCCCGGATTTGCGAGGTTGATGATGTTCCCGTTTCGGCAGCAGCGTTCAAAGATGAGGTGGTAGCCACCATTGCTCGGAGGAAGTTCTATCTGCATGGTATAGATCCCTTCTTCGACACAAACAATGGGAGCCGTGGCGCAGTTGGAAGCCCCCGGCAGCGGCACCCAGCTTTGTGAAGCAAGCGGAACGGTAAAACTTGCCGCGAGAACTTTGTTCGGATTATTCGGATTTAAAAAATCCTGTGTGTAGGCTCCCAATGCAATGGTGGGATTCAATTGAGCCGTAGTGCAGGCATTTGACCCGCAGGGACCTATCACATCATCGCAGTACCGGTACATTTTTACCGTAACCTGATATTTATAATTTCCGGTAGCAATATTAAAACCAAGATACTGGTAGCCGGTCCAGCCACCCATGAGGTGTGTGGCCGAAGCGGAATTAAAAAGGAGAAAGGAAAAATTAAAAAGTAAAAATAAACGAACGGCTGTCATGCTGAGCTTGTCGAAGCATCTATTTCGTATTGTTCGAATCATTTACTCAATAATAATTTTTCCTGTAGCGACCTGGCCAGCAGGAGAAACCGCAACTCTGTAAAAGTA
>JAHEYK010000156.1 GCA_023251625.1 Bacteroidota bacterium
GATCGCTTCAGAAGCTGCTAACACAGGCATATTTTTCGGAATACTGGGTTTGGTGACCGGCAGCATTTGGGCAAGGGCTACCTGGGGAACGTGGTGGACCAACGATGTAAAGCTGAATGGTTCAGCCATTACTATGCTTACCTATTTTGCTTATCTCGTACTTCGCAATGCCATACCCGATGAGCAAAAGCGCGGAAAAGTCGCTGCTGTATATAATATTTTCGCTTACGTAATGATGCTTGTCTTTATTATGATCTATCCACGTATGAGTGATTCGCTTCACCCCGGCAACGGAGGGAACCCGGGCTTTGGCAAATACGACATAGATAATAACATGCGTCTGGTTTTTTATCCTGCCGTTATCGGCTGGACTTTGCTGGGTGTTTGGATCATGACCGTTCGAATCCGTATTCAACGAATAAAAAATAAATTCGATATATGAAACATTTCTTGTCTATTGTCTATTGTTTACTGTCTACTTCCATTTTATTTGCGCAGGATGCAAGTTCTGTCGAAATGGCCGACGAACTCCGCTCCTCAGGAAAAATTTATGTGGTGGTAGGAGTCATTCTGACGATCCTTGCAGGAATAATTTTATTTCTGATATCCATAGATAGAAAAGTAAGTGACATTGAAAAGAAAATTAACAAAAAATAATTATATGCGAATAATCATAGTTCCGTTTCTGTTACTTGCCGGCTTGACTTGGGGCTTGTACAACCTGATAATAAAGAAAAATATTAAAAAGGGAAAAGAAATAATTTCCATTGCCCTTTTCTTTGGAGGGATTTGGGCATTAATTTTTTATTGGCTTTTACGTTAATATAATAATCTATGAAGAAGACACACATCATCGGAATCATTTTAATCGCAATTGCCATCGGAGCTATATTCGCTTCGCTGGGTGATGCAAGTACCTATGCAACATTTTCTGTAGCGCAAAACAATGAAGGAAAAGAATTTCATGTGGTCGGAAAGCTTGACAAATCAAAAGAAATGCTCTACCAGCCGGAAAAAGATCCTAATGTTTTTGTTTTTTACATGAAAGACAGCGACAGTACAGAGCGTAAAGTTACACTTCATCAGGGTAAGCCTCAGGATTTTGACCATACAGAACAGATCGTTGCTATTGGCAAATGCGTTGGCAACGACTTTCATGCAAGCTCGGTGCTGATGAAATGTCCTTCTAAGTATGTGGATAAAAAGCAGCAGATCTAAGAGCCTTACCCATGCTCTCGACAAAGGATAGGTAGCAATTCTTCCTTCGTATTTCGTACATTCGTAAACTTTTCGTACTTCGATGCAATATATAGGAGAACATTTATGGGCCGGCCAGCTCGGAAACATTTTAGTAATTGTTTCCTTTGTAGCTGCATTGCTTTCTTCTCTCTCCTACTACTCGGCTGCAAATTGCGAACCTAATTCTGAAGGAGAAACTTCCTGGAGAAAAATAGCGCGCATTTCGTTTATGACCCACTCCATTTCTGTTTTCGGAATGGTGGGTGTACTGTTTATGATGCTTATCGGGCATTATTTCGAGTATGAATATATCTGGCATCATTCCAGCAGGCAAATGCCGCTCAAATACATTGCATCTTGCTTTTGGGAAGGACAAGAAGGTAGTTTTCTCCTATGGATATTCTGGAACGCGGTGCTGGGCACCTTCCTGATGAAACGCACCAAAGAATGGGAAGCGCCTGTGCTTGCCGTTGTTTCACTTGTGCAGGTATTTCTCTGCTCCATGCTCCTGGGAGTATTTATCTGGGATTACAAAGTAGGAAGCAACCCCTTCTCAATTCTTTTGCGCGAGCACCCCGATTTCAAAAACCTGCCCTTTGTTCAGAATGCAAACTATCTGTCAAAACTCGATGGCAAAGGATTAAACCCTCTCCTCCAAAATTATTGGATGGTCATTCATCCTCCTACTCTTTTTCTCGGATTTGCGTCCACCGTTGTGCCATTTGCATTTGCCATTGCCGGCCTCTGGAAAAAAAAATATACCGAATGGCAGCGCACAGCATTGCCATGGACTTTTTTTGGCATCATGGTGCTTGGCACAGGTATTCTCATGGGGGGAGCATGGGCCTATGAAGCGCTTTCATTCGGTGGATTCTGGGCTTGGGATCCTGTGGAGAATGCATCGCTGGTGCCCTGGCTCACATTTGTTGGTGCAGGACATGTGATGATGATCCATAAAAATAAAGGCCAATCACTCTTTGCCACCTTTTTTCTGGCACTTATCGCTTTCATCCTCGTCCTCTACTCTACCTTTCTCACGCGCAGTGGAATTCTCGGAGATACCTCCGTGCACGCATTCACAGATCTGGGAATGTCCGGACAACTTTTGGTTTACCTGTTTGTCTTCGTTATTATTTCAATTATTCTTCTTGCTGTGAATTTCAAAAGACTTCCCAAAGAAACTCAGGAAGACAGCATCTGGTCGCGGGAATTCTGGATGTTGATAGGCGCGCTTGTGCTTTTGATCTCTGCATTTCAAATTTCGCTGACCACCTCTATTCCCGTCATCAATAAAATTTTCGGAACAAACATGGCGCCTCCTGCAGAGGGGAAAGCCTTTCAGCATTACCACCAGTGGCAGATCCCTTTTGCAATTTTAGTCCTGACACTTATTGCATGTTCCCAGTTCTTCAAATACAAAAAAACCGAACCTAAAGAATTCCTGAAAAATCTCAGGGTCCCATTTGCTGTTTCATTCGTAATTGCAGCCAGCATTGGTTTTTATTTTGATTGGCTCACAGCTGGGCGAACCCTTTTCTATGTCGCACTTTTGTTCGCCTGTATCTTTGCCATCCTCGCAAACATCACTTATTTTTTCAAGATCCTGAAAGGAAGGTTTGACCATGCCGGGCCTTCCATCGCTCACATTGGCTTTGGAATGATCCTCTTGGGTGCCCTGATCTCCACATCACGCAGCGAAAAAATTTCAAAGAACCAGAAAGGCGATGTAGAAATTTTAGGGAAAGATTTTTCGAATAAAGAAAATATTCTTCTTCAGCGAAACGATACCGTTCAGATGGGGGATTATTTTATCACCTACAAAGGCACAAAAAAAGAAGGAGTAAATATTTTTTACGATGTAGAATATCTTAAGAAAGATGAAACCGGGAAGTTCACAGAAACTTTCACGCTCAGCCCCCGCATCCAGCTCAACCAGCGAATGGGTAATGTGGCAGAACCCGACACAAAACATTTTTTATCAAAAGACATTTACACGCATATCACCTATGCAGATTTGGAACATGCTAACGAGCAAAAAAATACTTCGGATGAGTACAAAGAGCCGCATAATAATTCCATTGCCGTTGGAGATACATTTTTCACAACAAACAGCATTGTGGTACTTGAAAAATTAAATACGGCGATCGACAAAGATAAATTGGGCATTCCAAAAGCACAGATCGTGGTGGGTGCCATGCTGAAAGTTTACAATGTGTATGGAAAAACGATGGAAGCAATGCCTGTTTACTATATCACCGACAGCATTCCGGGTACTGTGGAAGCAAAAGTGGAGGAACTGGGGCTGCGATTTGCATTCTGGCAGATAAATCCTACAACAGGTAAAGTTGATATTTCTGTTTCGGAAAAAGTATCAGACAAAAAAGATTTTGTGGTCATGAAAGCGATCGTATTTCCATACATCAA
>JAHEYK010000157.1 GCA_023251625.1 Bacteroidota bacterium
AAAAAATGCCGATGGAAAAGTGGTTTATAACCTGGCTCCTCAGCAGGCGATCAATCTCGGATATAAATATGCGCTCAATGCTGACTGGTCTATAGATCCTGTTTTAAAATTGTCTCTCATTCAGAACAATCCTGCGTTTTATGAAGTGGCCCTTCCTGTTATTTATAAAGAAAAAATATGGGTCACCCCCATCTATAAAAAATCGTCCATCGCATTTTGCCTAGGAGGAATTCCTTACAACAACTTTATCGCACAGTACGGATATGAATTTTCTTCCATGGGAATTATGGGGCAATCGGGCGGTACACACGAGATCACCATCGGCTGGAGAATGTTCGCGAAGAAAAAAACGGATGTCCCTGCACCCGATAACAAAAAGCCATATTATCAGTGGCTGAATAAATAACTATGAGTTTCAAGTTCAAGGTTCAAAGTTCAAGGTTCAATACAATTACAAATTATTGTATAGCGCTGGCGTTGCCATCTGCCTTCGGCCTTTTTACTTCTGCCTTCTCCCAGAACCCTATTCCCGCTCCTGCACAATCCAAAAGCATTCTGCTCATGAATGGAGTAGCACATCTGGGAAATGGGCAGGTGATTGAAAATTCTGCGATTGGTTTTAAGGATGGAAAATTGACTTTGGTGGGCGATGCAACAACGATTCGTTTGCAGCAAGGCGCTTACGACACTACTATAAATATTCAGGGCAAACATGTTTATCCCGGATTCATTGCCCCTAATTCCACACTGGGGCTGACGGAGATCGGGGCTGTGCGTGCCACGAATGATTATTCTGAAACAGGATCCTATAATCCGCATGTGCGAAGTGTGATCGCATACAACAGCGATTCAAAAATTCCTCCAACCGTTCGGACGAATGGAGTTCTTGTTGCGCAAGTTACACCGCGAAGCGGAATTATTTCCGGAACTTCTTCGGTAGTTGAACTGGATGGTTGGAACTGGGAAGACATGGTGATGAAAATGGATGACGGCATTCATGTCAACTGGCTGCGTATGTTTAAGCGCGATGGGGAACGAATGGAAGATTATAATGAACTGCCTCCCCTGAAGAAAAGCGAGGACTATGAAAAACAAAAGAATGAGCTGAGAAAATTCTTTGCCGATGCGAAAGCATATTCCGAAACCTCCCCTGGCGAAAAAAACCTCCGCTTCGAAGCCATGAAAGGAGTTTTCTCAGGCGCAAAAACATTGTTCGTTCATGTGAATTACGTAAAAGAAATTGAAGATGCCGTTCATTTCTGCAAAGAAGCCGGCGTTAAAAAAATGGCGATCGTGGGCGGAACAGATTCCTGGAAAGTGACGGAACTGCTCAAAGAAAATAATATTGCTGTCATGGTGAACCGTGTTCATGACCTGCCTGATAGAACGGATGATGATATTGACCTTCCCTACAAACTTCCCGGACTTTTGCAGAAAGCAGGTGTTACGTTCTGTCTTGAAAACTCAGGCGACATGGAACAAATCCAGGCGCGTAATATTCCTTTCCTGGCCGGTACAGCCGCAGCTTATGGATTGACAAAAGAAGAAGCGGTTACCTCCATCACTCTGAGTACCGCTAAAATTTTAGGAATCGACAACCGCGTTGGCTCGCTCGAAATGGGGAAAGATGCCACGCTCTTTGTTTCTACAGGCGATGCCCTCGATATGCGAACCAACAACGTGGAATATGCATTCATCCGTGGAAAAAAATTAGACCTCTCCAACAACCAGAAAACCCTGTACGAAAAGTATAAGACGAAGTACGGGATTAAATAACGAATAGATTCATCCTATTCCAACGTAATAGATATTACCGGATGAATTTCCCAGGCGCTGCCTTTCTCATACTTTTTATTTTTCTTGAGCGGATGTTTGCCATCGTAAAACCCAAGGCCTGTTAGCGTGCATTTTACACCCGTAGAATTTTGTTGGCCCATACTGAATCCTTTTGCCTTTAATTGCTGCATGACCTGTTCCTGCAAGTTGCAATTGTCTTTGGTTATTTCTGCAACTGTTCTCAGCGCATTAATATCTTCTGTTCCTATTTCGAGGTGCAGGTCACAATCGTGCTCGTTTATTTTTGCAGAATAAATAATTCCGCTCAGTGTATAAATGCTGTCTTCGGGGGTTTCTTTCATGCGTTCGCTCTGCTCAAAGACCCTTCTCTCCTTTTTTCGGTATGTCTTCTCCCAGGAGCGCACAGTTTCCACACGGATCGTTCCGGCATGTTCAGGGTATTTTGAAAAATCCTTTTCATGCTTCATACCATAGCGGTATGATTCGGACGTGTTTTGCTCCACAGAAGGCTTGCAGTCGCATACCCCATTGGTTTGTTGTACAGGAAGTCCGAGGAGAAGAAAAAAATATGCGTAAAGGGGTATCATCGCATCAGTTCAGAATGCAGCGGTTCTCGTACAGAATATTTTTCACCATGCCCTTTAAATTATTCCCTGCCGTGAGAAGCATGTCAAACGTATTCGGGAATGGCAAAGGCCTGCGCCCTACTTTGGCTTTGGTCTCCGGCTTCAGTGCGGCCATATCTCCGCCCAGCACCACTACGATGCCGTCTTCAAAAAAAGAATCGGCGGCAATATGATCGGTCTTGTAAAGCTGGTTGCTGTGGTTGTCCCAATAATCCAGCGAGCCACCCACACGCGCAGTTTTTGTTAAATGTGTTTCTACTACGTTGCAGGTAATGGTTTTATATTTTGGTTTTTTCATATCATGGCCGAGGCTGTCCTTTTTCACCTGCCCTTTTGAATCGAGCACATATTCCCAGCCATCTTGCACATCTTTACTTTCGGAGTAATACATCTCTTTGGATTGCTCAGGCGATACATCAATGATCTGCATGTTCACATAAACGGTGTAGTCGTAATTCGCGCCCTGTGTTTCGCTGGTAGCATATCGGATCCAGTTCTGGTTCAGGTCCTGCAGGCTGATCTTATAAAGTTCACGCTCAAAATCCGGGGGCAGAGGGGCCGGATTGGTCTTCTTCATTTTGAAAAGCACCTTGGTGATCCCCGCTTCATGCGCCTGAGCGATCTGCTGATCAATATCTTTGAAACCCGGATAATATGTTTTTACTTTTTCAAAATCAGCATACGCATCGCGTGCATTAAAGCGCCCTCCCTTTTGCAAAAGAGATTGTCCGTGCGCGTAAAAATAATCGGCTGCCTTCTGCTTGGCTTGTATCAATTCGTTGTCCACATCCGTAAAATTGAAAACCGCATCGCGTGTCACATGGCCGCTATTGTCTTTGATCTGCAAAGGCAGAACGGTGCGCACGAGAGATTGCCTGTTCTTTATTCTCAAATACGTTGAATACACTTCATCCCAGTGATCCGGGCTTCCTTCCTTTTGAATGAATGCAATGCGCTCGAAATCGGCTTGCTGTGCCCGGGTAAATGATCCTTCAAGCACAACTATTTCATTGATTTTGTTCGGGTTTTTGCGCAGCTTTTTGATGGCTTTCTGGATGGCTAGATCATAATTACCGTTGCGCATCGCTTTTTCGGAGGTCATGCAGCCTCCTAAAAACAATAAAACAGAAATAAAAATAAGTACTGTTTTTTTCATGACATTTTTATTGATATGAATATGCTTCC
>JAHEYK010000085.1 GCA_023251625.1 Bacteroidota bacterium
AGAGCTCCTTATTGCGGATGCAAATACAGGAAAAACAAAAGTTATTCTATCCGAAACCAGCGATACTTATGTGGAAGTTGCTGATAATCTTACTTTTCTTGCAAATGGAAAACAATTGATCTGGAGCAGCAGCAAGGATGGATACGATCATTTGTATCTCTATGATATGAATGGCGTATTGGTAAATCAAATAACAAAAGGAAACTGGGATGTGCTGCGATTCCTTGGCTATGACGAAAAAACTCAGAATGTATTTTATACTTCCTCTCAGATTTCCGCAACAGACAAAACCTTATACTCCTGTAAACTTGATGGATCCAATTCGAAGCAAATGACTTCCATGAACGGGTCGGACGGAGCTGATTTTAATGCTACGTACACCTATTACATCCTGAACCATTCAGACGCAAACCACCCGCCTTTATTTGCCCTTTATACAGCGGATGGGGCTTTAGTGCGTACACTCGAAGATAACTCTGTATTACAGAAAAAACTCGCAGACTATAATCTCACTACAAAAGAATTTTTCAAAATAAAAATTCCGGATGGTACGGAACTGAATGCATGGAAAATGCTGCCACAGAACTTTGATGAGAAGAAAAAATATCCGGTACTTATGTTTGTGTATGGCGGCCCGGGTGCAAATACCGTGAATAATACCTGGGACAGGGATTATTTATGGGATCAAATGCTTTGTTCAAAGGGATATATCATTGTTTCGGTAGACAACAGGGGTACCGGAGGACGAGGAACCAAATTCAAAAATTGCACCTATAAGCAGCTGGGAAAATTTGAAACCGAAGATCAGATAGATGCGGCAAAATATTTAGGCACCCTACCCTACGTTGATAAATCGCGCATCGGCATCTGGGGTTGGAGTTACGGTGGATATATGAGCTCACTCTGCATCATGAAGGGCTCAGACGTATTCAAAATGGCAATGGCCGTAGCCCCCGTTACCAACTGGAGATACTACGACAGTATTTATACCGAGCGTTATATGGGCTTGCCTCAGGATAACGCCAAAGGGTATGATGAAAATGCACCTATTAATTTTGTAGAAAAACTTAAAGGGAAATTCTTGCTTGTACATGGTACTGCCGATGACAATGTACATTTTCAAAACTCGATGGAAATGGTCACAGCACTGGTAAAAGCAAACAAGCAGTTTGACTTTTTTGCTTATCCCGATAAGGCCCATAGTATTTCAGGAGGGCCTACCCGACTGCATTTATACAATATGCTCACAAATTTTGTGTTAAATAATCTTTAACGCAATTTTTTTGAAATCAGAAATTAAATTTGTATATTCGCATAGAATTCACACGGATGAAAAAATACCTCTCACTCTTCCTGTTGTCAACACTCCTCTTTTCTTGCACAAAGGAAGGTCCCGGAGGAAAAGCAACCATTAAAGGAATGGTGATGCATCATACCAAGCCAATTCCGGGTACGGTAGTGTATATAAAATATGGAGCTACAGAATCTCCGGGCAAATCACCTTCCAATTACGATGCGAACGTAACTGCAGATGCATCTGCAAATTATAAATTTGAGAGCCTACAAAAGGGGCATTACTATTTGTATGGAATCGGTTTTGACAGCACACTTTCAAAGCCGGTAACCGGAGGCATTCCTATAGAGATAAAAGACGCTACAGGAACAACAACAACAAACGTTCCGGTAACAGAGTGATTTTTTTTGAATTTCAAAATTCTATTACAGGATATCTTTCATATTGCTTCCATAACGGACTACAGGGATTTTTCTATCTTCGTGTTTCATAACCCCAATAACTATGACTGAGACAAAACCAGGACATCCAAAAGGACTTTATGTATTGTTTGCCACTGAAATGTGGGAGCGCTTCAATTTCTACGGAATGCGTGCTTTATTGACACTTTTCATCGTAAGCGCGCTTATGATCAGTAAAGAACAATCTTCAATTATATACGGAGGGTTTCTGGGGCTCTGCTACCTCACCCCTATGCTAGGCGGATTCGTCTCCGACAGATTTCTGGGAAACCGTTATTGCATTATGCTGGGCGGCACCTTAATGGCAATTGGGCAGTTTACATTGTTTGCAAGTGCTTCCCTATTTAGCGGTAATCTGGAATTTGCCAGAACGCTGCTTTATATTGCTTTGGGTGTGATCATCTTGGGCAATGGTTTCTTCAAACCTAATATTTCGAGCATGGTGGGCAGTCTTTATCCTAAACAGGAAAAAAACAAATTGGATACAGCCTTCACTATCTTCTACATGGGTATTAATTGCGGGGCTTTCCTCGGACAATTTATTTGCCCTATGATAGGCGATCACGTGGATGCTGCGGGTGTGAGAGATGTCTTTGTGTTCAAATGGGGATTTCTTGCCGCCGGAAGCGCCATGCTTATAGGAACGGTGACTTTTTTCCTTCTTAAAGATAAATACGTGATCACACCAGAAGGAAGAGCGATCGGGGATCTGCCTTCGAGAAATGTATCTTCTGATTTCGAAGAAGGAGAATCACAAAAAGCAAATTTTTCTAACACAGCGCTTGCAGTTGCTGGCTTGGCATTCCTTTGTCTGGGGACTACTTTTCATTTTGTATTCGGGCAGAATTATATTTACTCACTCATCTACGGCAGCGGACTTACACTTGCCGGATTGATTATTTCTGACAGCTCATTAACCAAAGTGGAGCGCGAACGCATCCTGGTCATTTACATCGTATCCTTTTTTATCATTTTCTTTTGGGCCGCTTTCGAACAAGCGGGATCGTCCCTTACATTTATTGCAGACAACCAAACTGACAGAAACTTTTTTGGCTGGAACATGCCACCTTCCATGGTGCAGATCTTCAACGGGCTCTTTGTGGTAATACTGGCCGTACCTTTCAGTTTGTTGTGGGATAAACTACGTGCGAATGACAAAGAACCCATTTCTCCTGCTAAACAAGCCATGGGGCTTCTGCTCATTGCACTCAGCTATTTCATCATTGCTTTCAATGTAAAAGATCTTGGCACCTCCGGATTGCTTGCAGTAAAATGGCTTGTACTTCTTTATCTTATTCAAACTCTTGGCGAACTTTGCCTCTCACCAATCGGCCTTTCACTTGTTGGGAAATTGGCTCCTAAACGTTTTGCATCTCTTTTGTTCGGTGTGTTTTTCCTATCAAATGCATCGGGTTATGCGCTTGCCGGAACATTGGGCTCCATCTTACCTGCTACCGGTGAACAATTTGCTAAAGCAAAAGAGATCGGTGTTGATCTTCAGGCCGTACTTGACAAAGCAGTTACACCTACTGCAGAACAGCTTACTAAACTTGCTGAAAGCAAAATAAGCATTAACTACGCCACCTTTGCAGGCTTTGCCATCCACAACCTGTTCGAATTCTTTATGGTATTCGTAGTGCTGTGCGGAATGGCTTCTTTGCTGTTATTCGCACTAGTTCCTACCCTTAAGAAGATGATGCACGGGGTGCGTTAAAAATATCTTGAAATTAAAATGAGAAGCAGGTGTAAGAAATTACATCTGCTTTTTTATTTCACCCTATCCTACTCTCTTTGATTGATCTTGTTGTACTTGGTGTTGTTGGCAGGATCAATGGTATTTAGCAACTCCATTACTCGGGTCTTTTCACCGGGCTCAGCTAATGTGAAAAGATTCACAACCTCATCGGATTTGGCAAGGAAAAAAAGCTGCATAGTGTAGGAAGTGGGTTTTATTTCATGCACCTTTTTAAGGATCTCAAGCGACTGAAGCACTGCAGCTCTTCCTGATGTAAGGTCGGCCGACATAGCATCAAAACCCAGACGGTGATATTTATACATGCACTCCCGCATCGGTTTAAATGTTGCATTAAGCATGTTCTCAACGATCCAATAACGGTTCTGATTGTCTTCAAATGATTTCCACCCTTTCTCAGCGGCATTTTGAGCATTTGATACGATGGTCTGCGCTTTCTGAAAATAAGGCGATCCACCCTCAAGAGAATAGCTGTCATAATCTGTTCCTATGATGAGATATGCATAGTAAGACATCATGGATGTCAGATTATTTATAAATGTACTTTCTGAAAATTCCAGGGGCTGATACTCCACATAATTGAAAGCAAGATTCTTATCAAGTACATTTAAGATAAGTGAATTATAGGATGACTTGTAGATAGGTCTCCGCGCCTGCACCTGAATACTGCCTTTAAACTGATCAATAGATGGTTTTTCTGTTATTGTAATCACAATACTACATTCAATACGTTCATCTTGCTGGAATACATCGTTCGTCCACTTACGGTTATTCATGAATTCATAAATGGCTTGCTGTAGCGTCTGAAATATTTTTTTATCGGCAGAAGTCTGTAACTGCGGAGAGATGACCTGCACCGCACAATTTAGTTCTTGTGAAAATAAGGAAGTAGCTAACAAACAGCATACAATAGGCAAAAAGAAAAATAAATGAAAATTGATGCGCATTATATTATTTACTTTTTACTTTTTTTTTAACAATCTCTTTTACTATTTCCCTGGCTGCATCCTGTTTACTCATCAATTCAAATTTTCGGGTATTTCTTTTGTCAATAATAGTTATTTTGTTCGTATCATGAAAAAATCCCGCTGGAGAATTGAGAACGATCAAATCCAGGTTTTTATTGTACAGTTTCTTTTGGGCATTTTCCAGTCCATTTTCAGTCTCAAGTGCAAAACCGACCAATAGACTGCCATTTTTCCTCTTGCCAAGTTCCACGAGAATATCTTTTGTGGGAATGAGTTTGATTTCAGTCAGTCCGCTTTCTTTTTTAATTTTTTCTTTCCCCTTTGTAGCCGGTTTAAAATCTGCTACGGCAGCAGCCATCACAATGATATTAGCTTGCTTTGCTTGTTTTAAACATTCCCGATACATTTCATCAGCAGAAACAACATCAATCCTTTTAATAGAACTATTAGCAAGAGAGAGAGAATTAGGCCCGCATACAAGTGTAACCTCAGCGCCTTGATCCGCTAATGCCTTAGCCATGGCAAATCCCATTTTACCGGATGAATGATTTCCAATATATCTAACAGGATCAATTGCTTCGTAAGTAGGACCGGCAGTTACTAAAGCTTTCTTACCGCTTAGCGGGAGATCCTGCCTGCCGGCAGGCAGGTTTTTTTTTATATGATCAGATAAAAATTGCACCAGGGCCTCCGGCTCAGCCATTCTGCCTTCGCCGGTTAATCCGCTGGCAAGTTCTCCATTATCAGGAGGGATAATTATATTTCCGAATGAATCAAGTTTTTTCAAATTTGCCTTCGTTGCCGGATGCTGAAACATGTCTAAGTCCATAGCAGGCGCCACAAACACTGTACTTTTTGCTGAAAGATAAACTGCAAGTAAAAGGTTATCGCAAATCCCGTTTGCCATTTTAGCGATCACATCCGCAGTGGCAGGCGCAATTAGAATAACGTCTGCCCACAAAGCCAGATCCACATGGTTGTTCCATTCACCCTGATCGCCTGAGGTAAATTCAGAATAAACAGGATTTTTAGAAAGCGTAGAAAGAGTTAACGGAGTAATAAAATCTTTAGCGGCCGGTGTCATCACCACTTTAACATTGGCTCCTGCCTTAACAAATAAACGGGTAAGAAAAGCGCTTTTATACGCAGCGATGCTGCCGGTAACGCCCAATAGAATATTTTTCCCAGCAAGCATGGCACAAGGATAAGGTTTAAGGTTGAGATCGAGGAAATACTATTTGTTCCTTAACCTCAACCTTATCCTCAGTCGTTTTAGAAACTCTTCGATCCCTTTGCAGGATTTCTGTAGTAGATCTTGTCATCCATAAATTCCTGGATCGCTATGGCGTGAGGCTTAGGCTGACGCTCATAATATTTTGACACTTCGATCTGCTCGCGGTTCTCAAAGATCTCTTCGAGGTTATCCGTATGAGAAGCAAACTCGGCAAGTTTGTTGGTGAGCTCTTCTTTCACTTCCTGGTTGATCTGGTTAGCGCGTTTTGCAACAACTACAGTAGATTCATACAGGTTGCCTGTTTTTGCTTCGTACTCCCTCAGGTCACGTGTAACTGTGTTTGTCTCTGCGTTTGATTTTTTGTAATCCATGATAGCTGTTATTTATTATTGTGTTTGTGTATTTTCCAGTTGCTTTTTAGCTGCACTAAAATACCCTTCAGCATCTTTAAAATATCGGCTCTTCTCCGGAAAATAGCTGATGAACTTATTATATGCATCAATGGTAGATTTTAGTCGTTCCGGTTTTTTATTCAAGGTGCTTTTGCTTGCATACACATAGCTTGCCTTTATACTGAGATACATCAATTCTTCCCGGTATTTCGTATCCGGAAAATCTTTCAATACGTTGTCAAACGAAGTGATGGCTGCCTTGTAATCATCCAGAAAAAAATATTGTTTCGATATCTCATAATATTTTTGTTCCAGTTTGCCGCGGAGTTTTGCGATCAGGTTATTACACTCCTCCTTTCTTTTACTGTCGGGATATTTATTAATAAATGACTGCAATTCTTTAATGGCGCTTTTTGTATCCGACTGATCCAGGCTGTACCGGGGTGATTCAAGATAATAGCAATAGGCATTCATAAAAGCACACTCTTCTTTTTTGTCGCTTGCAGGGAAGGTCTTTATAAAATTGCTGAAATGATATCCGGCTAAAATATAATCACCTACTGCATAAGTAGCGTAGGCATAATAATACAAGATCTTTTCTCCTTTTGAAGTTCCACGGTAAACACTCACCAGCTCTTCCAACAAGGCAAGAGATTTTGAATATTCCTTTTTCTCATAATACTTTATGGCAGCATCGTATTTTTTGGTGTAATCTGTACTTTTCAAAAGGCGGTTGTATTCACTGCATGACGATAACATCACCATGCAAAAAATCAACGTCAAACCTGCTATTTTTCCTACGGTTTTCACCTTGCTTAAAATGGAGTGCAAAGATAGCTTTTTATTGTGAATTGTTAATTTGTTCGCAATATTTCAAAAATTTATACCTTTACATTGAAATTCTGATTAATTTTGGTATCAATAAACTCATAAATGAGAGATTTATTTGACAAAATAAAAGAAAACCGAGGTCAACTTGGTCAATATGCAAAAGTGGCGCATGGTTACTTTTCTTTCCCTAAACTGGAGGGTGAGATCAGCAATAAAATGATTTTCAGAGGAAAAAAACAACTTATATGGAGTTTGAATAATTATTTGGGATTAGCAAATCATCCGGAAGTAAGAAAAGTGGATAAAGAAGCATCTGAAAAATACGGACTTGCCCTTCCTATGGGGGCCCGAATGATGTCTGGTAATTCTAATTTTCATGAGCAATTTGAAAGCGAATTAGCGGCATTTGTGAAAAAACCGGATGCAGTTCTTGTAAATTATGGATATCCCGGAATGGTTTCGGCCATCGATTGTTTGGTTGACAGACGTGATGTGATCGTTTATGACGCAGAATCGCATGCCTGTATTGTTGATGGTGTTCGCCTCCACCTTGGAAAAAGATTTGCTTATACGCACAACGATATTCAAAGCCTTGAAAAGCAATTAGAACACGCCAAAAAAGTGGTGGAAGTGAGCGGAGGAGCCATTCTTGTAATTACGGAAGGAGTATTCGGTATGCGTGGCGACCAGGGGAAATTGAAAGAAATTGTCGCACTGAAAAAGAAATACAAATTCCGCCTTTTTGTAGATGATGCACATGGTATTGGAATTATGGGTAAGAACGGAGGTGGCACCGGTGAAGAACAAGGATGTCAGGACGGAATTGATGTTTACTTCGGAACTTTTGCAAAAGCATTTGCCATGATCGGTGGATTTATAGCCAGCGAAGAACACATTGTTGAATACCTGCGCTATAATATGCGATCCCAGGTGTATGCGAAGTCACTTCCTATGCCACTTGTTGTAGGGGGACTGAAACGCCTTGAACTAATGCGTAACCACCCGGAATACAGGGAAAAATTACATACCATCACCCAAGCACTTCAAAGCGGCTTGATAAAGGCCGGTTTTGACATAGGAGATACAAACACCTGCGTAACTCCTGTTTACATGAAAGGAACTATACCTGAAGCAACTAATATCGTATTTGATCTCAGAGAGAATTACAACATCTTCTGTTCAATTGTGGTATACCCTATCATTCCAAAAGGAATGATGATCCTGCGACTAATACCTACGGCTGTTCACACCCTTGAAGATGTTAATTATACCGTTGACTGTTTTTCCAAGATCAAAGTGAAACTAGAAAAAGGAGAATATACGACAGATAATGTCGCAGTAGTTAATTAATAAACAAACAACAACATAATAAACCAACAACTATGCAAAAGTACGAAACACTCAAAGCACTGGTAACCAACATGGAAGCTGACGTGCAAAAATTCTACAACGGAAACAACGCTGCAGGAACCCGCGTTCGCAAACACCTTCAGGATGTAAAAAAAGCCTGCCAGGATATGCGTAACGAAGTGCAGGAAATCCGCACTAGCCGCAAGGACGCGTAAGAAATATCCAGTAGGCAATAGGCAGTAAGCAGTTGGCAATCTTTTGGTTGCCTGTTTTTCCTTTGCCTACTGCGTACCGTTTACTGCCTACTTTAATATATGAAAGCAGATGTCCTTTTAGGACTCCAATGGGGTGATGAAGGCAAGGGAAAGATTGTCGATGTAATTGCCCCAAAGTACGATATTGTTGCCCGTTTTCAGGGTGGCCCTAATGCCGGTCATACCCTTGAATTCAATGGCCTCAAGCACGTTCTTCATCTTATTCCCTCCGGAATATTTCACGAAAACATTGTAAATATTATCGGCAATGGAGTCGTGATCGATCCGATGGTTTTCAAAAAGGAGATCCTGGCTCTTGAAAAACTGGGTGCAAAACCTCAAAAAAATCTTTTCATTTCAAAACGTGCTCATCTTATCCTTCCCACACACCGGTTGCTCGATGCCGCCAGTGAAGCATCCAAAGGAAAAGAGAAGATCGGCTCTACCCTGAAAGGAATTGGCCCGGCTTACATGGACAAGACCGGAAGGAATGGACTGCGCGTTGGCGATATCTTCTCCCCTGATTTCAAAAAGAGATATGATTTCCTGGTTGAAAAACACAAACAGCTTTTAGGATTGTATGATTTCAAATACGACCTGAAAGAACATGAACCTGCCTGGTTTGATGGTATCGAAACCGTAAAGCAATTCAAATGCATTGAAACGGAAAATTATCTGAATCATGCTTTTGCTGAAAAAAAATCTGTCCTGGCTGAGGGCGCTCAAGGCTCTTTGCTCGATATTGATTTTGGCTCTTATCCCTTTGTGACATCCTCAAACACCGTTTGTGCAGGCGCCTGCACCGGACTTGGAATTCCTCCTAATAAAATTGGAAACGTTATCGGTATATTCAAAGCTTACTGTACCCGCGTAGGGAGCGGCCCCTTCCCTACTGAATTGAATGATGCAACAGGCGAAGCTCTTCGTAAATCAGGAAACGAATTCGGGTCAACCACCGGAAGGCCCAGAAGATGCGGATGGTTGGACCTGCCTGCACTTAAATATGCCGTAGCTATCAGCGGAGTTACAGAACTGATCATGATGAAAGCGGATGTATTGAGTGGACACGATACTATCAAAGTATGTACTCACTATAATTACAACGGGCAAAAGATCGATTTCCTGCCCTACGATATCACATCCTTCCCCCTTACCCCTGTTTACAAAGACTGTAAAGGATGGAAATCTGATCTACAGAATTTAGCCCAGAGCATTCCTTCGGAACTGGAAGAATATATTCAGTTCATACAAAAGGAAATTAAAGTGCCGATCACAATGATCTCTGTGGGCCCGGACCGTAAACAGATCATTAACCGATCGGGAATATTGGTCTGATTTTGGATTACTGCTCTCTCTTAATATGTTATCATTTTTAAGATATAATTTACTTTTTGCAGTTCTATTTGCCGGATACTCTTTGTATGCCCAGAACAAAGTGGAGATCGTTCATGCCGATGATCTTTTGTTTGACGAAAAACTGGGCAACGGTGCAAAGCGATTGATCGGGAACGTTCAGTTCAAACAGGCAAATTCTACCATGTATTGCGATAGTGCTTACTTCTACTCCAACAACACATTGGATGCTTATAGTAATGTACGAATTCAGCAAGGAGATTCAGTAAATATTTACGGGCAATATTTAAAATACAATGGCAATACCCGGGTAGCAGAGCTTCAAAAAAACATACGTTTCGTTCAAAAAAGTTCCACCCTTCAAACTGAACTTTTATATTACGATATGGCAACTTCTGTGGCTACCTACCCCAACGGTGGAACCATCGTGAGCAAACAAAATACCTTGGTAAGCCAATACGGGAATTACAATCCTAAGAAAAAGTTTTTTTCCTTTAAGAAAAATGTGGTGCTCACCAATCCACAGTATGTAATGACCTGCGATACGCTCAATTACAGCTCAGGAAGCAATACTGCTTTTTTTACAGGGCCTACACAGATAAAAAGTAAGAATGATTTTATTTATTGCGAAAGCGGATGGTACAATACAGACAATGACAACGCAGAGTTCAGCAAAAATGCCTATATCATTACCAAACAGCAAAAAATGAAAGGCGATACGATATACTACGAAAAAACAAAGGATATAGGTAAAGCATTCGGCCATGTTTCCATTATCGACAGCGTACAAAGCATCATCGTTACCGGAGATAAAGCAATTCATATCGGGAAACTCGAAACATCTACCGTAACCGGTCATACCCTGCTTAAGCAATATTATGGTAAAGACACCCTTTTCCTTCATGCGGATACACTCCTTGCTGTAGATGAACATCCTGTAAATAACAAAAACGTAAAAGACACCTCTGTTACCTGGAGGGTAATGCATGCTTACCGAAAGGTCAAATTCTTCCGGTCAGACATTCAAGGGAAATGCGACTCGCTTGTTTATTCAGGCAAAGACTCCCTGATGCGGCTTTATAAATCACCCGTGTTATGGTCTGACCAAAATCAGCTTACAGGAGAGCAGGTTCAGATAAAAACAAGCGGTGGAGAAATAAAAAATCTATACTTAAAAAACATGGCATTTATTATTTCCAAGGTGGATACCGGCAAAAAGATCGATCTGACTTTAGTTGGTAAGGACTCAACGGGAGGGCGATATAACCAGATCAAAGGAAAAGAAATGACCGGATATTTCAAAAATAACAAGCTCGCAAAAATATTGGTAGAAGGAAATGGGCAGACGATATATTATGCAAAAGATGGCAAAAAAAATATCGGTATCAACAAAGCCGATTGCAGTGATCTGATGATATTTGTGAAAGACAATGCTGTAAAAAAGATAACCTTCCTCAAAAAGCCGGATGCTACGCTTTTTCCCATGAGCGACTAT
The DNA here is from genome assembly GCA_023251625.1 of Bacteroidota bacterium. Taxonomy (GTDB): domain Bacteria; phylum Bacteroidota; class Bacteroidia; order Palsa-948; family Palsa-948; genus Palsa-948. Next base: position 11,386 of record JAHEYK010000085.1, read on the forward strand.
AAGCCCAAAGAATACTTTCTCAAGGACTTTGTATGGAGAGGAAAAGAAAGGCCGTTGTCTAAAGCAGATATATTCCTGAAATAACAGCCACGAATTACACTAATTAGCACTAATAAAAATGCCATTGTTTTAGTGGAATTAGTGTCTAATAATATTATTTCCTCATACTGAGAAATCACTATTTTTGCGTCCCTTTGTAAGTGAAGAATGTATTTGGTTTTCCCATCTGCCTCTTCCATCTTACATTTTACATGTTCTTGCCCGGATGTTGGAATTGGTAGACAAGTACGTTTGAGGGGCGTATGCCGCAAGGTGTGGGGGTTCAAGTCCCCCTCCGGGTACCACACTAAAAAAAACCTATAAGCTAATAACTTATAGGTTTTTTTTATTGATGAGCGCGTATTTTTCTCACTTCTGAATAACCACTTTTCTCGTACAAAAACCTTCTCCTGATCTTATATTCACAAAATAAACTCCATTAGGCTGTGAGGAGATATCTATCTCATTTTTTATTTTGAAGTTTTCTTTTGAATACACTTTCTCTCCCATCATATTATAGACCTCCGTTAAATACTCTTTAGCATCAC
>JAHEYK010000086.1 GCA_023251625.1 Bacteroidota bacterium
CAAGATCTAAATATCCATGCAAGCCGGCAATTTTAAATTCCTGCTTCGCTCCTATCTCTGCGTTCCATCCGGTTTCCGGCTGCAAGTCAGGATTGGGAAGAACGGTAAGCCCATTCACTTGCGTGGAGATAAATTTTTCCGCCACGCTTGGAAAGCGGTATCCCTGGCCGAACGAAGCACGCAAATGCGTGTATGAAAAAAGTTGATAGTTCATCCCTGCCCTGAACACAGGATGAACCGGAATATTCATGGTATCCTTCCCAAAATGGATGTTTGTTTTTGTTTCGGCAGAATCTACTTTAAAATATTCTCCGCGCACTCCCGCAGAAATGATCAGTCGCTTGAATTTTTTATCCCACTGCGAGAAGAAAGCAATGTTCTGGCTGAAATGATGTCCGTAAACAGAATCTGAAGCCACGGTGGATCTTGTTCCGACTATTCCATTTGTAATGGTCAGGTCCTTTTTAAGGTGAAGCTGGAATTGGTATTCTCCATACCAAACATCTGCAACAGCTCCCTGATTCATATTGTTTTTATTATTGGACTCATAAAATCGTGTTCTCAAACTATGCTTGTTTCCATTGGGGGTGAAATAAGTAATGAAAGGGTCCAGTGTGGTACGTGTGTTGTGATATTCCTGGATAGAACCTCCTTGCGGGTAGTAGGCAGAGTCCGCAGTTTGCCATAAAATGAAATTCCCTCCGCGTGCATCCATGTAATTTCCATTCACGCCTGCCGATAATCCTTTTATTTTTTGAAACCGATAACGCGTGCCAAAGTTAAAACGACCGCGCTGTTCCTTTTCAAGTTGCCGGTAGCCATCGTCAAAAAAACCATTCCCCCCTATCACAAGGTCAAAGTTCTTGATCTGCCTTGAATGAAAAAAGGAGGTGTTGCTGTAAGTTGGTGCCTTGTTTCCCCACCAAATAAGTTCTGATCGTTTGGGTTTGTCATAAAATCCGGATGAAATGCTTACGCTGGTATGGGCAGTATCTTTGGGATAAGAGGTACGAAAGTTAATCACACCGTTCAATGCAGAGGAACCAAACAACACAGAGGATGCCCCTTTGATTATTTCCACCTGCTCGAGGTTTTCTACAGGGATAAAGCCCCATTTAACATCTCCTGCATCAGAAGTAAGTAAAGGCAGATCGTCCACTAAAACCATGACCCTGCTCCCGGCACCGTAGCTGAACCCGCTTCCTCCACGAATATTGGCTTGCCCATCGAGAATATTGACCCCAGGACATTGCTGCATGATATCATCCACTGAAGTAGTGTTTTTATTTTCAATCAGTGCGGGCTTCAACACATCCATTGAAACCGTGACCTCATCCAGTTTCTGCTCAAACTTTCCGGCAGATACTACCATCACACCGAGTTCGGTGGCTGAACTTGCAAGGGTAATATCCAGTACAAAAGTTTCGCCTTCTTTAATAACTAGGGGGCGCGATGCTGCAGCATACCCTACAAATTTATATTCAACACGATGATTGCCAACAGAGGCTTTGATCTCGTAAACTCCTTCCGCATTGGAAATAGCAGCCCCCATATTATCAACGTAAATGCTTACTCCGCCTAGAGCCTCTTTTGTCTTGTCATCAGTGATCTTTCCTTTCAATATTCCATCCTGAGCGAATAGAAACCCAACGTGAATAAATGCAATAAAAACTATGAGCGCCCGTACTGACATTATATTATTTTTGCCCTCCCTTTTTGGAATTACTGTCGCAAAAGTATATATTTGCAAATAGAAAACAGGAGCAGGATGTCAGGCAACGCACTCATATATAACATAGGTATCACACTTTTACCCGGAGTGGGTTCAATCACCGCTAAAAATCTCATTGCTTATTGCGGAAGCGCGGAAGCTGTGTTTGCCGAAAAGAGGTCCCGTTTGGAAAAAATTCCCGGAGTAGGTAGCTTGATGGCTGATTCCATTGCAAACAGTGAACTTCAGAAAGATGCGTTGGATCGTGCCGAAGAGGAGGTCAAATTCATCGAAAAAGAAAATATCAGGCCTCTCTTCTTTACGGATACTGAGTTCCCTCAACGTCTGAAAGAATGTGCTGATAGTCCGGTGATGCTTTACACAAAAGGGAATATGAACCTCAATGCCGAACGCATTGTAAGTATTGTGGGCTCCAGAAGGTCTACTTCCTATGGAAAAAAGATCTGCGAACAATTAGTTGAGGCTTTTGCCTCTTATAACGTATTGATAATGAGTGGTCTTGCCTACGGAATTGATATTTGCGCGCACAGGGCTTCTATCAAAAATAATCTGCCCACGGTGGGCGTTCTTGCCCATGGGCTGGATAATCTTTACCCGGCTGAACATTATAATACCGCAGAAAAAATGACCGAGAATGGCGGGCTTGCCACTGAATTCATGAGCAATACAAAGATGAACCCGGAGTATTTTCCAAGGAGGAACCGCATTGTGGCAGGCATTGCCGATGCCACTATCGTAATCGAAGCAACCGTGAAGAGCGGAGCGCTCATCACTGCGGAAATAGCCAACTCCTACGACCGGGATGTGTTTGCTGTTCCGGGCCGTTTAGACGATCCTTCTTCTGAAGGCTGCAACCTGCTCATCAAAGCAAACAAAGCGGTACTGATGCAGTCGGTCGAAGATGTGATCAAAGCCATGAACTGGGATCTGGAAAGCAAAAAACCGAAACAAACCCAACAGGAATTATTCAGGCATCTTTCAGGTGATGAAGAAGCACTCGTAAACATACTGAAACAAAAAGAAAAAGCACACGTAGATGATATAAGTCATGCTTCAGGGCTTGCCATGAGCCGGACGGCTGCTCTTTTGCTGAATCTTGAGTTTTCAGGGGTGATAAAATCGCTGCCGGGCAAGATATATGTGTTAAATAATTAGTTGAACTAAATATTTTTTTGACTCTGCAAAACATTTTTGCATAAATCTTTTCAAAAAAGTTTTTTGTTCATAACTAAGTTGAAATGTTGATTGAAAAACTTGCGTAGTCAGGGAAAAAAAACAAAAATTTGTAGCAACGAAACACACAAAATAGTTTTACAAAAAACCCCGACCCTGTTCGGGGTTTTTCGCCCTCTAAAAAGAACTTTTTATCTATATAATTCAAAAAAATACGCATGAGCACCGCTACCGAACCCATCCTACAAGAAAACAAAGACCGATTTGTATTATTCCCTATCCAGCATCAGGACATATGGGAGATGTATAAAAAAGCAGAAGCAAGTTTCTGGACTGCAGAAGAAATTGATCTCTCCCCCGATCTTCAGGACTGGGAGAACAAACTCAACAACGATGAAAAACATTTCATCCGTCACGTACTGGCGTTCTTTGCAGCAAGCGATGGTATTGTGAACGAAAATCTGGCTGTGAACTTCATGAGTGAAGTACAATGGCCCGAAGCACGTTGCTTTTACGGTTTCCAGATCATGATCGAGAACATCCATGCTGAAACCTATTCTTTGCTCATCGATACTTATATTAAAGACCAAAAAGATAAAAACTATTTGTTCCATGCGGTGGATACCGTTCCCTGCGTAGGCAAAAAAGCACAATGGGCTTTGCGCTGGATCAGCAACGGAAGCTTTGCAGAGCGCCTCATCGCTTTTGCTGCGGTGGAAGGGATCTTTTTTTCAGGAAGTTTCTGTTCTATCTTTTGGCTCAAAAAGCGCGGACTGATGCCGGGCCTCAGCTTTGCCAATGAACTGATCTCACGTGACGAAGGACTGCATTGCGATTTTGCCTGCCTGCTCTATTCCAAATTAAAGAACAAATTGCCGGTTGAACAGGTACAGGAGCTCATCACGAGTGCAGTGGATATTGAGCGTGAATTTGTACGCGATGCGATCCCTGTTAAATTGATCGGCATGAATGCGGATATGATGTGCCAGTACATTGAATTTGTTGCAGACCGTTTGCTCGTAGCACTCGGTTGTCCGAAGATTTACAATGCAACAAATCCTTTTGATTTCATGGAAATGATATCGTTACAGGGCAAAACAAACTTTTTTGAAAAACGGGTGGCTGAATATCAAAAAGCGGGCGTTCGATCATCCAAAGTCGATAATACTTTTTCTCTAAACGAAGAATTCTAGTTAGACCAGGTGCGTTGTACGGCAATTGAGTACAATGTACGTGGAATAGCTATCTCTTCTAAAACACAGGCCAGAAATTAACTTATTGTTATCATACAAACACTCACTATTTAACACTTAATCAACACATGTATGTAGTAAAAAGAGATGGAAAAACAGAATCAGTAAAGTTTGACAAGATCACCGCACGCATCCAGAAATTATGTTACGGACTTGACCCCACGGTGGAGTCTGTAAAGGTTGCGATGAAAGTGATAGAAGGAATTTATGACGGGGTTACTACTTCTGCATTGGATAATCTGGCTGCTGAAGTAGCTGCATCGCTTACCACCACGCATCCTGAATACGCCATTCTCGCATCGCGCATTGCAGTAAGCAACCTGCACAAGAATACACAGAAGTCGTTCTCTAAAACAATGGAGTTACTTTATACCTACATCGATCCTAAAACAGGAAAAAAGGCTCCGCTTCTCGCAGATGATGTATATGATATCATCCAAAAAAATTCGGAAGTGCTTGACTCCACAATTATTTACGACCGCGACTTTGGTTATGATTATTTCGGATTCAAAACACTGGAGCGCTCTTATCTTTTAAAACTGAACGGACAGGTTGCTGAGCGCCCTCAACACATGCTCATGCGCGTTGCGATAGGCATTCATAAAAATGATATTGACGCTGCTATTGATACGTATACACTGATGAGTGAGCGTTGGTTCACGCACGCTACTCCTACTCTCTTCAACGCAGGAACTCCAAAACCTCAGATGTCTTCTTGCTTTCTTCTCACGATGAAAGATGACAGCATTGACGGGATTTACGACACACTCAAACAATGCGCTAAAATTTCACAAAGCGCAGGAGGAATCGGACTAAGCATTCATAATATCCGCGCAACAGGATCCTATATCCGCGGTACAAACGGAACATCCAACGGAATTATCCCGATGCTCCGCGTGTTCAACGACACAGCCCGTTATGTAGACCAAGGCGGAGGAAAACGCAAAGGAAGCTTTGCTATTTACCTCGAACCATGGCATTCCGATGTATTTGACTTTTTAGACCTGAGAAAAAATACCGGCAAAGAAGAAGGCCGCGCACGCGATCTGTTCCTGGCACTCTGGATCCCTGATCTTTTCATGAAACGTGTGGAAGAGAATGGAGATTGGTCGCTCTTCTGTCCGAACGAAGCACCTGGACTTTCTGACAGCTGGGGAGAAAAATTCGAAGAACTATATACCCGCTATGAAAAAGAAGGGAAAGCCAGAAAGACGATCAAAGCACAGGAGATCTGGTTTAAGATCATGGAAGCTCAGATAGAAACAGGAAATCCTTATCTGCTTTACAAAGATGCTGCTAACCGCAAATCCAATCAGCAGAACCTCGGCACCATCAAATCATCCAACCTCTGCACCGAAATTCTTGAATATACTTCTGCCGATGAAGTGGCAGTTTGCAATCTCGCCTCTATTGCTCTTCCACGATTTGTCATAAACGGAGAATTTGACCACAAGAAATTATACGATGTAACCCGTTCAGCTACGCGTAACCTCAATCGCGTTATTGATCAGAATTATTATCCTGTTCCTGAAGCAAGAAATTCCAACATGAAGCACCGTCCGATCGGATTGGGTGTGCAAGGCCTTGCCGATACCTTTGTCATGCTCAACATGCCCTTTGAATCGGATGAAGCAAGAAAATTAAATAAAGAAATTTTTGAGACCATCTACTTTGCCGGCATGACTGAATCGAAAGAGCAGGCGAAACAAGAAGGCGCATACCAAAGCTACGAAGGATCGCCTGTGTCAAAAGGGATTTTTCAGTACGACATGTGGGATGTAACCCCTTCTTCCCGCTGGAACTGGACCGAGCTGAAAGCAGAAGTAAAAAAATACGGAGTTCGCAATTCATTGCTCCTCGCTCCAATGCCTACTGCCTCCACTTCGCAGATACTTGGAAACAATGAGTGTTTTGAACCATTCACTTCAAACATCTACACGCGCAGAACACTTTCGGGTGAATTTGTGGTGGTGAATAAATATCTTTTGAAAGACCTTGTTAAGCGCAAACTCTGGAACGACAATTTGAAAAATAAGATCATTGCCGGCAACGGCTCTGTACAGGGCATTGAAGAAATTCCTCAAGACCTGAAAGAACTTTATAAAACGGTTTGGGAGATCAAACAAAAAGCGGTGATCGACATGGCTGCTGATCGCGGTGCCTATATCTGCCAGTCCCAATCACTCAACCTGTTCGTTGAAAATGCAAACTTCGGCAAACTCACCTCCATGCATTTTTATGCCTGGAAGAAAGGCTTGAAAACAGGCATGTATTACCTCCGAACCAAAGCGGCTACGGATGCCATTAAATTTACCGTTGATCAGGCACAACTTAAACAATCGGCCCCAGTAGCTGTTGGTGTTGAGTCTGCTTCACCCGGAGTGCAGGAAGAAACATCGCAAAACACAATTGCTGCAGAAAGAGCTGCGGTTTATCATACTACTGAGCAAGCCAGCACAGCAACAACTATCGCTCCTCAGGATGCCATGGCTCAGATCTCCTGCTCGTTGGATGATCCGGATGGCTGCGAAGCCTGCGGAAGTTAGACCTCACCCCTTGCCCCCTCTCCCAAAGGAGAGGGGAATAACAGCCGGATTAATTTTAGTTCGGCTTTTTTATTTTATCTCTCTCACTTTTTTACATTTGCAGACATAAAATTTACACCCTATGAACCCAACTGCAGAAGCCGCTATAAACACAACAAAAGACCAGATGGAAAAAGCCATCTCTCACCTTGAATCGGAACTTACAAAAGTTCGGACAGGTAGAGCTAATCCATCTATGTTGGATGGTATTCGGGTGGATTATTATGGAAACATGACTCCGCTGAGTCAGGTGGCGAATGTGAGTTCGCCTGAAGCACGCACACTGATGGTACAACCTTGGGAAAAAAATATGCTGGAGCCCATTCAAAAAGCGATACAAGCTGCAAATCTGGGTTTTAATCCCGGAAGCAATGGGACTGCCGTAATTATAAATGTGCCGGCACTTACTGAAGACCGCAGAAAAGAGCTGGTGAAGAAAGCAAAAGCAGAAGGAGAGAATGCCAAAGTAAGCATACGCAAAGCCCGCCAGGAAGGAAATGAGGCCGTAAAAAAAATAACCAAACCTGCCCTTACACAGGATGAAGTAAAAGAAGCAGAAGGAAAAATTCAGATCATGACGGACGGATACATCACCAAAGTAGAAAAGCACCTGGAGCAAAAGGAGAAGGAAATAATGACGGTTTAACGGCCCACCCCACTCCCCGCTCTCCCCAAAGGGGAGAGAGCCAAGGCAATTCTATTTCTGAATTACAATTTTTTTAGCAAAGGTGCCTATCCTCAGGAAATAAATTCCGTTTGAAAGATCCGAGACATTGATCTCATTCCTGCCTGTCGCCAGATTTTGCATTTTCACTTCTTGTCCGAAAGCATTAATAATATGAGATTGCTTCGTGCTGATCAGAGCATCAGCACTCGCAATGACGCTCACGGTGGAAGATGCGGGATTAGGAGAAATTGAAATTCCATCAGAAGAGTTATTTGCTTCTTCAACACCCAGCGCAACATTGGAACATTCTAATTCAAAATAATCGGTCACGTTGGAATGGGCTGCCATCCACGTGTTGTATTTCTCAGTCAGTGTTTGCCAGCTGATCTGTCCGGTACCGGAGGAACCATAGGGTGCCAATCCGTTAATAACAGTCATCACCTTATTGATATAGTTGGCCGATGTAAAATCCCTGAAATCCATCATGATCGTTCCTACGTAGAAAGTATTGTTGGTAACAGACTGGCTTGCAAAATAATCCAGGTGTGCTTTGATATCGTTAACGATCCATTGCGGATTGGAAGTGGTATCAAAGATGACCCAGTTGCAGCCGTGGCCGATCACTGTAATATTTCCATTAGGATTATGGGTTTTGAATTGGGCTTTGGAGGTTGCTCCTGCAGGCCTCCATAAACCAAGATCATCAATGTCATTAGTGTGAGGCGGGGTGGAACCTGCGCCCCAGATCACAGTAGGCGTCCAGGTATAGCTCGGAAATGTATTACCCTTCAAACCGGCCGCATACTTATTCCAATGGTCATTAGAAGTTGTCCAGTCAGTACTATCCCACAAAAAACCTCCAACATTTTTCCGTTTCCCTGAAAACCCGCAGGAGTCAAGTAGGTGCGCGAGATCCGCAAAGTTGTATGGATTGGAAGAAGCATTAAAATGATTATGTGGATCCACTTCAATGTTTGCCTGGTCATCGGCCCACTGAAGAATATCGTTCGGATTTGAAGCGGCTGTATCGTTTTTCAGCGTACCACGGATGAAGTTTGCGTCTACCTGCATGTTCCATTTTGCATTTTTAGCGATGATGGAATCGGCCATTTGTTTTACCAGGGCACGCATCGTGTTATGGTCGGGCAGGAATAAATAATTGAGGGGGTCCGAGGTTTCATTGTGAGAGCCCATGTTCAGGTGGAAAACGCTCGTCTGACCAAACAATGAAAATGATAAGAACAATGATGAAAGAACAGAGAGGTGCCTTTTCATATAAGTGCTATTAATGGTTGATCATTATTTTTTTTGTGACATTCCCTGCCTTCAGGAAATAAATTCCATTGGGCAGGTCCGATACATCGATCCCATTAATACCCGATACAAGTTTCTGGTTTTTTACGTCCTCACCATACACGTTAAAAAGATCAGATTGCTTCGTCCCGATAAAATCGGGACTCGCAATGACGCTCACGGTGGAAGATGCAGGATTGGGATAAACAGAAATTTGGTCTTCCAAAGAAAATTCTGCAACACCGTTCCCTCCCAGTGTTCCCATCTTCATTCCATTACCGAAACTGGAAACCCACATTTCACTTGCATTGCCGGGATTGAAAAACACGCGTTCCGGCTGGCGGAAAGGATAACTCGCAACATTTGAAAAAGCCGGAGAACCCGCGTTGATGTTACTGCTCATCCATAATCCTTGCGTTTCCGTAGTGAGATAAATTTCATTCGCATTGCCCGGATTGAATGTGCAGGAGGTTACCCGGTCAAGTGTTGATCCGGTAAGTTTTGTCCAAGAAGTGCCTCGGTTAATGGTCTTGTACAATCCTCCTAAACCATTGGGAGCCCCGCCCCATCCGCTGAATACGCCCACATACCAGGTGTTTTGTGTTGCATCGTTAGGATCAACCACAATATCTTTTGTCCAGTAATCCATTCCGGCATGTGATACATCCGTCCATAAGTTTGCAGCGGGGTCATAGATATAACAACCGGAGCTTTGCGTGAAAACATTAGTACGTCTTCCGGAAAATGTTGCAACCAGTTTGCCATCGTTCAAAACCACCAGGCAGGCAGGGTGTCCTTCTGTACGCGGAGGAGTTGGAGTAAGTGTCCAGGTAGATGCACCAAGAGCATTCAGATTATCGCAGCGATAGACACCTCCTGAAACTCCTGATCCGGCATGATTGATCACGCTTGCATACGCACGGTTGGGTGTATTCGGATCAAGCGCCACCCAAAACACGGGGTGACCGAATGAATGAATCTGAGCCCATGTCAATCCGTTATCTGTTGAGTAAACAATTTTTCCATTTGCATCCGCAGCATCAAGCTGTGCATCAGCGAGGCGTGTACTTTGGTACATATCATGAATGTTACTCGTCCCGGCATACAAAGTTCCGTTGGCTCCCTGCGCAACTCTGTACGTTGAATTCACTGAGTTGCCAGTATAATTAAAAGACCAGGATGTTCCTCCATCGGTGGAACGAATTCCTCCAATGTCGGAATAACTTGCCCACATATTATTGGCAGCTTTCATAAAAAATACCTGCCAGCATGTGGTGTTTTCCATTCCTATGCTGTGGTAGCTGGCTTTCTTGGGAGTTGCCGCATTTGCCGGATGCTGATCGGCAGGGTCAACATACGCTTGTTTCCACGTTGTTCCTCCATCATTTGTTTTATGACAGAATCCGAAATCGCCAAAGATCACTACGTTCTTATCTGTTGCACAAACATCAAAACCAAAAGGACATTCTCCCCAGCTCCAGTCTTTGTCTCCACCGCTACCGCTCCAACCGGTGATGATGTTCTGATTATTCGCGGTGTTAAATACCTGCGCCCACGAGCCTCCTGCATTTGTACTTTTCATGATCTCGGGAAAAGAGCTGCGGCTTCCTGCGAGGTAAACGGTATTGATATCGTTCTGTGCCATGTCCACATACATGATCTCATCGGTACCCAATGTAATACCACTCATTTTAGAAACCCAGTTGCCTGCACCAAAATCACAGGAGTAAACTCCGGCAAGAAAACCACTATAATCACTTCCAACTAAACCAACATACATGCTCGCAGCAGTTCCGGTAGTGCAGAAAAATCTTGTGGTGGCTCCCACTTTTGCTCCGGTGAAAGAAAAAATTGCCTGCGCGGCAGGAATTCCGGTCAAAGTACCATTCGCCCAGGATCCGCCTCCATTGATGGAGACAAGCAGCCCATCGTTGGTGCCGATGTAAATATTTTGTGCATCCCAAAAAACTCCTCCTACAATATTCCCGGAGCCGGCATTTACGCAGGTATGTATCTTGGTAAATGTAGTTCCCCCGTTGCTTGAAAACCAAACATCTCCGTAAAAAGAAATAATGACACGCAAAGGATTTGCGTAATCCACATCGATCGTATAAACATCCGAGCTCGGATCAGGATTTCCCGCAAGAGGTGTCCAGGTGACCCCATTGTCGGTACTCTTTACAGGAATGGCAACTTGCGCGGGATCAGGATAGCTGATGCTGTACAAAAGATTAGCGGTAGATGTATAACACATCTTTGAATTATGATTGCCCACAAATTGTGAAAATGGAAGTTGAGAATAGGTAACCCCAAAATCCGTAGTGTGAAACATCTCACTCATATCGCAGGCGATGTAATATTCGCTGGTGTTTGCAGGATTAATGCTGGGAGAGAATAGCGCACCGCCGCCGCCGACTCCGCGGGCGTTCCAACTGCTGGGCTGCGCTAACAAGGCAAAAGGCAAAAGGCAGAAGGCAAAAGGGATGAAAGATTTTTTCATGGGAAAAATATTATTGAATTATGATTTTCTTGGTTGCACTTTGGTCTTTAGAGCTGAGGTGAATGAAATAAACTCCGGCAGGTAAACCGCTTCGCTCAATTAAGGATTTAGGAGTTAGAATTTGAGATTGTAACACCACTTCTCCATTTACATTATACATCTGCATTTTAAAATCCTTATTCCTAAATCCCGAATCCTTAATTTCTATTACGGCTGTACTGCTGAAAGGGTTGGGGGAAATGGAAATTAAACTTTCGAGAGTGGGCTCGTTGATACTGCTTGTACTATCAGGAGTATATTCCCAAAAGTCTTTCTCCCAGTTATTAATGGCATCTTCACCAGTTCCAATATATCCTTTTGTTCCAATAGAGAAACCAACAGAACAATCGCGAGTGCTACCTCCAAAATTTGCCACCTGTGTCCAGGCATTTGTCGCTTTATTCCATTCCCACAAATCATTATAATAATTCCCTGGATCTGCTCCTGTTCCTATATATCCTTTAGTGCCAATAGAAAAACCAACCGCATCTCCTCTTGCAGCACCAATAAAATTTGCTTTTTGTGTCCATACATCTGATGCTTGATCCCATTCCCAGAAATCTTGGAAATAATTTGTAGAGCCATACATTCCTGTCCCGATATATCCTTTATTACCCATGGAAAATCCAACCGCTACCCCTCTTGCAGTTCCAC